>NZ_JAOQKH010000099.1:0-578 GCF_025567485.1 Porcipelethomonas ammoniilytica | reverse complement strand
ATTTATGATATAATAGGATTAAAATTACTGCAAATATCGTCAAAAAAGCCGTCGCAAATTGACGGAATTGACGAAAAATGCACACTGACTTCAAGCTTTCAAAGCTGAACAGTGTGCATATATTTTCTTCTCTGCATTAAATATATCTTCTATTTTCTACTTAACATTCCCATCGCATCATGACACGGGGCATATAGCGCTTAATAGGACTGCTCATGAGTTTGAGAGTGCTCTTCTTTCAGACCAAGAGCCTGTTTTTTCTCCAGTATCATTCGGCGAAGCTTTTTGTCAACAGATAGTCTGCCCGATTGAAATTTCTGATTATAGTCCTCAGAAATACATTTGCTTAGATTAGCAAACAAGCTGAAAATTGTATTTGTCAGCATTACATTCTCATACTCTGTTTCATGATCAATTAGATTCTGTGCATATTCGTTGCCCTGTTCAGCAGAAAAAGTCAGATAATCCAAAGCTTTTTCCCGATTTTGCTGAACATCGCTGCAGCCAAACAAATAGATTTTTCCTAACCAGTAGCTTGCCCACGGATTCGTATCCGAACACTGTTCAAAATACGAAAC
>NZ_JAOQKH010000098.1:0-591 GCF_025567485.1 Porcipelethomonas ammoniilytica | reverse complement strand
AAAAATGTTTGTAAACAATGCCGCAACAAGCAGAAGAGAATGGCAAAACCTATAACAGATTTTAAAGGAGACGTAACTGCAACTCCGCATCGTCCTCATTTTTGTAAAAAATCGAACTGTATATGACGTCATTAAAATTCCGGAGTTTTCGGTGCTACCAGTGGATCCGGAAATGCTGTTGCTGCTACTTCCGAGCAGCGCGTTGATCCGGCTCGCGAGTTCTCCGTATCTGGAGTACAGCCAGTCGCCGGGGCAGCTCTTGTTTGCAAACCAGCGGTGCGCCGTCAGCACCATTTCGTTGCTTTTCGGGGTATACGCAAGAGTTTTCTCCTTGCTGCCGAGCCAGAGCACCTTCGTTTTGCTATAGCGCTTGCAGATGTCGGTGCAGAGTTGGATCAGCTTCTCATATACAGTGTTATTCATGGCATATGGCGAAGTTTTGTTACTTGCGCACTCGATCGTGATCGCTCTCTGGTCGTTCGAATTACTGGAGCTGCACCAAATGGTGCTATACTAAAAAAGTGGACAGCAAAAAGCGAAAGATGGTATAATAATAAAAAAAGGAGAGAAACACATGGAAAACACCAAGTA
>NZ_JAOQKH010000097.1:0-628 GCF_025567485.1 Porcipelethomonas ammoniilytica | reverse complement strand
GCCCATGTTTTCATAATTAACCTCCTAAATAACATACAATTTTAATCTCAACGTTCCTGCTGTACCTGTGGAATTACTTTGCGTTAATGTGAATACTCCTGTGCTTGTACAGGTGACCGTATAAGTGTAAATCCTTGTGCCCGTATAAACCTGCTTTGTAAATACCGCTCCTGCCACAATAGCGGAAATCGGAATTACATCGCAGAAATTGACCGTCTCTTGCTGAGTCCAGCTTGCAGCCATATACACTTGTGAATATTTTGCTATCTCAGCATTTGTTACCGTCAGACTGTTTTCATTTGTTGAGTTTTCAGCAAGAAGTGCTCCCGATTGGGACTGCTTTATGTGCGGCGCAATTAAATCTCCGGTCAGCGTTCCTCCGGTCAATGGAAGATAGCTTTGCAAATCGGTGTTGTCCTGTAGGATTCTCGGAGTTACCGTTGTCCAGCCGCCCGGAGCGTCCGCAGTATCGCCGAAATCAGACAGCGTTACATTTGTTCCCCGCAAAACCGTTACTGCAAAAACAGAACGGTATGTTCCGGTATATGCTCCAAAATAAAAATAACCGTTTTCACTGTCCTCATAATATCCAAAATTTACTGTACCCCTTTTATGCGGCAGCAGCGTT
>NZ_JAOQKH010000096.1:0-637 GCF_025567485.1 Porcipelethomonas ammoniilytica | reverse complement strand
GTAGCGGTAAAACCGATTACCTGACGCGGTGTAAAATGCTCCAGTACTTTTCTGTACGTTCCGGCGGCTGAATGGTGCGCTTCGTCAACTATAATCACATCAAATTCATCAGGATCAAAATTATCAAGCCTGTGAACAATACTCTGCACGCTTGCCGATACGATTTCTTCCCCATGAGAACGTTCCGACGCCATTTCAATTCCGGTTGTGCAGTCAAAATATTTTAACGGCTGACGCACAAGCTCTTCACGATGGGAAAGTATAAGCATACGTCCCTGACGTCTGATATTTGCAAATGTAACGGTTTTTCCTAGTCCGGTAGCCATTTGTACAAGGTAACGTCCATTGTCAAGAATATCAATACATTCAATCTGATAATCTCTTAATTGTATCACAACTTTTTATCACTCCTTTATGTGGCATATGTGGCGTACTGTGGCTTTGCTGTTCCACAAATTCAATCACGTATCTATGTAGTTTATAACGTGTTGTGGCACTGTGGCACAAAATCGCGCATTGTTTCGTCAGAAAAACTTTTTATTATTGAAACGGGGAAATTATAATATATTTTAATATATATCTTATATATAGGGGGAAAATGTGCCACAGTGCCACACGCCCCGCAAACCTCGTAAAT
>NZ_JAOQKH010000095.1:0-655 GCF_025567485.1 Porcipelethomonas ammoniilytica | reverse complement strand
GTCGAAGGTGGGATTGATGACTGGGGTGAAGTCGTAACAAGGTAGCCGTATCGGAAGGTGCGGCTGGATCACCTCCTTTCTAAGGAGCAAACAGAGGAAGAATCTGAGAAGTTCCGGTCAGATACAAGGGAAAGCATTGTTCGATTTTGAAGATACCGAGGAAGAGTTGGGGGTGTAGCTCAGCTGGGAGAGCACCTGCTTTGCAAGCAGGGGGTCAGGAGTTCGATCCTCCTCATCTCCACCAAAAAGGTATTGGGCGCATAGCTCAGGTGGTTAGAGCGCACGCCTGATAAGCGTGAGGTCGGTGGTTCGAGTCCACTTGTGCCCACCAATCAAGAATAAAAATTAATAGATAAGAAGTTATCTGTTAATTTCTGTTCTTGAAAAAGGATAGAAAAAGGAAACTTGAAAATTGAATAAGAAAAGTAAGAGGAAATACAATCAAGTGAAACGACACGATTAAGAAAGATTAATCGGGTAAAAAAACTACAATGTATTAAAGAGAACTCAAAACGGACAAATGGTAAAGCTAATAAGAGCGCAGGGCGGATGCCTTGGCATTGGGAACCGAAGAAGGACGTGGTTAACTGCGAAAAGCTGCGGCGAGTTGTAAGCGAACAAAGACCCGCAGATATCCGAATGGAGCAATCCATAT
>NZ_JAOQKH010000094.1:0-681 GCF_025567485.1 Porcipelethomonas ammoniilytica | reverse complement strand
CTCAAGCTGCATATTAAGCAGTTCACGGACGCATTTTGAAATAGCGGCTATTCCGCTTACACGCTCGTATCTCTTTCCAGTAAACGGCATTTCAGTCATAATAGAATTTTCACGGTAAAATATTTTACCGTCAATTTCAGCGTATGAGAAATTTTTGACCGTCGGATCGGCAGGAAGAATTTCAGGTTTAAATTTATCCTTTTTCTTTCCGGAGGGTTTTGCAATAACAGACTTTTCAGCGGTATAATTTCCTTTTATTTTCTTTACCGCTTCATTTAAAATAACTTTAAGATCGGAATTTTCAAAAGGAACGACCATAGTACCTTTGCCGTAAAGCTTGTTTCCCTCCACAACTTTTCCTAAAATCATTTCCGGATTTTCAATAAAATAATTGTTAATTGTCAGACCGTCTGGATTTTTTGAGGTATACACCCAATCGGGCGCAATATCTATCATTTTTTCACGTTTCCGGAGAAAAATAATGTCGGAGGTAACTTCCGTTCCCGCATAGGATTTGAAAGCATTATTCGGAAGTCTGACAGCGCCCATAAGCTCTGCACGCTGAGAAATGTATTTTCTTACCGACGGATTAGCCTTGTCAAGAGTACCGGAAGAAGTGATAAAAGCGATTACGCCTCCCGGACGTACCTTGTCCAGAGTTTTTGCAATAAAATAGTCATG
>NZ_JAOQKH010000093.1:0-713 GCF_025567485.1 Porcipelethomonas ammoniilytica | reverse complement strand
TAGTATAATAAGGCGTATTTAAGAAGCAATCATTACTAAAAGCTATACCGTCAAGAACATTGATATTATTACCGTTATATGTAGCCTTCGGATAATTTACAGTGGTTAAGCTGGTACAATCTGCAAATGCTCTTTTACCAAAATCTATATTTTTATATTTATTTATATTTACTGTTTTTAAAGAAGAACAGTTTTTGAAGGCTTCTAAACCTACAGAAAGAAAAGCCTGTGAATTGCCTTCAAATGTAACCTGAGTTAATGCAGTACATCCACGGTAAGCTCCGTTGTAAATGTTTATTACCGATCTAGGAACATTCAATGATGAAATACCACGACAATTTTCAAAAGCTATTACACCGATTTTTTTTACCGATTTAGGCAAAACTACATTTGATAAATTATAGCAGTTAGTAAATGCTCCCATTTCTATATATTCTAGTTTTGAAGATAAATAATTTATAGATACGGTATTAAGATTAGAACAAGAATCAAATGCCGCCATACCAATTCTTTTTACAGAATCCGGAATTGAAATAGAAGTTAATGAAGAACAGCTTGCAAAAGTAGCGGTAGGGATTTCTGTTAAAATTGAATTTGATGCAAAAGAAACCGTAGTCAGATTCTTGCATAATTGAAAACAACAGGAATCCATTCTTTGTATAGTATTCGGAATAGAAATATATGTTAAATTACTGCATTTATAAAAACACATT
>NZ_JAOQKH010000092.1:0-751 GCF_025567485.1 Porcipelethomonas ammoniilytica | reverse complement strand
CTTGATGTCACAAACTATATGTCCGTTGTATTTGTCATAGATTACATATGTTTGTGTTGACATTTTAATCCTCCATTCTTTTAGCTTGATATTCTCCATAGTTTACGGTATTTCGGGCAATATCGTTAATTCTTTTCATGCTATTTGACCTCGACCGTTTGACTTCATTTGCAGGCGATATGTATTCACCTGAATTTCTGATATTTCGCATATATTCACGTCTATTTTTGCGATGCCGTTCTTTGGCGCACTCGGTACAATATTTTTTGGAACTGCCTGAATTCGGCATCTCAACGCCGCATGAAACGCATATACGTGTAAATCTTTTATGTGCTGACATTTTCTAATCCTCCATATTTCAATTCTACGCCCGTTTTTAGGCGTTATGATTTTAACCCTGTAATTTCATTATAACACATTCAAAATTGATTACAGCGCATTCTAGACGGTATTTTGAGGCATGTATGATAACATTTCTCACACTTCGGCATTTTCAGCCCTCCTGTTCCAGTTCTCAATCGCTAATTCGACTGATTCAAATTCAGCAGTCCAACCATTTATTATTTCTACGCCAATTTCAAGCGATATTCCCATCATCACACCACACTCACCACACATAACCAGATATTTATTATTAAAATCATCTACCCCCACATTTGCCTTACCTCCACAAAACGGACACGGTTTTAATTTTTCATTCATTTTCTTCTCCTTTCAGCAATTCAGAATTATCAAAAACGTTTCCAACTAC
>NZ_JAOQKH010000091.1:0-760 GCF_025567485.1 Porcipelethomonas ammoniilytica | reverse complement strand
GGACAATTCTATACACATGGAAACGGATATGAGTGGGAAACAGTATTTCGCAGAGCCTTTGCAGATGAACCGAATCTAAGTAAGATTTATTTTGACTGTGAGGCAGGCGGATTTTTCTGTTATGCAGACAGTCTGTCACTAATGGAGGACTTAGGGAGTCGATTCAAGGCTATGATAGACGATACTGAAGGTTTTGCCAATCTTGTGTCATCGGCGCTCAAAGAAGCCAATCAGGATCAAATTGAAGAAATAACGGAAGAAGTACAAATGGATATGTCAATGTAAGCGGTTAGGTCAAAAAAGACTTAACCGCTTTTTGGTACCTAAAAGCAGAAAGGAGAAGATATGAATGATTCGTGTGTTTGAAGCATTTGCGGGAATCGGAGGATTCCGAAGCGGATTAGAAAGAGTAGGAGGATTTAAAATAGTAGGCTGGTGTGAAATTGATAAGTTTGTGCAAAAGGCTTACAGAATATTGTTTGATACGGGAAAAGAGGAATTTTATGAGGACATCACAAAAATCGATTCCAGAACAATGCCGGATTTTGACTTGCTCGTTGGAGGCCCGCCATGCCAAAGCTGGTCATATGCAGGACTCAGAAAAGGGTTTGAGGACGACAGAGGAAATATGTTCCTCGAATATATTAGAATCCTTGAAGCCAAAAAACCCAAGTATTTTGTGGTGGACCATAGTCAATAATCTGGACACAAAAAGGCGAAAAGAAAAAAGATTAAAGTAAAGATTTTTCAAAATGAATGG
>NZ_JAOQKH010000090.1:0-801 GCF_025567485.1 Porcipelethomonas ammoniilytica | reverse complement strand
TCGCCTATATTATTCATGGCAGAGCTTACTTCATCTACTAATCGTATTTTTAAAGCTAATTCCTTCATTACAGCCTCATCCCGCTTTTAAGCATAGCAAGCAAAATTTGTGTATCTATCCTGCAAGGGTCGTTTAACTCGCACAATTCGGATGCAATGTAGAAGAGTTTTGTGTGTTTAGGCATTTTCTCAAACTCTTCCATACGCAGTCCGTGGCGCTGCCATAAGACATGTGCCCAGTATTCAAACGATCCCTTGCAGGTTATTAGTTTTTTGCTTCTTTAACTTCGTCTGAATCTTCGTCCTTTTTTATAAGTCCAAGCACTGACATAACGGAATTAAATACCTGACTGTATTCTCCCGGTCTGTGAAATACTTTAAGAGGCATTTCACTGATATCATAGCAGTGATAGAAGTCCATTAGTTCCTTAGATTTTAAATCGGGGTAAACCAATGCTTCAGCGACGATATGTCTCATTGCTCTGTTGATATCATTTTCTGTCTGGAATACTACTTCACCGTTCGATAGATAAGGATTTCCTGAATTATCCAGAGCAATAGAACGCTTGCGGTAATTGTCCTGAATTTTTCTTATCTTGTCATTGGAAATTGTTTTAATTTCAAGTTCAAGACGGTTTCCGTTTTCGTCAACGAAACTTTCCGGTGCAGGAGCATTTACGATTTCTTCCTTCTGTTCTCTCATGAAATAGCTTAAATTCTTTGTCATTTTTATGACCTCCATAATATTATATTAATTTTTTGCGGAGCAGTTTTACGTCTTGACCGCTTTCGGACATAAAAA
>NZ_JAOQKH010000009.1:53226-99673 GCF_025567485.1 Porcipelethomonas ammoniilytica | reverse complement strand
ATTCTTAGGCGCTTTAAGTTCAGCTTGTATAGCCGACACTCTTTTAAAAAAACTGTCCATTTTACTCTTCCTTTCTTGCTGCCTCATTAAATGGACAAATACGTCCCGTAAACTTTTGAGGATATGGCGTTACCTCTTTTGTTATTAAACACAATCCACTGTTTCGATTGAAAAAATCGCATTGAAAACAGCTAATATCCTTATTACCTTTCCAGTCTACCGGAAAGAAATTTCTTATTTTTCCTTCTGCTTCAATGTATTCCTTTACGCCATCTGAAAAATCAGCCATACTATTTTTCCTCCCTTTCCAAATCTCTCATTAAATCAATATCTGGTTCTGGCTTGTCCGGATTTTTATAACAGGTTCTGCATGCCTCAATATCACACTCGCAAGGACTGTCATAATCGTAAATGCAGCTCATCTTATAACTCCTTTTCTCTTTAACACTTTATATGATTCGTTTGACAGATGTACTTTTATAATTTTTTCACCGATACCGTCATTTACAAACTGTTCCGCATCGTCCTCATTTTCGTAAAAAATTGAACTGTATATGACGTCATTAAAATATGCTATTCCATATACTGTATGGGTTTTCCCTCTGTACATTTTAATTACCTTTCCTCCTTGACATTTCCTCTATTTCATGCTATCATTTATGTGTTTAAATTTTTTCTTTTGCCTGTCCCTGTTGCCTCAGGGCAGGCTGTTTTTTATTTATATATGTAGTCATATCAAATCTTCCCTTAAAACATTCTGTTTCTTATTAATATATGTATAGTCTCTAATCATATTATCAATAATCGCACGGTCATTAATTGCCTTTAGTTCTCCCCATGGGTCGGGACTGTAATTTGTCTTGCATTGCCGTGTTTTTATGTTATATTCCGTCTGCTTCATTTCTTTCCTCCTTGATTTTGTAATTGAGAATTACTTTCTTGTGTACAATCTTCATCCGGCCATTTACCAATACAATCAACAACATTTTTATAATATTTTATTAGTCCCTGCTCCAATTGCTTATGCCGTATTTGCCTTTCGGAATCAGTAATATTTGCAAAATGAACCTCAACTATTGCATTTTCGCTTTCATATTTAATCATATTTATCACCTCTTTATATCCTACTCAGCACCACTTGTACTTGTTTCCTAATTAAGATAATTTACTTTTTTAGAAAAGTACCTAACTGGCTGCATCAAAAATCTTAGAAAATAATTCACCTATGTACATTTTTAATTTCTCCTATAACGACTAAGTTTCGTTTTATAGACATATTTCACCAATTGAATTATAATAAAAATAATATATAGAAAAGGGGGGAAATAATAATGGTTTACTTTATTACATATGACCTTAATAACCCTGGTCAAAACTATGATGATGTAATTGATGCTATCAAAGAAGCTTCGACGGCTTGGTGTTCCTATTGGAAATCGTCGTACTTGATAAAAAGCAACTATTCAAGTGCGGACGATATTCAAGCAAAAATCAAGCCTTATCTTGATTCAAACAATAGATTATTAGTCATAGAAGTTGTAAATAATAAACAAGGCTGGTTGAACAAAAAACAATGGGATTTTATTAATAATTCAATTTTTGGATAATGAATCTTCTTGGGATTGACTGTGTTCAAAAGGATAGCCACTACTATCACACGGAACGAATAAGGTCGGCTATTTCTTTAGGTTCTGTTTCAATGGTTATTTTCATATCTTTCACCTCCTTTACGCTGACTTGGTTTCGGTTGATTCTCTAAACTCCATTACTTCATATTGACATTTATTTTCTTAAAAAGAAGAATCAACTGTTGAAACTACTGCTGAAATAACAACCGAGGCTGTTACTAATGTTGAAATCTTTAAGAGCGAAAGTATCACCGCTCCGTTTACCGAACTTAATACAATTTTAAAAAATACGATTAAAAGTTATAATAATCCCAACTTAGCTTTTAATGTTGTTGAAGTAGGTACTGAAACACCTATCTACACAGTGAAAAATGGAGAAACTACGTATAGCATTTTCGACTAAAAATTACAATTACAAAAATCTATAGTAAAATACAATGATCCTCCCCGACTCGGTCGGGGGAATTTTTTATATTCTAAGTTGAAAAACAGGAGAATAATGATTGACATATTTTAATATATAATATATAATTATAGGTGAAAGGAGTTGTTTTATATGAGTACTAGAGAATATGTAAACCATATCCTTGATGGATTAAGTGAAGAACAGTTGCAAGGATTAGCAATGCTTCTAAACGGCTTTAGTAATTCTAGTGATATACCTAATAATGAAACTCTAACAGTTATGAACGATGTTAATAATAACAAAAATCTTAGCAGGGAATTCCATTCAGTTGCTGAACTAATGGAGGATTTAAATGCTGACGATTAGATACCATAATTCCTTTAAAAAAGATTATAAAAAAATATTAAAACGCCATTTAAATATTCACGATATGGAAACTGTAATCGATATGCTTGCAAATGAACAACCTCTTCCAGAAAAGTACAAAGACCATGCACTAACAGGTGATTGGAAAGGTTTTAGAGAATGTCACATTCAACCTGACTGGCTGTTGATTTACAAAATTCAAAATGATTCACTTATCCTGACATTGTCAAGAATCGGTTCACACAGTGATTTGTTTTAAGCCTCGTACTAATTGCATATGCTTAAGACCTCCCCTCTCACGAGGGGAATTTTTTATATTCTAAGTTGAAAAACAGAAGAATAATGATTGACATATTTTAATATATAATATATAATTATAAGTGAAAGGAGTTGTTTTATATGAGTATTAGAGAAATGGCATATAATGTAATTGATTCAATGACAGAAGAGCAGTTAAATGCATTTTTGATGTTATTTGGCAGATACAAAGAGCCAAATGAGGAAACGCTTAAGGCTCTTGCCGAAGTTGAGGACATGAAAAAAAATCCTGACAACTACAAATCATACGATAATGCCGATGATATGATGAGGGACTTACTGAAATGAAATATATCATAAAACCAACTTCTCAGTTTAAAAAAGATTTAAAGAAAATGGAAAAACAGCATAAAGATTTAAGTCTTCTTACAGAAATAATCAATAATATTGCAAATGCAGTTCCTCTCCCCGAAAAGAATAAAGACCATGAATTGTCAGGTAACTTTAAAGGTTGTCGGGAATGTCACATTCAACCTGACTGGCTTCTGATATACGAAATCAATAACAATGAACTTATTCTTTATCTTACAAGAACCGGTTCACACAGTGATTTGTTTTAAGCCTCGTACTAATTGCATATGCTTAAGACCTCCCCTCTCACGAGGGGAATTTTATTAATTAAAATGCAAATCATAGCAACACGGCCTTTCATCAAATTCGGTTAAAACGTGATGGTGGAAATTATGATATATATACCAATGGTGCAAAAAACGAACCAATCCCACGACACAGGGAAATCAATGAAAAACTTGCACAAGCAATCATTAAAAAACACGGACTGAAATAGTCCGTGTATTCCCACAAAAATATTATAAGGAGTTGTTTTTATGAAAGAAGTATATCCAGTTATTCTAACCCCTGATAATGAAATGTTTCTTGTCAATGTACCAGATTTTGATATAATGACACAGGGAACAGACCTTGCCAATGCACTGGAAATGGCGAGAGATGCCATTTGTATTACTGCTGTTGATATGCAAGACGAAAATAAAACACTTCCCATGCCTTCTGCTATTTCATCAATAAACGCTGAGGGAGATTCAATTGTAACGCTTGTCGATGTTGATTTAGATGCATATAGACGAATGCTAGACAACAGAACCGTCAAGAAAAATTGTACTATTCCAAGCTGGTTGAACATAAAAGCAGAGGAAGCCGGAATTAATTTTTCTGCTGTTCTTCGTGAAGCCCTTGAAAATCGTCTTAATATCAGGTGAAAATAAGATTCCTCGGTCAATACCGGGGAATTCTTATAAAAATAACGCCCTGCAAATATACAGAGCGTTATAAAAAACACAATCAATAATAAAATAAGGAGGAATTTATGCAAAAATATCTAATGTACCTAAGAAAATCAAGAGCCGACGGAGAACATGAAACCATTGAAGAAATATTGGCAAGGCACGAGAAAATCTTGCAGGAATACGCTGAAAAAAATATCGGAAAAGCTGTTCCAGAAGAAGATATATTTAGAGAAATTGTATCTGGTGAAACAATTAAAGACCGTCCCTTAATGAATAAACTACTTAAATGTATTCAAAACGAACAAATTACCGGTGTATTGGTTATAGAACCGCAAAGACTCAGCAGAGGAGACTTACACGACTGCGGTACTATAATAAGAGCTTTTCAATATACAAACACACTGGTTTATACACCTACTAAAACATATGACTTATCGGAAAAATATGACCGTAAGTTTTTTGAAATGGAATTAATGAGAGGTAATGACTATCTCGAATACGTCAAAGAAATTCTTATGAGAGGACGCCTTGCATCTGTCAGCGATGGAAATTATATAGGTTCTATTCCTCCTTTTGGGTACTCAAAAGAAAAAATTGATAAAAACTATGTTCTCGTTGAAAATGACGAATCAAACGTTGTAAGATTGATTTTCGATTTGTTTGTAAATCAAAATATGGGTACATCAAAAATAGCAAATCATTTAAATTCTATTGGCATTAAACCCAGAAAAAATAATTATTGGTCAGATTCCACTATTAGGGATATTTTAAGAAATCCCGTATATATCGGTAAAATACGCTGGAACTGGCGCAAAACAGTAAAAACATACAAAGATGGCGAAATAGTATGTTCCCGTCCAAAATCCACTCCAGATTCATGGATAATTATTGACGGAAAACACAACGGACTTATTTCAGAAGAAGTTTTTAATGCAGCTCAAAAGCGTTTCGGACAAAATCCAAGAGTAAAGAAAGAATATGAAATCGTTAACCCGTTTGCAGGACTTGTAAAATGTGAATGTGGTAAATCTATGGTTTATAAAAAATTTAATAAATCATCACCGAGAATTATATGTCCCAATCAGCCAAGATGTGAAAATAGATCGGTATTGTATAGCGAATTTGAAAGTGAAGTTATCATAGCACTGAAAAAATATATTAATGACTTTAAAATAAAAATTTCAAACGGCGATAATCAATCTGAATCAATACAAAACGGCATTCTCGAAAGTCTGATCAAAGAACTTAAAACTATAGAAAATCAGCAGGATAAATTATATGAATTGCTGGAACAAGGAATTTATACTAATGCCATTTTTATAAAGCGTAATACAGCATTAGCTGAAAAACGCAAAAAAATCACATCAGAAATTGAAAATCTAAAAACATCAATTCCTAATTCTATTAATTATGAAGAAAAAATAGTTCAATTGTCAAATGCCTTAAATACTCTCCAAAATCCAGATATACACCCAAAAATTAAAAATGAGTTTCTTAAAGTTATAATTAATAATATTTATTATACACGCAAAAATGATAACCGAACAAGAAATGATGATTCCCCTTTTACTATCAAAATCATTCTTAATCTTTAATTCCATCATCAATGTGCTAATTCTTCTGTACCCAGAGAAGCATCGGAAATGTTCCAAATCAAACCGAACTTTGCGGCGTTATAATTAGAGTTAAAACACTTTTAATAGCTGCTGCAATAGGAGCACATCAATCTTCTATTGCTTTTTCAATAACGGAAACCAATTCACTTACAGTACCGGCAGAATGAATAAGATTTAAATAATCATCTAGATTTATACCTAAATCTTCCTCTATACGCAAAGTTAATTTTAATAAATTTAGTGAATCTATACCTGAAGTTCTATCCAATTTGGTTTCATACGTAACAATAACAGATATGTTTTCTTCATCAAAAATTTGTTTTACATTTTTTGCAACTATATCATATATACTATTATTCATCTTTTTGCTCCTTTTTATAAGCATTTTTAATCTCATCAGGCCAATTATTTATATCTATACCAAATTGACTTATAAACGCTATTACCCATCTTTCTAATCCAAATCCAATACAACCTGTAACTGTATTATCTATATTTGCAATTTTGATATTAAAAGGTGACGTAAAAGCTGATCCATGTAAATTAAACGAAGCCACAGAGATTTCATGTTCATTAGAACAATTCAATCTAATTTCATACTTCAATTCTTCTGATTTCTGAATCTTTTTAAATTTTTGCATTTTAGGTATTATAAATGGATCAAATGCAACACAAACTTTCGCACACATTTTCCATTGTTTCAGTAAAATAATCACTGTATCTAAAATTCTTTTTCTTATATTCGAAACAAAATCAGCAGAACCAATCATAACAATTTCTCTTACATGATAACCCATTAATCTACCAATCTCTGAATAATTGAATCTTCCTTCATTTCGAAATACATTCTGATTAAAAGTAACTACTGAATTTGTATCTAAAGTCATATTTTCATATTCTAAATATGTATGAAAACAAGCTGACGGCGATAACGCATGTATAGGATCTTTCAACACTGATGACCAGTTATAAGCATCAATATTTTTATCCAAATTTTCAAGATTACTCATATCTTCAAACGTGCTGCAACAAAACATTGCATATTGCGGAGAATGCTTTAAATATCCCGTTTTCTTATATGCATCTACCGGAAGCAACGTTGGATATACCTTACAGTGTGCATTATGCTCCATTGCAATACGTTCAAATTTTTCGTCAAAAAATCTAAATAAAAATTCTGCTGCTCCACTTAATGCGATATTACCGCAACCAAAGTCATGAAAACACTGTTTGTATTTATTAAAAACATCATTATAATACCTGGTACTATCATTATAATGATAAATTATTTTATCTTTATCCGGCAATATAAACTTTTCTGCATATAATTTCAAATCATGCTCAACTTGGTTTTCATCTGCATTATCTGAAACTTTTACAATTAAAGTACTGTTCTTTACACTAAAATCTAATATTACCTCAGAAACAAAACCTATATTTTTAATAAACTCTTTTTTATCTATGTTTTTTGTCAATTCAATTTTAATAATTTTCAAGGACACTTCCCCTTCTCAATTGTTATCAAAAACTCCTTAGATTTCCAAACTCAAATATTTCACCAATGCTTCATGTAGTTCACCTTCAACGGCAATAACATTTTCAATAACCGGAATATATTTTTTCCCCATAATAACCGCACCTTGTAAGTAATCTTTATATAAAATCTTATATAGTAAATCCCAATGCTTTATTGATTCTTTTAATGATTTTATTAATTTTAACGCATTGTTATTATTATTTTGCTCCAAGTAATATCTTTGTAAATTTCTTCGACCTTTTATATTCCACAATTTCCAATTGAAATATGTAATCATATCTCTGTCTTCTGATGGAGCCAGGGCATCAAAGCGCAGATTTTCCGTTTCAAACAATTCAATCAATTTTATCAGAGCATTCCGTCCAAAATATTCAATAAAGTTACCATAATAAACTTCATTCTTAAAATAGTTATCTTTTGAATTAATCAGTGCTTCTTGTGGATGCTTAGTATAATAATCAATAACATTCTTATTAAACTTAAATGTAAGTACATCGCAATAATCTTTAGTTGCCTCATAAAAAAACTTCTTTGAAATAATTCCGATCCCTCTATTTTTTTCATAAGCAACATATTGCTTATATGATATTACACTAGGATTATCAACATAAAAGAAATTCTCCTCATCCTCACCAACGATAATAAAAACATGTCCTGTTCGTCTTATATTTAATTTATAATTAATATCATAAAAAGCAGAAAAAGGAAATCTCTCTATAATCGTTGCAATAGCCGGAATGTCCCCTGTTTTCAAAACACTCGACACCGTTTCTACTGTATTTTGATTCGTTTGCGAATTGCTATTAATAGAGAAAACTTCCCTATCAAACATGTTTTCAACTGTTTCAAAAGAAATCAAATCATTATTTGAATCAACAATCAATTTTACTGTAGTTTCGTTTAAAAATGCTTTATAATCATCCCGCCGCAAACCATATTTACTCTTTAAAACCAGATATGCAGCTTGCACTAAACAATCTCCAAGAGAATCTACAATATCATCCATCATATTATTTGAATTTAAATAATAGCGTTTAGTTAAAAAATTCTCCATAATACACCTACCTACTTAAGATTTCATTAATCGCATTCATTATTACTAAATCATTATATATACTATTCCAAAATTCAAAAACCATATCCTGAAACACAAGATACCTTACATAATTCGAACATAAATCTAGCTTTTTGGGGAATAATGCGTAGTTAATAATCAGCATTCTAAATATAACTCGTAAATAAAATCCCTAGAATATTCAGCAAATAAGCCGATTACCCTATTAGCTAAAAAATATTTATCATTTTTATAATCATAATCCTATAAATTATTTTTGTATTTTTATTATACAAAATAATTATATAAAAATCAATACTTTTACCCTGAATGCCAAAATAACGCCTTGAATGCCAAAAAAAGACAAAAACAAATAACCGCAAAAGTAATAATACTTTTGCGGGCTAATTCATATTAAAAACAAACTGTCAACATACCTTTTATGTTGACAGTTTTTATATTTGATATGTACCTCTTCAATTATTTGTCTGCACTGCCCTCACTGTCACTCGGCTTTGACCACTAAGAGTGCATGTAAATAATGTCAAGTCCCAATTATTCTCTGAACCAAGCTCCATTGCTTCAACGTCTCTGCCATCGACAGTTTCAGTCTGAACAGTTTCATACTCATATACAATTCCTTTACCATCTGTAAAAATAATAGTATCTCCACTTCCAAGCTCTTGTAGTCTGCCAAAATGGGAACGATAATTGTGCGCTGCAATTATAAGATTTCCTTTAAAAGCTGATCCTGAGTAGCGACATGGAGAAATATCCAAATTATCATAGCTCCATTCACTGAGTACAGGAAGCTCCAATTGAAGGGACGGAATATAAATTACTCCTGCATAGATCCTTCCATTTACCTCTATAAAGTTATCCTGATCAGGTTCATCATCTTCATACTCTTTGAATAAATCATTATTTGATAAGTTTCCGTCATCACTAGAAATTTGCGGCATTTCTAATTTTAATTCTGCAAGAAGCTCCTGAGATGCTTTTCCGCCTTGACTGTCTTTATTTAAATTGTACAAAACAAGGGACAACGCCGCTAAAAGCAACGCTGCCCCAATCATAATGCACAAGCGTCCATGCATTTTTTTCATTAGTTATCCCTCTTGTTTCCTGATTTTAAACGTGCTCCTACAGTTATGAATATCACTCCTCCACATGCCATAACAGGAACCGGCCACCAAAGCTGTCCGGTTTGCGGAAGCTTTGTATTAGTGTTACTTGTAACATTCGAATAACCGTTTGAAGGATTTGTAGTTATAACTGTCGGTCTTGTAGACCCACCAGAAGCTACTGTAGTTGAAACAGTAGTTTGATTAGGTGTTTTCTCACTGTAAGTATTCACAATCGCAAACTGTTTTTCATTTGAACTATAAACCACCGTATAATTTTCAGGAACTTTAACTTCCTTTACACGCCAATCAATGTCTGATTCTGCCATCCACAGATAAGTCCAATCATTAGACTCATCAAGAGTCACAGTTTCATATAACTTTTCATCACCATAAATTTCAACACTAATTGAAGCCGTCCTATTTTCAAGAGCGTTTTCATCATTTTCCCAAATCTTTTTTACAGCATATTTTGAATTTTCTCCTGAAGCGGTCTTTGTTGATAACTTTGGATAAGCGTCCAAATCAACATTTTTACCATCTTCAGATTTCATAATTTCAATCAAAATTGCTGACGGCATATAAATTGTATCCCCAACTTGAATATTTTTACCGCACACCATATACAATCCCGAATTCAGATTATCAAATCTTAATAAACCGTCTTTTCCGGTTTCACCCTGATCCAAAGCCGGTATTTTATCAAGGACTGCATAATTTTCCAAAGTTTTCGCCGCCTCAGTAACAGCTGACGAGGACATATCCTCTAATGAAACAGGATACTTAGCAAAATCCCCCTCAAGAACAAAATTGCCTCCCTTACGTGAACCGACTCGATATAAGTCCCAATGCATACCAGTGAGGGTTACCTTTTCAGTTTTACAAATAAGTGTCAAACTGTTAGCGGCTGAATCTGCTGAAACACTCAGCATTAATCCTGCCATCAACCATAATATTACCCCAACAAAACATAACGCAGCTCCAAAATTCCTGCAAATTTTCATATGCATATATTAATCACCCTCCTCCTTTTGACTTGGAAGCCTATATAATGTATTTCTATTTATAATAGATTTTTTCTTTTTTAATTTTCCGCCGAAAATCCAGAAAATCAATAAAATGATAATCAATGGTGCAGCAATAACCGGAACAACAAGCATAGGATCTACCTGAACTGCATCGGAAGTAAGTTTAAAATTCTGACCATAAACTGTATCTATTCTGTGGGAACGAAGCAGTAATCTGTGAGTATTAATACCATAGGGAGTACATGTCATAAGCGTTATATAATCTCCCCCTGGAATAATAGCAAGTTTTTCCATTTCATTTGGTTTAACAATAAAAATCTCTTCCACTTCATAAGTCAGAACTTCATCCAATACAGTAACAGTAAATGTATCTCCAACCACCATTTTGTCCAGATCACTGAAAAGCTTAGCAGAAGGCAGTCCTCTATGTGCCGAAATAACAGCATGAGTATCACTTCCTCCTACCGGAAATGAAGAACCCTGTAAATGTCCGGCAGCGATGTTAAGAACCTCTTCATCTGTACCATGATATATCGGGAACTCTGCCTTAATAGCCGGAATTGAAATATACCCCATAATTCCGGAATCCGAAATATCAAGAATATTTTCATAACCGGAAATTTTATTGTACTGTGAAAATGGAGCTTGTAACTGTGCCAGTTGGTTATTATAATCACGTGCCTCGGCAATTATACGTTCGGTTTCATTGTCATCCAATTCAGCAACGACTCGATTATAATTTGCGATTGCACGAGTCTGAACCTTGGAATTCCACCAATTACTGATTATCGGATAAAGCATTACGGAGAGCCCCACCAGTAAGATTATTATTAATACAATTGTAGAAATCACATTTGCCTTTTTTCTTCTCATGGAACCCTCCCTAATGCCTGCCGGCAAAAAACTTCACCGGCAGGAATTTAAGGCTATAACAAAATTTTACTTCTTAAAATTAATCTTCACGATTGTTCATACGCTTCTTTGTAATGAGAGCTACACCTGCAAGAGCAACTACGCATCCACCGCCTACATAGAAGAGAGTTGTACCAATACCGCCAGTTGATGGTAACGTTGTTCCCTTGTTATTTTCGATGGTTCCTGCTACTATACCATCATCTGCATTTGCGCCAGTATCGTCCTTACCATTAACGCTACCTGTTAATTCTATTAAAGCAGCCGAAGCATTAGCATAATCATCCTGTGTAAACAATGTATTAGCATCAATCACTGCATTAAATGCAGTATCAGGAATATTATATTCTTCTGACCAATTAAGCTCCTTTAATTTGTAGTTGCCGTCATCAAGACCGATAACCTTAAAAATACCATTAGCATCAGACTTCAGTACAGTTGCACTATCTTCGTCATCAACCCAGCCTGTAAAGTAACCGGCTTCATTAACTGTTGCCCATTGATTTTTATCATTACCAAGTTTAAATTGTGCATTTTCAATTGTTGCTTTTGTAGCTCCATCAATCTTAGTAATATCAAGTTCGTAAGTAAAAACAATTACCTTATCTTCAGGAGTTTCACCTGTATCTTCAGGTTTAGATGAACCGTTACCTGTTTTGTTAGGATTGTTTGAATATTCAAGCTTTACCTTATTTTCCTGACCGTTACGACCTATTATTGCTAAGTTATCTCCACTAACATTTAACTTAGCTGTATATGTAACAGTTACAGTTGTTTTATCATCAACTGTGAGACCATCAACACCCTTGAGATCCATGATAACAATATTCATATCGTTACCATTAGCTGTAATTGTGTAATCAGTGTCTTTAACTAAAGTTTTAGTACCGGCAGTAACTACGATATTCTCAGGATTTCCAAATGTATCATCCAGCGTATCTGTAAAGTTCATGTAATAGTGATCATACTCATCAATATTTGAAGGCATTGTAGCAATGATTTTAAATGGAACATCTGTATTAGCGTTCCAGTCAGCTACGTCATTGAAGCCTGCACCATAACCGCCATCATCTGTTTTATCATCTTCCTGAACTTTCTTTACAACAGTAGGATAATCAATTTTAGTAGTTACTTCTACATTCTCTCCGCCAACTACCTGTAAAAGACCAAGAGTAAAAGCAGAGCCTGTTGGATCTGTAGCAGTAGCTGCTGACTCGTCAGCCATTACATAGTAACCGTCAGCAATGCCGCTGATTACACCTTCACTATATGTACCGGACTTTGTTGCAGCGTTTGCAACTGCCAATTTAGCAAATGCTTTTGCTTCATCTGAATTGTCAGTCCATTTGCCAACAATGTCAGCTACTGCCTGTGCACCTGCTGCATCATTTGTTATCTCACCAGCAAATGAACTTCCGATTGTTGCATCAGCTTTAATAGCTGTAATGAAAGCAGTTACATTGATGCCGTCACCCCAACCGGTAATAGTCAAGTTTGAGTCTGCATCGTTATATGTACCTGCAAATACCTGATATGCTGCTACATCACTATGTGTCATCTTGTCATTACCGGCCTTAACTGTGATTGAATTATCACCAGCAGCTGCTGATACAGAAAGTGAAGAAGCCATTGGAACAGAAAGAGCGGCTGCCATTAAAGTTGCTGTGATAACAGCATTGAGTTTCTTGAATTTTTTCATAATAAATCTCCGATCATATAATTTTATTTTTTTGTGGTACTGCGGTGAGCACGATATGTACTCATGCCGCAGATCCCACTAGCGTTTGTTTATTTTTCGGCAAATTTCCATCGCCGTTTGATAAGATAGTAAGCAGCGGACGAACTCAGCAAAATTACTGTGCCCGTGATATAATACCATGATGTTCCTTTTCCGCCGGTAGAAGGCATGGTAACAGAAGTATTAACAACTTTGTTTCTGATTGTTGCAGTTGGATTATCTCCCGGATTTATTGCGTTGATGCAGAAATCTGTATCATTATCGCCGTCATCATATTTATAGGAGACTTCAAAGCCAGCCGCACTCTTTTCATCTTCCTCTACCCAATAGTAGTAAGGATTTCCATCTTCATCATAGGCAGGGAGGTTTGTAATAAGTTTTTCCCAATTATCAGTGAATTTCAGCGTAATTGAGGTTGTATTTCCAGTCCATTCAGCTTCGCCGACTAAAGCGTCATTTGCTCTGCCGCTATAGAAAGAAGCAGATCTGCGAAGTGAATATGTGTTAGAAGAAGCGTAAGTAATTGTATAACTATCAATATATATTGTTCCGTTATTCTTATGAAGTGTTATCTTATTATTTTTATTGCTATCCCAACCGCAATTAGCATTTACACCATCCTCAAACTCAACCACAACTACATTTCCGTCTATAGTTACATTTTTGATTTTATTTGGAGACGACGATGTAAACTTACCATCTCGGAAAATAATATCTATCTGGGCATTCCATCCGCCCAAATACATATGAAGCTGTGAATCATTTGGCATTTCAGAAGTATCAAAATCAAGCGTTATGCTGCTTATGTTTTTATTGTCTACGTCTATAGTTACATCTTGTTGACTATCATCAACAGTAATAGAACTGCCTGTAACTACATCTCCTCCACCGCCGTTAGTTGTTGTGGTAGTAATAGTAGTTGTAATTACAGAAGTCGTAGTTGACATTGACGTAGATGTTGTTGTTGATGGTACTGTTTTAACAGTAGTTGTCGTAGTTGTATTTTTAGTAGTGCTGGTAGTTTGAGTATCAGCAGAAATGGTAGTCACTATTGGCGCATCACTCGGATTCGTTGACCGATGAATATTAACCGTAACTGAATCTACTTCGTGATTTTGACCGTCTGCCCATTCCTTTTTGATTTTCATACTAAGAGTAATGGTATTAGTTAATTCAACGGTCTTATCCTCACTGTCAATAGAAATTCCGTCATTATTAACTTCAGAAGTCAGAACATATCCATCAGGAACGACTTCCACAACTCTGTAATAATATTTTTCTCCGGAATCATTTTCAGAAGGTAAATCAACGTAAGAATATGTCCACTCAGGATTAGGAGACGGAGTTGGATAATCATAATTGTTCCAATCACCATTCTCACCAAGCTTTTGCTGTAGCTGCAATGTCAAACTATCCGGTCGACCATTACCGTTTCCATCATTCCATTTTTTCTTAACCGTAATGTCTAAGGACTCTGTAACCTTTGTATTGATCAAGGTAATCGGTGACATATCCTCATCACTGATTATCTGACCATTCGCCTTATAGCTTGTATCCCATCCGTTGACAGGCTTTTCCTTAATGTAGTAAACGTAATCATTTTTTCCGTCTGATTTTTCCAGATCGCCGATAGTCAGAGACCAATTACCATTTTCATCAGGAGTAATTGTATATTCTCCAACCTTTTCTGATTCTGTCAAATCAGTCGGACAATCGTCGATGTTTACAGGAGCATTGGTTGACGTTGTAGAACTTGTAACACCATAATAAACATTTATTGCATCATAAAAAGCGTTTGCTATCTCAACATAACCATTAGAATCCGGATGTACTCCATCATATAATAACTCATTATCCTTAATTTTTTTAGCATAAGCATCAACAAATTTTATTGTTTTTGTAGCTTCGTCTTGTTGCAGTTCACTTACGACTTCTTTCAGCATGTCATTATAAGAATCAATCATTTTGTTGATTCCATTTTCAAATTCCTGTGCTTTTTCTGCACCCATAGAAGCATCTACCCAACTAACGCCAACTGATTTAGCCAATGCAGTATGAGCACTGCAATAGTTGATATTTATTTCTACCGAACCGTCAGAATTAACAAAATCTTCATATGGAACACAACCTAAGAGTACAACAAAATCAGATGTATTAGCGTTTTGATAAGCAGTCTGAATCATTTGCTTTACAGCCGCTTTCATTTTTGCTTTTCTTTCTGTATTATCTTCTCCATAAAGTTCCCAGTTGCCTTTATTTATATCGTTAGTACCTGCAATTATACACATTACATTGGTATCAATATAGTCAACGCCTTGGCTCCATTTACCTGAGCCTTGTTTGCTTATACGAGATGAAATCTCCGAAACAACCTGACCGCTAATACCGTAATTACCTACCTCTTGAATTACACCATCATTCTTCAATAAGCTTTCTAATCTATGAGGATAGTCATCTGACGATGTCCAAAATCCATCGGTAATTGAATCGCCTACTGATATGACTTTCAAACTTGATGGTAAATTCTTTGAAGATGTATCGTCACCACCGGAACTTGCACTGCCTTGCAGACGTTTATATAACTCTACAACGATTTCTTCAGGCAGTCCATTGGTAATTTCTTCACCTTTGTCATTGACCCAACTCTTATTTACAGTAAGACCGCCGGGAACCGTATTACGGATTTTAACACTCTGCGTTGCAGCTTTATCAGCCCTAGCATATGACGGTGTATATTGTTTTGAAGTATCCGAAACCGTCATATCAATTTCAACAGGATAGTAAAAATACCTGCTGACATTTTCATCTTTGTAAGCTAAATCGCTCCATGTATGTTTCCACTGATTTCCTGCATACAGTGTCACTTCGCCATTTTCCACAGCAGAAACTGTATTATCAGATGGCAATGTACCTTTCGATAACGCTTCAATTTCCTTATCAGACAAACTTCTGGACGATTTATAAAGCTTTATCTTAATACTATCCAATTGATGCAGTTCGTTTCCGTCTCCCCATTCCTTTTCAACATTAACTTCAATTTCTGAAGGCGTATTGTTTTTATTGGTAATGGTAAACTCACCAGTGTTTCCGTTTGATACACCCGTACAACTGATTTTATATCCATACAGTTGTAATTTTTCTTCAGCTGTCAGATCTTCAAGATATTCCTCCACTCTATATGAAACATACTCATCCTTGAGATATTCAGATGGAACAACCTCTTTCCAATTTCCATCAGATGTCAAAGTACCGGTGTATAACTCAACTTGCTGTGAATTTTGGGTTATTCCATAAAGCTTATAAGTTATCTTGTCTAAAGGAATACTTTCCGCTTCCATTGGAGTACCGTTTGAATAAACCCATAGTTTCTTAACAGTCAGACCTTCTGTATTGTTAATAGAAACTGTTCCGGTAGAGTCATCACTGTCTTTATCGCCCTTATTCAAAGCATTTCCGATGTAGATCGGTTTATATGATCCGATCTCTCCGGATTCATTCTTATAAGTACCGTCTGACTGAAGATTATACCAACCTGCATTTCCTGTAGTATAATCAAGCGTATAACCGGTTTCCTTCACATAGTAGTAAATTGGTCTGCCGTTTATACCACTGGGCAAATCCTCCCATATAGCGGATTCATTGGATAATATTTCTTTTTCATAGCTAAAGCTGCTGTCAAGAAGTCCCAATGATTCAGCATTTGCTTGCTTTGCATCAATCGGTATGCCCGTAGGAGATTTTGTGTAAGACCATAAAAGTTCTACTTTTACCTTAGACCTATAGTGATCTTCTCTATCCCACGTTTTCTCGGATTTAACATTAATTAATTGATTATCGTAAATATTAACAGAACCACCCGTACTTACTTTAATCAGATTTCCCGATGTAACACCATCCGGATATTGTGAAAGTTTTTTCGTTCCATATTCAATATAGTGAGTGGAAACGAAGTTCTTTAAGAAATTATAATAATCACTGTCCTTAAAACTGTCCGGATTTTTGGCATACGCGATCAATAATGATTTCAAATCAGGATATTCATCAGTAAAAGTAAGATTAGAACCCTCATATCCATCAGGCGGAACTATTTCTATAATCTTATAAAAATCACCGTCATTTAAATCCACCTTATAAGGTTCTCCCTTAATGTTGATTGTTACAGCTCCATCAGGAACTTGGTTTCCTTCAGCCAATGCATCAAATGTAAGAGAATGCCTGATATTATCAGTGGATTGTGCATCCTTTTCGTCAATATCGCTCCATTCTCCACTGTCATATTTCTGCCATTGATCTTTAACAGCATAATTCCAATTATTATCTCCTTCATATTTTGCAATCAAGAAGCCGGCATTCAACTGTAAACTATAATCATTTACATCATATTTAACAATCTGCGGTAAATTACCTGTTGTAACTGTTGCAGCAGTACTGTTTACAATAAATGACTGATCATCAGTCGAATCAGTTGCCTGAGCATTACCAGTATTCAATGAAATTGAATTTGAAGCAGTAAATACATCGTTTCCGCCCCATGCAACACCATTAATTCTGGTGCCAAGGTCTATACCATCTTTTGAAAGCTTATATGAATAAGTAATTTTAAGAGCCGTTTCATCAGGAACAGTAAGATTAATTTGTGCAGCAGAGAAACTTGTCATCTTCTCATAACTTGCGCTCTGAAGTGCAGCATCCTGGAAAGTTTTAACATCCTCCCACACCAAGTCAACCCACTCGCCGGACTCGTTTATTTTCTGTTCTTTTATTGAAAGTTGTTTAGCATAGTTTGATTCCAACTTTCCTTTCCAAACATATGTTGCATGACCGTTTGAATCAAAATCAAGGGTTACTTTATTTCCATCAATCAAATAGTATCCCGTTTTATTTGCTGTACCACTGATTAATAGTTCTATAGAGACTTCTTCATTAATAGTCTGCTGTTTATTATTAGCATCCCAAATATACATAGTGTTATCATAACGATTACTGGTAAGGTTTAAAGGAATTGACTCTGTTGATGCATTATTATAATCTACTGTATATCTGTATTCACCATTGTTAAGAGGACGTATGACAGTTGCGCCTGTTACATTTCCATTCTCATCCCAATCGGCATTTACTTCTTCTACAGTAATATTATCAAGTCTTGCGGAGAGTTTTTCCATGATCTCCTCTGCCGAAAGACCGGCATAACTATCAAACATAAATGAGTCTGTCAAATCGTATTCATCAGTATTTGAAAGTTTTTTGCCCTCCGGATTTACATAGACAACATATTTTACTACACCGCCGTTTACGTATATGTTGTTATCTTTATTAGTGCCGGCTTCGTCATTTACAGACTTACCTAAAAGACCTGCATCAGAAATATCCGGACCACCAATTGTTTTTTCAACAACATTAACACTAACTGTCTGGCTGTCGCCGTCATAGATAACGGTATTATCAACACGATAACTCTTAGACTCATTATATGAATTATCAAACGTACTTACCGGAATACCGGTATAGTAAACAAGTTTAGTTTGATTATTATACACTTTGAATTCAATAGTATTGCCCGAGTATGTATAATTATTATTTTCTAAAGTCCAAGAGGAACCGTAGTCAGTATATATACATGGGTATTTTAATGAGTCTCCCCAAGTAGTGGTTTCACCTAAATCATATCCCTCCAACAAAACAGAATCTTCAGAAATAGTATCCGTTATTGTGGCATCTCGCTTCGGCAAATTAATCTGCCAACCAAATACATAGTATTCTGTACCGTTGTATGTAGTTTTTTGCAGATCCTTATATAATAACTCATTGGATTGCAACGGATTTCCATTTTTATCTAAAGCAATTTTTTCAATGGAGGCTTTCTTAGTATTCGTAATTGTAAACTCACCGGAATTGATACCATTCTCATTAGAATATGATACATTATATCCATCGGGAACATCAACTTCTACAGCACGATAATAGTAAAGATCATTATGCTCTGCCGTTTCCTTAGGTAAATCATTCCATGTATAAGCATTATGCCAATTTCCGTAACCATCATGAGTTAACGTCTGAATATAAGAGCTTTCATCAACAGAATCATCAATGACTACCCACTTACCGTCAGAATTCTTATAAATAGTTTCCCATTCTCCGTTCGTTCCAAGCTTACGCTGAAGCATATATTTTATACTTTGAGGTCTTTCGGAATCGTTATTGTCATTAACCCAGTTCTTTTTAACTGAAATGCTTACATTTTCGACCATGCTGTCATCACGAAGTTCGAATGTATAATTAGTATCTCCAGATGAACTGTTACCAAAGCTTGCATTGTTAGAGAATTTGCTTTCAGTGGACTCACCCTCGGCAGGCTTATTTACTCCGGAAACATCAGCAGTAGTTTCATATTCAACACGCATGTACTTATAGCCTTCGTCATCTATATTGCTGTTGAATTCAATTCTAAACTGCTTTGCATGACCTTCAGTGATCGCATCGGCATTTTGTCCGGAGGAATCATAAAACTCAATAGTATAATCAGAACCTTCTGTAAGTAGTTTTTCTTCACCTGACTCACTTTTTTTAACGTAAAGTTTAATATTGTTTTTCTGCGTTTCAATATTAAGGTAATGATCACCGCCGTTTGTAGCGTTCATTACATCTACCAGAACTTTATCGTTATCAATGGAAGAAAAGCCCGTATCCTGAATGAGATTCAATTCCCATTTCAAAATTTTTGCTTCATTCTCGGTCATGTCACTGACGTATTCCATATCATTGGCATTGCTTTTAAGTGTTTTTACAAGCTGTTCTCTGGTTGATATAGTTACTTCTCCGTTTTCATTGTTGTCATGATTATCACTGACACTGTTTTTAATAACTTTTTCACCGCTGCCATTAGTTGATACTACAGTACCGTCATCACCGGCATTTTTTACCTCAGTAGTATAAGTAAATGTAATATCATGTATTCCGAGTACTTTACTTTCATCTTGAACTTCCGAGAAAGGAGCAGCTTCAGTAATTGTAAGAGTACTGCCATTCTTAGTTATTTCAGCATGTTTAATATCATTTTTATTAGTATCACGGTTATAACCGTATAAAATGATTTTATCATTTTGAGCGTCATACTCAGCCGTCATACCGGAATATCCAAAGTTTGCTGAAGAAATACTAATTTGACTTAAATCAATATTCTCTAAAGACGGGTCTGTCAGTTCATAACCGTTCAAAGTAATTTTTTTATTATTTCTGTCATTAAGCGTTGCGTTTACAGTCCAAGTAATTAAACCTGTATCATAACTGTGACTACCGTTTTTATTAAGTTTATAAGGATTAGTAGAATTGTAATTCACACTTGTAGAACCCTTATTAGCTTCATTTCCGTTAGGATAAAGAAGCGTTGCGGCATTCTCAACATTTGTATAATTATTGCCGCCGCTGATAATATCCGAAATGTCCTGTTCATATGTAATAACGACCGAGCTAGGAGCCGCATCTCCGAACACAATTGTGTTTCCTTGTAATTCAAAGGCTACATCTTTTCCGCCGGAGGTCACTTTTAAATTATGAGCATCGATAAACTTATCATCAACAACCTGATAATCCTTAAGCGAAGTTCCGTACGGACTCGATACATCTATATTCCAATAAACTGTCTTATCATGTGCTCCGGTAACATCATAGTCCGGTTTACCACTTTTATATATATTCGGTTTTAAAAGAGTAACCGACTTTTTATCCTTAGCCACTTCCGTGCTGGAATCGGGACTCAGAAGTTTAGCTTCATTTTCTTTTGTCAGATTACCGCTTTGATAATCTTTATTTATATCATCAATGTATTCTTTATAAGTAAATGTTACGGTTGCGTCTCCGTTTTCGTCACGAGGCGGATCAGCATCAAATACAAAGTTTCCGTTTTCATCAAAGTTGCCCAGCCCTGAAGGGTTAATTGTAATATTAGCGCTATCCTTAAATTTTTCATCAACAAGTTTATAACCGTTCAATGATTGGTTATAATAACTAGAGAGAGAAACTGTCCATTCAATATACGGTTTTCCCGTTTCATCAACAGACTTAACAGAACCGGACTTTATAATAGAATAGTTCTTGTCCGGAAACTGAACATCAAGTGTAAGATCACCTATTGTTATAACACGGTCACCGTCCGCATCGTTATCTCTAGATACTGTACCATTAAAAGTTATTGTACCGGTGAAGTTTGGACTGTGAGCAATTTTATCATCAATATAAGAATCCAAAAACTGAATAACTATCAATCCTTGTTCATTGATAGAAAAATAACCGGCTGTAACTCCATCATCAATAACAATCTTATCATTTCCATAATATTCACTAGGAACCGTAACGCCGTCCGGCAGCTGATAGTAGATACAAGGGCGTTCTTTTGTAACGGTATTTACACCGTTTTCCGTACTTGAAATCGTATACTGCAACTCAAATCTCAAGTTTACGCTCGTATAATCTGATCCCTCAGGTACCTTTATAGTTGCCGAATTACCCGATTGCTCAATTTGATATTTATCTTTATCAGCATCTACCACCCAAACTGATGTTGATGTAATATTATTTGTAAAATCCTTTGACGGATTACCATCCGCATCCGCACCAGGAATCTCATTTGCCACACCAGTGAAATAAGGATTATCAATATTTGGTCTCGCCGGACCATGCGGATGCTGACGAGTAGTATGACTTTCTTTTCCGCTGGCAGAATACATCGTAGGCATGTCATCTGCATACTGAGCATCTTCCGCCGTCATACTGATCGCCGGCATTATTAAGCTGAACGGTACTGCAAAAGACACCATAATTGAAAGAGCCATAAGAAAAGCTAGATATTTCTTATGTCTTTCATGATTCTTCACAAACTTAAGAATTATCGACTGAAATTCCTTCACGAATTACTCCCCCCTTAAATGCTTTTTTATCTATACATTGTATATCATCAAAAAATAAATATTCTTTTAAACAATACCGATACATTCCCATGGCCAAAGTCTCAAAATAACCTTTCCAATAATATATTCATCTGCAATACATCCAACTGAAGACGATCTACTGTCAATCGAAACCGAACGATGATCTCCCATAACAAAAACCCTGTTATCAGGCACCTGATACGGCAATTCAATGTCACACTCACCAAAAGCTTTCTCACTAAGATACGGTTCATCAAGGATCACACCGTTGACATAAACCGTACCGTCCTCGCTGATATCAATAACGTCACCGGCAGTTCCGATTACTCTTTTAAGCAGAATTTTATTATTAAAATAAAACGCCACAATATCTCCGCTTTTAAAGTTACTTCGCTTATTGCATATTATAAGCTCGTCATTATTCAGGGTCGGAGACATACTTTCACCTGTAACACGAAGAACCGGAAGAAAAAGCATTGATATCAAAACTGCAACCGCCGCTACTACAAGCAATGAAGCAACTGTATTATACAAAGTTTTTAAGTATCCTCTTTTATATCTGATACGCTTCATTTCAGATTCAAGCTGTGCAGCCGTAGGAAGATCCTTTATTTTCTCACTGTTCATGCCTGCCTCACTGCTCCGTTCCGACCTTTTTACATTCACTGCTGCCGGACGCATTGTGCTGCTGTCCGTTTACAAAGCAGCTTTCTGCAGCATTCTTCACAGCGTGAATTATTTCCTGCATACAATCTTCAGATAATTCTGTTTTTGAGTTAAGAGCAGCCTTTGTCAATTCATCAACACGTACCCTCAAGCTTTCATTTTCCTGCTTCACATTGCTTAATTCCTCCTGGAGATAAAACATAATTTCCAGCAATTCAGCACGTTTAAGCTTACGCAATTCCTTGTCAGTCATTTTTTCTCCTTTCTGGAATTAAAGTTTAATTTTTGCTACAAAGCAAATAATAAAAATCAATTTATCTATATTATAAACTGTTATATTAAAAATGTCAAGAAAAAACCTTCCGCCTTAATCAAATTAGTGCATAATCACGAATTTTCAAGTACTTTTATTCATAATTAAAGGTTTTCGTTTGGCACATTGCACATAATAACATCTTGTTTAGATTTAATTTACAATAATACATCTATATATTCTTAATATATATTGGTAAAATAAAGAAAAATTATAATAAAAAAATAATGGAGCATAATAAATCTCCATTATTTTTACTCTATTTTAAATATGTTGTATAGTAGCCCCAAATGGCATTAAAGAAAGTTTTGCTAATTTAAACATCTGTTTTCCAAATGGAATGCCAATAATCGTTATAGACAATAAAATACCTAAAAGTAAATATCCGATAGCCATTGGAATTCCACTTAATATCAGCCAGAATATATTTGCAATCAACGACACTGCTCCTCCGCCATAGACAACTTCTTTTCCAAACGGAAAAAATGCTATAGAAGCAAATTTAAAACACTGTATACCTATCGGAATACCTATTATAGTAATACACCATAGACACCCAGACAAAATCCAACTTAACCCGCTTATAATTCCGCCCAAAATAAACCATAATAAATTTCCTATTATACTCATATGTTCGCTCTCCTTAGATAAAATTAATAGTTACCATTAAAACATAATAGTATCATATAAACTATATTTTAACATAATTCGTCTCATTTCTCAAGCCACTAAAAAAATTTAGTATATCTGTTGATGATTACAATGCCGTAAATTTACCTATATAAGAGAGCCTGCTCCGCAAATTACAGAACAGAAATACACAGCGTTTTGTATATACATACCCCTCAAAATATGACCGCTGCATTGAAAAAAGCAATATAGCAACACGAATTTAAGCCAAGCTAAACGCTTGGCTTTTTAATTGGACTGATGTTAATATCTTAAATGGTTTAAGAACCTAATAACCCATATATTTCATCTTCACATATAATAATTTCATTTAACAATTTGACATATTGATTTCCCAAAATTAAATTTCCCTTAAGATAATCTCTGTATATAACTCTGTACAATAACAACCAATGAGTAATAGAATTGTCCAGAACACTTATCATTTTTATACCTTTTTCTCCAATATTACTCTTATTTTCATTTAAATAATGCCGTAACAATTTTCTGCGTCCTTTTATATTCCAGATTTTCCAATTTAAATATATAATCATACTTCTGTCTTTTGAAGGGGCTACAGACTCTAGATCAATACACTCCATTTCAAATAATTCTTTTAGCTTTAACAACGCCTGCTTTCCAAAAAAATGCAATAAATTATCTTCCGTTTCACTTTCCTTCAAATAATTATTTCTTGAATTTGCAAAAGCGAATAACGGATTGTTAATATATTTATCAATCGTATCCATATTAAAATTAAAAACAAAAATACTACTAACATCCTTTGTAGCATTATACAAAATATTTTTAGGTAAAACGCCCACTTCTTTATTACCGGAAAATGCTTCAAATCTGCCATACGATATTACGCTGGGATTATCTATAAAGAAAAAATTATCTGTATCTTCGCCAACAATTAAAAATACATGATGCGTTCTGATCTGATTCAGCTTATAAGCTTCATTATAAAATGATGAATAGGGCAGTCTTTCGACAATGGTTTTAATAACCGGTATTTCACCTGAATTTAAAATTTCACTGACTTTATTAACGGTATTTTCATTTTCTTCATATTCTTTCATTGAAAACAACATTTTATTAAAATTATTTTCAATCGTTGCAAAACAAGCGATGCTGTTATCATTATATAAACTTAATCTAACAGTAGTTTCATTTAAAAATGCCTTATAATAATCATTTCGCATATTATATTTATTTTTCAATATTACATATGCGCTTTGAACAAGACAATCCCCAAGAGAATCCACAATCTCATCTGCCGTACCATCATCATTATAATAATAATGCATACTCAAATAATCTTTCAAAGCAATCCTCCCTTTCTACCAATTTTCCATAACCGCATTCATTTTGACAGGCTCATCATACTGATTATCCCAGTACCAATAATAAGTATCGCATTCAGGCAATCCTTTATCCAAAGCCCTGACAGACAATACAAAACGATTTCCCTTTGCGTCTAAAGCATAAATCGTAACTCCGCCTCTGAAATCGGTTTTTATAGCTCTCAAATCATTTAATGCCTCATAACAAGCTTCTTTTAACGTCATATTCATTTTTAGATAAAGAATAACAGACCTTGCAGTATTAGACCTTAAAGTCAATTCCCCCATTCCGGTACAAGCAGCTGCTCCGTATCTATTGTCAGCATATATACCGGAACCAATAACAGGCGAATCTCCAAGTCTGCCGGGATATTTGAAGCTCCAACCGCTTGAACTTGAACCGGCACTAAAATTTCCGTCATTATCCTGCGCAAGAAAAATTGTAGTACCTTTTGCTGTTTTATTATTCGCAGTCAACATTGACAATCTGATCAGGCTTACGTCCGGCCAATTATTTGATTCACTTAAATTACGGTTATTATTCAGCCAGTCATTCCAGTCCTTACAAGTACGCACAGTAAGATTATCTCCGGATTCTGCATTGCAATCTTCAGCAAATTTAGCAGCGCCGTTTCCGGCAAGAAAAACATGAGGCAATTTTTCCATTACATTTCTGGCAACAGAAATAGGGTGCAAATATCCGGACAACGCTCCAACTGCTCCTGCATTAAGAGTTAAACCGTCCATGATACCTGCATCCAATTCTACTGTCCCAAGCAGATTGGGATGGCCTCCATATCCAACCCACCCCGCTTCAGGATCTGATTCCACTAATCTGATTCCGGATTCAATAGCGTCCAATGAAGAGACATTCTGATTTAGCATCTGAACAGTCTTATTAATTCCATTTGTTGCCACTGAATTAGTCAATAATACCGCCATAAAACATACTTTCCTTTTCCTTTAATAATTTTTCAGTCAATTCATTGTCAATATCCCTTGCTCTGTAAATATAATCTTCTGAGATTTCCTTTTCGCCGTCTATTGCCATTGATTCTGATTTTTTTAAACAGAATCTCACCTTTATCTCTTTTATTTGTTTATCTGTAAAACTTCCGTTTTTATAAGCTATATCAGCAGCAGCCTGAATACTTCTCATATCAATAATACTCTTGATCATATTAAACGTATGCGTTCCTCCCGAGGAACTTCTTGATCTGGAACCGTTGACAATTTGCGGTATTCTATACCCGCTGGGAATCAAAGGAGTGTAAACAAATTGATAACCTGACGCAGAATAAGTCAGCCATGTATAATAGTCCTCAGAAACTCTTTCTATAGGAAACGGACACCTTAATGCCGCATCAGTACGTACGCTTGTAGACGACGTTAGATTAACATATCCGGTTTCGGTTGCAATTCTTATCCATACATTTTTCCCCTGAGGAGGATTATTGACATGACTGTCAAGTATTTCCTGAATGGACGGTATAATTTTATTTTTTGGTACAATATCACTATTATCATCAATTACCTGAAATGTACTGTAAACGACTCCGGCTTCCTGTTGACGGTTAAATATTTTTCTTGTAACCTCAAGTCTTTCAGGATGGGAAATATCATCTTGATCAAGGTATAGAACAAATGGGCAGCCCAATTCAAAAGCTCTCTTAATACCGATATTACGAGCATTGCCGGGACCCAGATTTTCTGATAAAAAAATAACCTCCATCTTTTCAGAAAAGTACTTTTTCATTTGTTTCAGAAAGCTTATCGCTTTTTCAGATGTTGAAGCGTCGTCAATTACAATTATCTTCCAGTCATTATCAGTTTGTAATTTTATACTATTTAAAGCTTCTCCAAACCACTTAAGTTCTATCTCGTTTCCGTCGTTATAATGCGGTACTATAAACGCACCAGTTTCATTCCGTGACATACATCATTTCCTTTTTAAACGGCATAAGCAAGCCTTTACAAGTCAGAGTATTCAACAGTTCAAAAGTATTTTCACGATTATATGTACTTATCAGCTCATCAATAGTATGACCCTTGTCAACTGATTCAAGAAATTTCAATTCAGCATCGCTTAAACTCCAATCAACTAATTCAAACGACTGATTCCAACGCGGATCGTATGATTTAAATTTGCCGTTTATTACCGACCAGTCAAATCCCTTAGAAACAATATCCTCCTTATTCCATTGGATATCATCTGATTTTCCTGTTGCACATTTTGAAACGATCAAATCATAATGGTCAAAATCTATTTCGGGATGAAGATACTCCCAGCTTACACACCGTGAAGTTCCATAATTACTTTTTATATCATGAGACATTTTTTTCATGATCGGATTCAGTTTTATTTCCGACTCATTCATGCTTCCGGATATAAATTCATTATATGTTTCAGATATCAGATTTTGGATTCTGTCAGCAAATAATGTATAAGAATAATTTTTTATAACGTTCTCCCTTGCATTAACTCCCATTTGTTTTAATAGTTCAGGATTATTAATCAACAATTCTATCCTATTTTTAATTTGCTCTAAATTGATTCTCACACCGTTTTTCGATAAAACGGTTTGAATACTGAATCCGGTTACATTATCTACAATAGTATCCTTTAGTCCGCCCCAATCAGTACCTATCACAGGCAGACCGCATGCTTGCATTTCAACAGGAGTATAACCAAAATTTTCACTTATTAAAGTAGTCAGATTAATACCTATATCAGCCAAACAAATCATTTCCGCATAAGTTTGGGAAATATTCTGAGTATCAAACATTATAATTCTGGAATTCAGATTAAACTCTTCAACCATTTTATAAAATTCATTTTTAGTATCTGGCGACGATTTATCAGAAAATTCCGGTATATAAAAATTATCAAAAGAACCCATAAACATTAAATATAAATTTTTATATTTATCTGCCATATCTCTAAGTATACTGAGAAGCAGCATGGGATTTTTCTGTAAATTGATCCTACCGCAGTACAGCATAATAAAAGCGTTTTCCGGAACATTATACTTTTTTCGCAGTTCCGACTTATTTGGTCTAGGATAAAAGATCGACGTATCCACACCAAAAGGTATAAAACATGACTTCAAACTATTATCCATAACTAATTCTTCAAATATACTCTGACAAGCAGTAGAATTTAATATAATCGAATCATAGCTTTTAAAACTGTCTTTGTTGTCATAAAGCCAATGACCGCCTTTCTGCATTGATCCTAAACCGTAAGCAACAACCGGAAACTTTTTCACAGTTCTGTCTATAGTATAATAGGGAGATAAGACCATTAGTAAATCAATTTTTTGAACAAATTCTCTGTATCTGCTATCGTTTTCTACTTTATAAGAATCAATTTCTAAAACTTCTATTGAATATTTTTCCTGTAGTATGTTAATAGACTGTTTCCAAAGTTTCCCTACGCTTATGTATGGCGGATCGCCCCTTGTATCCAAAAGAATTCCTACAACCGGTTTATTTTTCATTCCTTTCATCCTTTACTAAAGTTTTTTGCACCGAATCATTAAAGCCTTCCGCATATGTACGGAAAAATTTAATATACATAAAAAACGTTTTTATAAACATTATAACTGTACTAATTCCCAAAACAAATAAAATCACATAAAAACTCAGTATTAACTCCTGATAATAATTCCATCTATCCTCTGTTCTTATTCCCTGAACGAAATTCAACATATAGTCATAATAATAAGAAATATCGCATATACGGTCATGTTCAGGTATAAAGCCTTCGGGTATGTATATTTTAAACGTACACAAAACTATTATAGGAATTATAAAAGCAATACATAATATGGTACCGAGTATGCATAATTTTACATTTACTGACGGAACTGCATTGTCAAAACCCTTGACAGCTATAATATAATTTACTATTTTTTTTATATTTTTAATAATTACAGAAAAAAGTTTTACAACCACAATCAGTCCTATAACGAATATTATGATATTAAAAAGCTGCATCAATAACTTTTTTGAAGAATTTAAATCGTTTTGTTTATATAATTCAAGCTTATTATTCAGGAGTGCATTTAATTCCTGGATTTCCTTATTGCCGATTGAGCCGTTATTTCCTTTGACATAAAAGCTTTCAATTCTAGTCGAATCATTAATATCAGTTTGATAATATACCGGTACAAACACTGTTTCAAGTCCATTAGAAGATAAATCACTTACAAAGCTTTCGTTATTCTCATAGACTCCGGAAATAGTCTTGGTTTCACCATTCAATATCATTTGACATCCAATAATATCTATACTTTTAAAAAGCAAATTTGCCAGACTGTCGCTTATTACTATTGCATCAGATTCTGAAATAACTGCTGAAAAAAAATTGCCCTTTATCATATTTATATTATGTATTTCAGGATAATTTTCATCAGTAAGAATAATATTGACATTATCAGATAAAAGAGAAGTATGGTATGCCTCAGCTGTTCCGTTTTTACGGTTCTGTACATTTACTGTCATAATATCATCTGAATTATTAACGGCTTGTTTAATCTCAGAAAGCGTTATATAGTCCGTATTATTTTTTGATACATATTCTACAGCCTCAGGCAGCGCTGATATTACTTGCTGCCGTACTGAAATACTCATAAACATAAAAAGTGCAAAAATTATTGTGTATAAAAATAATTTAAGCTTTGAATACTTAGTTATAATCACCGTACTACCCTCACAGTCTCCCCAGAGGTAAGCGCTCTTGACGATGATACTACGACTTCAATATAAGCACTTATATCATCTCCGTTAATAGCCGACTTCACATTATTTTTTTCCAACTGATCTACTTTAACTTTTTTTACATAGTATTCTTCACCAAACAAACCGTCTCTAGACTGTAAAACATAAACTACAGTATCTCTATTTTCATCTTTAGAAATTGCATTTAAAGGAACAACATTTTCATATAAATCCGAGGAAATAATATAATTGACTTTTATTTTCTGTCCCTCATAAAACTTTTTATTACTGTTATCTATCTCGGCATAAAAGAAATACTGCTTTTTTTCAGTATCATATTCTCTTTTAATAACCGTAGTATTAACAGTTTTTTCTTCAGTTGACGGCTTACCTTCATACCACGCAGTTTCCATATAAGTCAACTGTACCTCATCTCCGACTCTGCACAGTACGTCATCTGTTTGACCAAATGAAAATTTTACAGACATACTTTGAGCTTCATCTGTAATTTCCGCCAAGGTATCGCCTTCCTTAGTCAAATCTCCGGCGTTTACCTTTATTTCAGATATAATACCATTATTTTCAGCACAAACATTTCCATCATAAGGAACCTGCTCTTTATACAGTTCAAGCTCTCCTTCGGCAATTTCCAATTCATCTTCAAGTTTAGCACGATCCTTATATGATAACCATTGGTCAAGCTGATCTTCAATTTTTTGAACCTCAAGTTCTTTCTTTTGTATATTTATAGAGAATTCTTTGCTGTCTACTTCAAAGAGAACGTCTCCGGCTTTAACTTCATCATTTTCCTTTACATAAACTTCCGTTATTTTTAATGGAACATTGTAACATATTTTCTGACTATCAACCATTACCTCACCGGTTGCACTTGAAGACACCGAAAGCTTTTCCGCAGCAGGATTTATTACCTCTACATATGGAAGAGACATATTATAAATTGATTTTGAAAGAAAAGTACACAAGAGCAATATAATCAATACAATAACAGATATTTGAATCAAAAACTTTTTATTATTTTTTTGTTCCATTAACATTCACCTCTACAGTATAATTCAATTATTTCATATTAGAATATTCAACACCTTTTATTAAAGCGTCTTTAAAAAATAAAAACAATATGAAAACAGGAATAATTGCCAATACTCCGCACACAAAAGCTATATCTAATTTAGTATCATTTATACGTGAAAGGAATATTGAAAGCGGATATTTCAAGTAATTTTTCAAAAAGGCCAACGGCTGTTCAATCATATTCCATGAATCTATAAAACATAATATAATTAAAGACGCTATTCCGGTTTTGGAACATGGTATAATTATCCTAATTAATATCTGAAAATGATTTGCTCCATCAATTTTCGCTGCCTCAATCATATCATTAGGAATAGCAGAAAACACCTGCGTCAGAAGAAATACGCCAAAGGTACTGAAAATGCCGGGAAGTATCAAAGAAAGATAAGATCCTATCAGTCCTATCTTATCAAACAATATGTAATTCGGAACTAACGTTACCTGAACAGGCAGCATCATCAAAATAACTACAAGATAAAATATTACATTTTTAAACGGAAAATTAAACTTGGCTAAACCGTACGCACTGAAACACGATATTATAACCTGACCGACTACGATTGTAACAGATATAAAAATTGAGATCCAGAATTTCATCAAATAAGATGGGTCAAGTAAAAAAACATCTGCATACCCCATTAAAGTTATTTGATTCGGAATAATATGAAAGTTGCTGTCCGTATTATCATTAGTGATCAAATTTCCGAAACTATTTAATATTTCCGACTTCCCCATTAAAGAACCGCAAATCATAAAAACGACCGGCATCAGTACTACAACCGATAACAAGCTCAAAATTATATAAGAAATAATTTTGCCATATGAAAACCTGAATCTTTTAACCATATTCAATATCTCCCAATCTTTTTTTGAACTTAAACAATAATAATATAATAATAAATATAATTATAAAAACAAGAATAGATCCTACAGATAATCGGGTATAATTCAGATTTTGAAAATTATTATTCATAAAATGCTGGATCATATAGATACTTTTATGAGGATAATCACCGCACAAAATATATGCCTCTTTAAAAGATTTAAAAGTATTTATAATTGATATTACCAAAATAAAAAACAAGTGCGGAGAAATCATTGGTAACGTTATGTTTATAAGCTTTTTGAGTCTGCTGGTAGAATCCAAATCTGCAACCTCATAATACGCTTTAGGTATAGAATTTAAGGCAGCCAGAAAAAGAATAATATTATATCCGCAGTTTTTCCAGACATATAAGATTACAAGGACTATAAAAGAAGCTGAAGAATTAAGCCAATCCTTAACAGGTAATCCCATTAAAGAAAGAACATCGTTAGCTAATCCCTTTTCAGCAAAGATCATCTGAAAAAATAATATGACTGAAGAAACCGGAAGTACCAACGGAAATACAAATACTGATCTGAAAAATTCAAATCCTTTTAATTTCTGATACAGCAGTGATGCGATTAAAAATGAAAAAACCATGATCAAAGGTACGGATACCAAAATAAATTTCAACGTATTCCACGCAGCTAATCTAAAGGTCTGGCTGGATATTATATCAACATAATTATCTATACCCACAAAATTCATACTGTTTATATTATCAGTCAATGATAATACTATACATATTATAAACGGTATTAAAAAGAATACAAGCATTCCGGAAACAGACGGTAAAGAAAATATAAATCCGGTAACTGCATCCTTTTTTGCTAATTTAGTTTTTTTATTACGAGCTGACATTAATTTATTCATTCATATACAACTCCAATCTTTCAAAGTCTGGAATACTTTATATAAAATACAAATAAATATACTGTTTTTTCAGCTGTAATTTTATTCATTTATATAAAGCTCTAATTTATTATATAAATTTTTCTGACATTCATCGTATGATTTTTCGCCTTTAAAATAAGGTTCCATTGCTTCCCATACGAAATTTATCAAATTATTGTTATACAATTCACATGCGTCTACATTACTGTAAATATCAATAAACTTATCCTTATCAGCATCAGAAAGGGCTGTTAATGTTACTCCGTGTTCAGTATCTTTTTGCCCTCCGAATTTTTTATTCCAACTGTCAATACCATTTTCCAAAGCTGATTTCAGTACGGGAATCTCTAAACATGCTTCGCTAAAAACAGCATTTTTATTCTGATAATCTTCAGATAAAAGAATCTTTATAAATGAATAAGCATTTGCCTGATTAGGACTGCCGCTTCTGATAGCAGCCATATACTTAGGCGTAGCCACATTTTTATCGCTTATTGACGGAAAACGGCTAAGCACCGGCGTTTTATCAGTCAACAAGGCTGAATAAACTTCTAAAGCCTTTGACACCCCACCTAATATACCGGATTCAAATAAGCAGCTGCCGCTGTTGATCATAACAGCACCGTCACCTTGATATGTTGAAAGTACTGATTCCTGCTCCCTGTTATCCATATTATAATATTTTTTATATAACTCCATGGTTTTCTTGAAGTCATCATTATCGATCAAAACTTTCTTTTTTTCATAATCTAAAAGATTCATGCCATTCCATGGAAAAAATGTTTCCAGCTTCATACCTTCCAAAGTAAAAAAAGTTTTATCCATATTGCTTTCATATTTATCTACATAATTAGTCATTATATTAGAAAAATCATCAAAACTTAAATTATCATCAACAGTAATATTTTCCGCCTCCAGCGCTTCCTGTGAGGTTAACAGAACACGCATACTATATGATATAGGAATAAAGTAGCGTTTGCCTTCAAAAACTCCGGAATCAAAAACTGTTTCATTGTATAGTCCTTTATCAAAAGACTCATCATTTTCCAGCAAAGGATTTAAATCCTGAAAACTTTCACTTTTCATCATACGATAAATATCATCATATTCTGAACTGTGCATGAGAATCAAATCAGGCCCCTTACCGGAAGATAATTCATTTTTTATTGTTTCCAGATAATTTGATTCAGCTTCCGGATCATTAGAAGTACCGAATTCTTTGTATTCTACTTCCACATTTGGATATAAATTCTTAAAACTGCTTAATGCCGCTTTTAAAGCCTTATCAACTACAGGTCCTGAATAAATCACCAATTTATCTGTCGGTTCCTGAATAGTGACCTTATCTTTACCGGAACAACCTGTTCCGGCTGCTGTTAACATAACGGCTGCTGACGCCAAAGCTGTAAATCGTCTGAACATAGTGTTAAACTTATTATTCATATAAGCTGACTCCTTTCATTTGTCAGATAATATTCAGATAAATTAAGTATTTAACCTTGGAAAAACCTACCAAAAGCATTATAATACATATATCTATCTCTTTATATTTTCACTTACTATATATATAACGATTCCAAATCGATAATTATTGCATTATTTTTGTAAATAAAATAAGAACTTTTTGTTAATTATTTATTAATTGATTATAAGAAGCAATCTTTTTACAGATTGCTTCTTATACTTTAATAGACGTCTAAATAATTACTTATAATTTACTTATGATTTACATCTGCTAACTGTGACGCTGTACTTTTGCTTACTGCTTTAGAAATTTTATTATTAATATTATTAGTACATGCACAAGTGCAATAGCAAGCATAAGCTTCTACGCTGTCTTTTCTGCTGTTATTAGCCTTAATCAGCTTTCTCATAGCATTTTCCTCCTAATAACATTTTTGAATAAAATAATTACTTAATTGCCTTTGAAGCGCTATTGCCTACTGCTTGAGTAACTTTGTTTGTACTGCCATAGCATGGACAAGTACAAGTGCAACCATAAGCTTCAATACTGTCTTTTCTGTTGGTATTAGTCTTAACTAGCTTTTTCATTGTATTTTCCTCCTAATGACATACTTTAATAACGAAATTACTTATTATTAGGTTTCTGTGCTCTTGTAGAACTATTGGATACTGCTTGAGTAACCTTGTTTGCACCTCCGGAACATGGACAACTGCAAGTACAACTGCAAGCATAAGCTTCTACACTGTCTTTTCTGCCGGTATTAGCCTTAACTAGCTTTTTCATAACATTTTCCCTCCTTTCTAAAAGTATTATTTTTTGGGCCCATATATGCAAAAATGAGAATATGTACTCATTTGAGCAGCAATTTAATTTAAGTGTTCTGAAACTATCTCAGATAAACCGTTAATTGTATACATAGACACATTATCTATGTCATCTTCACTAAAAACAATATCATATTTCTTTTCAAGTAAATAAATCAAATACACCAAATCTCTTGCTTTAAACTTTATAATTTTACCAAAAAAATTCTGATCCTTAATGTTTTTATTATTTTTATCAAGTTTCAAATCAAAATTATTTTCCAAAATTTCAAAGATCGACTGGCTGATCTGTTCTGTTTTCAACAAATTTTTTTCCTGTACCGGCATTTTTTCACCTCATATCATAATTTTTACATCATTTGAAAGCTTATCAAGTATCATATTATATAATTTATCCGCAGAATCCTTTTGATGTATATTAATAACAGGCAATCTGCTTTCACTGTATTTTTCTTCTATAGTTCTTTCAACCATTTCAAGCGGCAATTTATTGGTAAATATCAAACCTTTTTCTAATATTTCGTCCATATCAAAGAATAAATTGGACATATGATACACATCAACCTCACATGACAATCTGTATTTACACAAATTAAATACTTCCTCAAGAAATTCCGGAGAAGAACTTTCATAGAAAGTACACATTACCAGAAAGTCTACCAATACTGACTGAAATACCAAATACGGCAAAATCCCGAAATGATTCGTATGCTTTTCATTGAAAGATTGTATTGAGCCGGGTACTCCGATAATTATAACATCAGGCTTTTCATTTTCAGCTAAGTTTTTAATGTACCGATTAAACAACAGCGGTTTTTTATTTTCCGAAATTTCAGGATTCAGCATAAAATCCGGAAATGAATGAAATCCAAATAATTCACAATATTTTCTTGAACCTATCTGTGTAACCTTATAACCTTCCTTTAAAAACTTATCTCTTAAAACCATTGATGTTGTAAATTTATCGGTATTTTCCCACATTCCCGCTACTGCTATTATAGGTATATCGATCTGTTCAAGATATACCTCATCATTTTTTAAATATGGTTTATTATCATCAATTTTATTATTTTCATAAGCGTAATACAACACACATTTACCCGATTCGTTACATTCTGATTTCAACCTATGTAAATTATTATCGGTAAGCTTTGCAAAACACATTATTTTACTTATTTTAGGAATATAATTTACTATTTCATTTACAATAATATTTTCAACTTGTTCAGAAACGTCAAATTCAGGTACAAACAGTGAATCCACAGTTTGCTCAAATTCCTGCAATGACGATTTGATTTGATAATCTTTAGAATACAATTGTACTTTTTTATCGGTTAATCCCCAACCGGTTAATGAAGCTAATTCACAAATTCTATAATCAGAAGATATTAAATCACTATATTGTAAAAATACATTACAGTCATTATTAAACGGATATATACCAATTTTTTCGCATTTCATTTTATACTTTCCTCACACACTTTTTAATTCTTTTAATATCAAATAATTTTTAAATGTCTCCTCTGCATTGAAACGAACGTTTTTACAATTTGACAACTTCAGTTCCGCAGACAATTCACCGTTATTATCGCAATATTTTGCACATGTGGTGCAATGACGTATTGCAAAGCAATTACAGCACTGCTTTTCTGTTAAATCTGCAACATTAAGAATTTTTCTTGCATTTTCAAAGTCAAATCCATTTTTTAAATCGCCTATTTTCATCGCATCGGAAGTTTCGCTTACTCTTTCGCAAGGGAAAAAATTACCGTTTACATCGATAAACAATCTTCTTTGCCCCGGAATACAAGGTCCGCTATGGGACATAGTATCCAATAGAGTTTTTTGAGGCTGCATTGACATATTAAGTCTTGCTATATTTTGATGCAGATTATTGTAAGCTATCTTAGAAACCTTTTCCTTAGGGTATTTGCCTAATTCGGATAAATATGCTTTGAATTCATGTATATTTTGCTCAATATCGTAAACCTCATCAGAAATAACTTTTTCATATGAAAAGAAATCCTCAATTAAGGTTGAACGAATATTGGAATCTGAAAACAGTTCACTGTTATTAAACATTTCATGCAGATCGTTACATGAATACCTCGGATCAATAACAATATTAAATGAAATTTTATTAAAAAATTCCGGAAAATCTTCCTTTATCATTTGTATATTTTTAGCTATTACTGAAAATGTACCCATACCAGTTGCAGCAAATTTTCTTGATCTGTCATGTACTTCCGGAGGACCGTCCAGACTAATCATTACATTGAAATTATGCTCGTTAAAAAACTTCACATTTTCAGGTGTAAAAAGAGAACCATTTGTAGTCACAGTAAATGTCAGATTTTTTCCCTTGAATATTTTCTCTGAATATTCAACCATTGCTTTTATCAAATCATACTCTAAAAGAGGTTCTCCGCCGTAAAACCCAACACAAACGTCGTTCTGATTAGCAGAATGCTCCGCAAAGAAATCTACGGCGGCTTTTGCCGTCTCATAAGACATTGTATTAGAATTATGTTTTCTTTGAACATCAAATTCAGCAGTAGTATAAGGACAGTAAGAACACCTGAAATTACATTGCTGAGTTACCTGAAGCGTGACTTGTGCAACATTTTCATTCAACTGATATTCAAGCAAATCGCTCTGATAATGTTTCATTTTTTTGGGGTGTTTACTAGAAAGATATCCGTGAGACGTTAAAAAGTCCAGCTGCTTTTTAGCTGCACTGCTTATCGAAGCGTCGCTTGATTTTTTTAAATAATCATATAACTCTTCATTCACCTGGATAAGTTGATTTGTATTTACATCAAAAGCATATTTTGCAAGCGGTGTTTTCAACATATGAACAAACGGTTTATTTTCCATAATTCTACTTCTCCCTTTTTAATCATTCTAAAATTGATATTAGCTTTTTATACATATCATCTTTACAATCAATATATACAGTATCATTATTTATTAAAGATAATTCTTTCTTGTATTTATCCTGACATATAATAACGTCAAAGTCGTTAAATTTTTCAATCAGGTTCAAATTACTAAAACCTATTATAATTATATTACAGTTAAAAAAATTACTGCTTTTACATAAAAATTGCTTAATATTCAAATTGGGAATAACATTAAAACCAAGTAATTCTGCCTGAGACATTTCCAAAAATGATTCACAATAGTACCCGTCTGATTTAAAATTATAATTCAGTTTATAAATTATGTTAACCAGTTTCTGAATTGATTCACAATGAATGCCTACAACAGGTATATTTATCTTATTTTCTTTATTATCCGCCTTTAAAGATTCAAACATTTTATTTTTATATAACCATAAACGCTCCGCTTCACTTCTATTTTTTGAACTGTATTCAAAAAACGAATCGTTATGATAAACTGCTATTTTTCCATTATAATTATTCAAAAAATAAGAAATAATCTCCGATTTCTGATATTGTAATGACAAGAAACTTAAAATTATTTGATCATATCTGCTTAAATCAATTTCGTTCAGTTCACTTTTATAAGTTTCCGAATGCAGTATATACTGAGGATAATTTATTTGTGAAAAGGGCAAAAAATCCTCTTCATCTTTATCAGAAACAATATTTAATAAAACTCTGTCTGCGCAGGATAAAGGATCAAAATATACAGTATTTACCTTGCAATTTTTATTAACCGAATTCTTCATTAATAAATTGTAAACTTTTTCAAATGATGCCGATTCATTATTATTCAATATCGTAATTACTTTTGCAGTAATTATCGGAGCTGCATAACTGTTAGACCTCATGGTTACATTCAGTTCCTTACCGCTGCGTAAAATATGTGCGGATGCGGCGCTGAAATCTATATGATCCATTGGGTTTTCATTAAATATGTATTTATCGTCCTTTAACAAATAATTGTTTTTTACGCCTATTACATTATTCATATATGCAGGATATGTCACTGTTCCTTTGTTGCTGGATGCTGCAACTATTATAACACCCATGTCACATAAACGATTTACATATTTTTCAACATACTCAAAATCATCATATATAGAAGTACCTATACTTAAGTGTATTATCTTTACACCTAATTCTGCACATAACTCAAGAGCCTTTAAAAACTGATTTATATTTGCAAGTTTACTGTCATCGTCTAATATTTTTATACTGTACCAATCTACATTACTGATATCTGTAAATTTCTTTATGATTTTCATACAAGTTGTTGCATGATTATATTGTTTTGCAGCAGTAAAATCCTTTTTAATACTTAAATCTTTTTTTACTGTAAAAGATTGTATATTACTGAACTGAGAAACGTCGACGCCATCGTCGATAATAGCAGCTTTTATTCGGCTCATTCTCTTCATCCCACTTAATTCATTTTTTATACAGTTATCTCGCTGTACTTTTTTGCCTGCAAATTATACATTCGTGCATATTTTCCATTTAATTTCATTAATTCCTTATGATTCCCCTGTTCAATTATTTTTCCATCACCTATAACAAGAATATTATCTGCCGTTTTAACATTAGACAGTCTATGAGAAATCAATATCGCACCGCAATCCTTATAAAGCTCTTCAAACTTACGGAATAATTCATCTTCCGATTCAGCATCCAACGCTGACGAAGGCTCATCAAGAATATACATTTCCGCATTTTGAAAAAACATTCTGGAAAGCGCTATTTTTTGCCACTGTCCGCCAGACAATTCTTCCCCTTCTTCATACTGACGGGATAAATAAGTATTCAGCTTATCAGGAAATTTTTCAACAAATTCATATGCTCCGCTTTTATATAATGCATACTGAACTTTTTCCTCATTATGCGACTCATTATAATTTGATATTGAAACATCTTCACTTACAGTAAAAGCATAATTACAGTAATCCTGAAACATCGGACTAAAACATTTTCTTACGCTTTCAATGGTATATTCCCGAATATCTTTATCGTTAATTAAAATTACTCCTTCTTCAGGATCATAAAATCTAAGAAGTAATTTTATTATTGAAGATTTTCCGCTTCCGTTAACACCAACCAAAGCAATTTTCTGATCGCTTCTTATTTTAAAGCTTAAATTTTTCAGTACATATTTTGCTTTATTATTATATCTAAAACCAACATTTTTAAATTCTATAGTAAATAATGATTTTTCAAGTACTAATTTACCTTCATCTTTAACATTATTTTTAAAGTTCATAAACTTTACATAATTATTTATACGTATTTTGCCATCATATATTTGAGTATAATTATATATCACCATAAATATACCTGCTGTAACTTGTCCGATAATTCCCTGATAATAATTAAAATCTCCTATTGTACAATTACCTCTTATAACGGATACGCCAAGCAAAAATATACATACCACCATTATTATTTCGGGCAGCATATCAAAAACAATTAAAATTTTAGTATACCTTTTAGTTATTCGCTTTTTTGAATTAAACAAATGATTCCATGCATTCAAAACCTTTGAACTTAAAAACGGAAACAATCCATATATTCTGATATCCTTAGCATATTCCTTACTCAATGCCATATTAAAAGAGTAAAATATTTTTCGCTCGTCTTTCATATGCTCTCTTTGAAAGCTGTATACAGATTCCAATTGTTTATTTTTAAATATAACGCTTGGAATAACAGACAGTGTTAATAATATTGGAAGAATACCGTTCCACATTAATAGATTTACAAAAGCTATACAAAACTGAAAAAAATAACGAATAAAGGACAGAACCTGAAAAGCTGTTTGAATTATATAAGCGCTGTTATTACTTGCATCATTCATTTCATCATAAAACTCAGGTGAATCAAAGCAGTACAGATCGATTTCAGCCGCCTTTTTCATGATCTGATGTCTGGTTTTTATACTTATAATTTCATTATATAAGCCTTCCAAATAAAGCTTTACCGATTCAATGGTTTTATTTAATATATTTAGTGCAAGCATTAATAAACTTATAATTATCAAAGAGCGTATTACACCGTTAAAGTCATTGCTTCCCGCATACTCAACCAATAAATTGATCAAAATACTGGTAACATAAATAACCGCAAAAGGTACGACCACAATTAAAACATCAAGCAATACATATAAAATAAAAAATTTCGGCGAAGCTTCAACAGTTAATTTCAGACAAAAAAAGATTATTGACCAAAAGTCCTTTACCTTGCTCCATATTTTTAACATTTTATACCTATCCTTAAATCCTTTATATCAATTCATTAATAAAATACTTAAATTTACCTGTATTTTTATCCGGACAAATTTCATCAGAAAAAATAAAATTCCATTTCGCATTTTTAAGTTCTTCCTCTTGTATATTATCAAGAAAACATTCACTAATCGCATTTTTCCAGCCTGAATATGATGACTTAACTACCAAATTAACATTAAATTTATTAATATCAGTCTGTGTTATCTGAAACTGCTTGATCGCTGAGGACATATTTTCATTAGTATACTCAACAATATTAGCCAACACATAGCTATTCATTTTTTCACCGTTTTCCAAAAGCAAAAAATCACTGGATCTACCGGAATTAACCTTCAATATCGGTGCTTTATTTTTACATGAACAGTTATGATCAGTTATCAATATACCTCTGTCTCCCGTCTGATAACGAATAAAAGGCATAGCAAAATTCTTTAAAGAAGTAACATATATATCGCCCTCTTCATTTATCACAGGTTTTCCGTCTTTGAGTACTTCAACAATAACATTATTTTCAATAACATGCATATTGCGGCATTTGAATTCATATGCTATTTCATTCGCCTCGTTGCAGCCATACTGATTAGCCGTATAAACATCAAAGGTTTCTTCAATTTGCTTTTTATAATTATCGAATAAATATTCCCCGCTCATTTCTATGTACTTTAAATTTGATGGTACAGGTAAATTATGTTCTTTGACAATTTGCGACATTAAATAAGCAATACTGGGTTGAAGGAGCAGCCAGTCCGGATTAAATTCCAGTATATCACGGTAGTTATCCTCAATTTTTTTATATGTTAAACCGATTTTTGAAAATCCCATATATCTGCCGTTAAGAGCAACTTCCTTGGGAAGAAGAGGCTTTATTTTATTTCCCTCATATCTGGTAGAATAAAAGCTGCACCACTTCATTTTCGGATCAATACCATATAATCTGCTTCTCAGAGTCCATAAAGGCATTAAAGACTTAATATCATCCTTATAATCCCAATATATTTTCAGATATTTTCCGGTAGACCCTGATGTTCTTTTTATTACTACATTTTCATTTTTCGGGAACTTCTGATATTCATCTGAAATAAAATCAGTCATTTGTTCTTGTATCGTATCTTTTTTTAAAATAGGAATCTTAATCAGATCTTCTGAGCTTTGTATTAAAGAAGCGTCTATACCTATTTTATTAAATAATTCATGATAATATTTTACATGCCTATAAGCATATTCTATTAAAGTCGACAAATTCTGATTTTTCATAAACTTTACACTTCCTTATTAATTTTACTGCTGACACATTTCTTAAGATTCCCATAATTTGCGATTACCTCAGATACCAATTCATTTATTTCAAATTCTATTTTAAAATACTTTTCAATATCTGCTATCAAATTTACAATAGACAGTGAATCAAATCCCAAGTCTACAATTAAATCCGTATTGTCTTTAAAATTTTCATCATCAAGTGAAATATAAGTATTTTCTTTGATTATCTTTTTTAAATCTACTTCAAAATCATTTTTTTCAATCATACAAACTCCTCTTTTCTGAACCCTCTGTTAATTTTTCCATTACTTGTCTTTTCAATTTTATCCGCAACTATAAATTTTACAGGAATTTTTGAACTCGACAATTTATTGTAACAATAATTAATCAACTCTTGTTTTTTAAACTCAAAGCCATCGTTAATTACTATTATTGCTGCCGGAACTTCACCTAAAAGCTCATGAGGTTCTCCATAAACAAAAGATTCCTTTATTTGCGGACAACTATTAAGAACTCCTTCTATTTCCTCAGGATATATGTTCTCAGCATTGCGTATTATAATATTTTTTCTTCTTCCGACAATATATAAATTATTCTCCTCATCTATCCTGCCCAAGTCACCAGTATGCAGCCAACCATTAATCATAACCTTTTCAGTTTCATCAGTCCGCATATAGTAACCTTTCATAACATTAGGACCTTTTACTGTAATTTCCCCTATTTCTCCAATCCTGCAATCATTTTCATTTTTATCGACTATTCTAACTTTAACATTCGGAATACACTTTCCAACGCAAGTATCATTTATAACATCAGGCTGTTCAACATAATGTGAAATTCTTGTCGAAGCTTCAGTCAAACCGTACGTTCTGATAAATTTTACATTCGAAAAATATTTAACTAATTCATTGACTTTATTACCGGCTGCAAACGCACCGCCAAAACATACATATTTTAATGAAGATAAATCATATTTTTCTATTTTGCTTAAATTATTTAATACTTCTGAAAGCATTGATGGTATACATGAAAAATTAGTTATTTTATAATTTGCAATATTATAAAACAGATTTTCCGACGTAAAAATTGTATCCATAAATGTTACTGTTCCGCCTGCATACAAATGAGTCAGAAACTGTGATATGGTTGCAGATGCATAATACATTGGCAAAATTATTAATGTATTATTCTTTTGTGTTATATTCAAATCTTCCGATATCGAATGGATACAGCTTAACAAATTTTCATGTGTCAGCATCACACTTTTAGGAGAATCAAGCGATCCAGAGGTATGTAGTATCAATGCTACATCTTTTAATTCATTATTATATTCAATATGCCTCATATCAGTAACGTCATTAACAAATTTCACATCGCCGTCAGCATTTAGACATATTACTGTAATATCATTATCAATTAACTTAATAAGTCTATCATAAAACAAATCATTAGTAATAATAATCCTTATATCCAAGTATTTAATTATTCGTACGAATTCAGCTTTCTTTAAGTTTACATTTAATGGCATAATTACTTTATCTGCATGCGCTATTGAAAAGAATGAAACAGAAAAATCCAATGAACCTGAAATAAATACTCCTACAGGCTCAGGTATATTTTCCGTATGCTTATTAATTACATCAGATAATTTTTTGGATTTTTCCAGTAATTCTTTATATGTAGTTTTTTTACCACGATATAATAATGCTGTATCAAAATTATTGTGTTCTTCAATTATTTTAAATACATTCAATCTGCTCACCACCTGATAACAATTATATATTATTGTCTAATATAAAAATAATATATTTTATTATACAATAAACAATATTAAATGTCAATAATTTCCATAAAATGTTCATAAAATATTAATAAATTATTAGCTTTTTGTATATATTTTGATAAATTTATTTATAAATGTTATTAAATATTGTACAAACATTAAATCATTGCAGACATTGCAAACTTAAATAAGTTAATACCGAATTTCAAAAAGAATCAACCCCTCGTTATAGCCATGCGAAAATAGTTTTCGCATGGCTTCAACACCTTGTCAAGACTTTAAGGATGGAGATTTTCGTCAGAAAATACTATCCGTGTCTTGACAAGGTGTTATATCGTACAAACCCTTATGAATACATTATAGCAAGGTGGTGTTGATGATTGAAGTATCGTGAGTTTGTCTATGTCGGAGAGCCTGCTCCGCAAATTACCGAACATGAACACACAGCGTTTTATCTGCATTTTCAAAAGTCAATACTTGCTTCTCTGAAAAAAAGAGAGCTTTTGACACATTCGCAGTATGACCGCTGCATCGAGGAAATTGAAAAACAATTCAGTAAAAACAACCACAGCCAAGCCTAAACGCTTGGCTCTTTACATATGCCTATTGAAGCACTGATGCTCAATAAAGCATAATAAAGTACAATTTCAAAATTCGCAAATTGAGACTTACTTACAATAGGCAAAGCTTAATCGGAAAAGGAGATTTTCTTATGTCAACAAACAAATACGAAACTCTCAATCAAGAGAGAAAAATACAGAAAATGAAAAAGAAAGTTGCTGCCTACTGTCGTGTTTCCACGGACAATGAAGACCAAGCCAATTCTTTTGAAAGCCAACAGCGATATTTCCGTCAGTATATCGAACGTAATCCCGATTGGGAACTGTACGAGATTTTTGCCGATGAAGGTATATCTGGCACAAATACGAAAAAGCGAAAAGAATTTAACAGTATGATTGAGTGTGCAAAAAACGGTGATTTTGATTTGATTATTACAAAGGAAATTTCCCGTTTTGCGAGAAATACCCTTGACAGTATATTCTATACCCGTGACCTCAAAAAGCACGGTGTCGGCGTTATCTTTCTAAACGACAACATCAACACCTTGGACGGCGATGCGGAGCTTCGCCTTGCTATCATGTCCTCTATCGCACAGGAGGAAAGCCGCAAGACTTCCGAGCGTGTAAAATGGGGACAAAAACGCCAGATGGAGCAAGGCGTTGTGTTTGGACGCAGTATGCTCGGCTACGATGTAAAAGACGGGAAAATGACTATCAACGAGGAGGGAGCAAAAATCGTCCACCTTATCTTCCACAAGTTTGTGGACGAGGGAAAAGGTACTCATGTTATTGCCCGTGAGCTTCGGGAGGAAGGCATTGAGCCTATGCGTGTTAAGGAATGGCAAAACACCGTCATTCTCCGTATTATCCGAAATGAAAAATACTGCGGCGATTTAGTACAGAAGAAAACCTTTACGCCAGACTTCCTATCCCATGAAAAAAAGTACAACCGAGGGCAGGAGGAATTTGTCATTATCAAAGACCACCACGAGCCGATTATCTCCCGTGAGCTTTTCGATAAAGCAAACCGCATTTTAGATGCAAAATCACTTTCACAGGAGGGCAAGGCAAAACACAGCAACCGCTATCCGTTCTCTGGAAAAATCAAGTGCGGCTGCTGCGGTTCAAGCTATGTGGCAAGATATAAGACACGCAAAGACGGAAGCCGCTATAAGGCGTGGCGTTGTGGGGAAGCTGCCAAGTACGGCAGACCGCATATTGACAAGGCAGGAAACCAAGTGGGCTGTACGGGGCTTAGTATCCGTAATGAAGATGCGACTCATATCATGTATCTCGTCTGCAAACAGCTCACCATTGACCGCCAGAAAATAGCGGATAACTTGATTAAGATGATTCACAAGGTGATTTCAATGGATATGACAGGTGCAGATACAAATACTCTGGAAGATAAAATTGAAGCAGCACAGAAAAAACGTACTGATTTGATTGACCTTTATACAAGCGGTGATATTGACCGTAATGAATTTACGGCTCTTAGGGCAAAATACGATGCTGAAATCGACAGCTTGAAATCTATGGTGGAAAGCATAGAAAATCAGCAGATTGTAATTGCAAAGCAAAAGGAATTGATGGAAGATATAAAGAACGCTATTGACGAGCTGATTAACGGTATCCAGTACGAGGACGAATACTACACCCAGATACTCGACAAAATGGTAATTAACGATAAAAACCATATAGATGTTTATTTGAAAATGCTGCCTCATAAGTGGAGCTTTACGGTGGCAAAGGGCGTTACGGGGGCTTTAGAAACACTAAAAAAAGCTGAAGCCTCAGAAAACTCCATTTCTGAGGCTTCACTACCAATATCAGTCAGCAACCCTCTTACTTCTCCGTAAGGAGCAGC
>NZ_JAOQKH010000009.1:0-52976 GCF_025567485.1 Porcipelethomonas ammoniilytica | reverse complement strand
AAGATACTGATATTCTTCCGGCGATAACGGCGGTATCAGTGTTTTATATTCCTTTTTTATTCTCATTGGTTTCACTTCCTTCAATTGTTCATTGGTTTTTTCCTTTTAAAATTGCACTTCCATGCTTTTTACTTTAGACATATCCAAGTCTGGATAAACGAATTTAATCATTGCTTCGCAAATTCTTTCTGATAATTTAGCCTGTTCTTCGGGTGAATGAATTGGAATTCGACAACTAACAATAGCGCCGCCATGAGTTTTTAGTTTTGCGATTTTGAAACCATCAATTATTTCTTCACTTAAAATTTCATAATCTTCTGTTCTGTCACATAAACTCATAGTTTCTTCTTTTTTGTTCATTAAAGCCACTCTCCTTCATTTTATATGATTTCTTAATTACTTTTTTTACAATAACTAATAATGATTCCCTTTCATCCGCTTGACACATAGCAATAATTATGCTAATATGTACAAAAGGGGTGATAAAATGAAAATTAACGATACACTTAAGAAATTACGAACCGCAAAAAATTTAAGTCAAAGTGATATGTCTAAAATCTTAGAAGTCAGTTTAAGTTCTTATCAAAAATATGAACGTGACAAAAACAGTGTAACACCATCTTTAGATGTTCTTATAAAAATAGCAGATTTTTATAATGTATCTGTCGACTATCTTCTTGGGCGCAACACAGAAGTTGAAATTGATCCAATTGAAATTCTTGCATTTACCGCAAACTTTACTGAACTCGAAAAAAACTTTTTAAGCCTTTATGTCAGCTTTAATCGAGAAGAACGTATTCAATTTCTAAATAAACTTTCCAAAAATTTAAAATCAGTCATTTCTAAAACAGAAGCCGAACTGAAAAATAATTGATTGACATGCTGACAGTCTACGCTGCCGGCTATTCTTTCAGCATTTCTTGTATTGCACTAAGAGCGGCCGCTTCAATCTTAGCAAGTTCTCCTAAATTTTGTTACTCAGCCAGCTTGGCTAACGCTTTTTCAATATCGTCATTTAATTTCATTAAAATCACATTCTTCACTCTTTTAATAATATGTTGCTATTGATTGTCCCCTTGCATTTTATCGCATACCAACATTTTCCCCTTTACACTGATTCGGTTTCTTTTTTATTGACATGTTTCACCATTTATCCTATAATTGAATTAGAAGGGTGGTGAAATTAATGCTAAGTATTATTGTTGATATTATAGGTATTACTGGTTTTATTCTTTCTATTATTAATGTTTTTTGCCATTACATTTCTAATCGAAGAAGGATAACCATTTGTTTTGGCAAATATGCTTTAAATGAGTTTGATAGAAATAACAATAAAGAATTACTTATTATACGATTTAAAATAGCCAACCTGTCACAAATGCCAATTTCAATAACTCGTATCCAAATTTTAGTTAATGAAACACTTTTCGATAGTGATGTCAGACCACATATTGCAGAAGAATTCACTTGGTCACATGGCGGTAAGCCATATCATAGTGTAGTAATTGAATCTAAAACACTTCCAATAAACATTAATTCTCTGGGTGCGGAATCTGGATATATTGCTTTTGTAGTTCCTCGAGATAAGATTTCAGATTTTGAAAAAGCTCTGAATTTTCGAATCTGCACCAATCGAGGTAAGGCAGTTCAAAAGACATTCTCACTACACGAGGACGTCCGAATATAGATTTGTCTTCAATATTAATTATTGATTGTTGACCAATAGGAAGATGTTCCATATTTTTATTCTCCTTCAAAAATTTATAGTAATTAAAACTGAAATTATTGATAAAAAATATTAAGAATTTACTCTTCAAATTGATCCTGTGTCAATTCTTTAAGCATACTTAAACTTTTTACATCACCTTGCTGTGCCTTATTTATCAATTCTGCGGCAATATAAGCTGACAACCCTTCTGCACTTATTTTCTTAGGTGTAGCCAATCGGAACTTTACTTTAGAAATCTGCTGACCTTGTAACGCAACTATAAGGTCGGCTATTTCTTTAGGTTCTGTTTCAATGGTTATTTTCATATCTTTCACCTCCTACGCTGATTTGGTTTCGTCGCTAATTCTAAAAATTTCAGGGCTAATATTAATAGCCGTACAAATTTCCAGAAATTCATCAGCCATTAATCTTCTTTCTTTTCTCAAAATTTTAGAAATAGTATTTGCTGGTATTTCTGTTTTTCTGCTTATGTGCGCTTTGGTAATACCGTTATTTTTTAAATACGCATTAAAATAGTCTATAATCTGATTAGTAGACATAAATTCACGACCTTTCTTTTTTTGTTCAATCTATGTTTTTTAGATTGTATCTATATTATACACTACGTTTTTTAGAATGTCAAGCGCTTTTGAAATAAAAAATCTATTTTTTTTAGATTTTTTTATTGACACGAACCCAAAAACAGTATATAATATAGGTATAATCTAAAAGGAGTTATTATATGGGAAGAGAGCAAATTTCAAAGGCCCTAAAAAGATTAAGGGAAAATACTGGGTTAACCGCCGATGAAGTTGGAGCATTAGTTGGTAAAAGTGGAAAAACCGTAAATGCATGGGAAAACAACAGAGGGCAACCTGATGCTGAAATGTTAATTAAATTATGCGATGTATATAAAGTAAACAATATTTTAGAAGAATTTAAAGGTGCTAAAATAAACAATGAAAACAGACTTTTTGATTCCGACAGGCAATTATTGCTTAAATATCACATCTTAGACCCTCATGGTAAGAAGATAGTTGATTTTATTCTAAACGAAGAATACGAACGTTGCACAGCGTCTAAATAAAATCTACCCCCATTATATATTGTGTGTATTTACCAATATTATTGTCACATTTTGCTAAAAATACCTTAAAAAATTATTGTAATATGCGAATTGTAAAATATTATCACATATAGTATAATTTTAATATATTTTTATATTAAAGGAGTATGACTTTATGAAAAATCCGACTTATTTACGAATGATACTTACGTCGATTATAATGTTTTTGGGAATGATTATTAATTCATGGGGAGTTAGAATTATATTAATTGTTGGTGTAATTGTACTAATTATTTTACAATTTAAATACGACAAGCAGTTATATGATAAATGTCAGTTGATAGATGATGCAGAAGTGTGTAAAAAGGAAGCCGAAAAGATAAAAAACGACGCTGAAAAATTAAGAGAAGAATATAATAATAAAATACACTCTGTTGATGAAAAAACCAAATCAATTATAGAAGATTGTAAAAAAGAGATTAAAACAATTGCTAATGAAGCTAATAAAAAAGCTACTAAATTAGATGCTGAAATAAACAAATTACAGGAAGAGTATAATAAATTAAATGGTGAATACATGTATGAAGTATCTAAATTTATTATTTCAGATAACATTACGTCAGAGGAATATAAAAGCAAGTATAACTTATCTGTCTTAAGAGAAAAAGATATAATAAAAGATGGAAGAGCTGTTAATATAGATTTGTATGATAAATTAGAATTAAAAAAGCAAATTGAAAATGATGCAAAACAATTGCTTAGATGCTTCAATTCCGAAACAGCATCTATTCTTTTAGCTCTAACAGTTAAAAATATCGATTCCTCAAAAAATAAAATTATGCGTTGCTTCGAAACGTTAAATAAACTATTCTCTACTGATAAAGTCTCTTTATCTAAAAAAATTTTAGAGATAAAATTAGAACAAGCCGATTTAATGTACGCTTATCAATATCAAAAAGAACAGGAACGTTTGCAGCAAAAAGCTATCCGTGAACAAATGGTAGAAGAAGAAAAGGTCAGACGTGAAATAGAAAAGGAAAAAGTAAAAATTGAAAAAGAAGAAAAACAGTTTCAAAATGAAATTGCAAAGCTTATGGGATATATGCAAAAATCCAATGAAGCAGAAAAACAATTGTATATTGATAAAATACGTGAACTAGAAGATAAATTAAAAAAAGTTGAAGCGGATAAAGAAAATGTTCTCGAACGTGAACAAAATACACGAGCTGGCTACGTTTATGTAATAAGTAATATAGGGTCGTTCGGTGATGATGTTTATAAAATTGGTATGACCAGACGTTTAGAACCAATGGATAGAGTAAAGGAACTAGGAGATGCAAGCGTACCATTTGAATTTGATGTTCATGCGATGATTTTCAGCGAGGATGCTCCTGCTCTTGAAACAATTTTACATAACACCTTTAAGAATAATCAGGTGAACAAAGTAAATCCTCGTAAAGAATTTTTTAAAGTTAAGCTTGATGATATTGAAAAAGTTGTTAAAGAAAACTTTAATGCAACTGTTACTTTTACAAAAGTTGCGGAAGCAGCTCAGTATCGTGAAAGTTTAAGGATTGATAAAGAATATGCAGCTGTTTGAGAGAGGAACTGTAACGATGTTTTTTGATGTGAAAGATTTTGATGTAGAACAAATAAGGCAAATTATATATAATAAATTTAAAAGCAAACCAAAAAGTGAAATTAATTTTAATATGAGCCACGATTATTCTATGGCTTGTTTTGTTGATGATTTGTTTTTTATAACCGATGACCACTTTGTCCCAAGATTGATTTACCAACCGTTATCCCTCATTAACGCCTGTACAATTTCATTTGATAATTCACTAGCAATATGTCAGACAGCTAATAATCATGAAAACAATGATGATAGCGGCGCTTTTGCCCTAATAGATGTGAACCATCAGAAATTAATTGGGAAAAGCAAACTCGTAACTGGGTGGAAACATTTAACGCATTTATTCCTTGATTCTGAAAAAAAGATTTTTTATTGCTATTATGATGGAATACAAGTAGGCTATGATTTTAATTTTAATCCCATTAATGAATCACAAGTGGCTTTATATAACAAAAAATTCGGGTATAAAAAAGCTCAAAACATAAAAGATTCAAGACCCAAATGGAAAAAAGAGCTTGACGCACGTAATAAGGCAAGAGCCGGAATTAATGAGGACACTATTAAATGCGATTGGCTTAAAAATAAAACTGTTGAAGAAAGAAAAAAGTATTTCCGTTCAGAAGAACGTTGGAAATTATTTGAAAGTGGAGTAATTAAAGACGACTACGACTTAGAAAAACTATACAAAACCATAGATACCACAGATGGTGTAAGAAAAGTATTTAAAACACTAAATGAATTAAAAGAAGAAGGAATTATAATGAGCGAAAAAAGTGATGTAACCGCTAAGGTAAAGAATGCCATATTAAAGGCAATGGATCATCTTAAAAGTATAAATTAAAAATGCTCCTTACAAGTTATGAATCATGACCCCTCCCCGACTTGGTCGGGGAAATTTTTTTATTATTAAGTAAATGTTGTTTTGCACAAAAAAGCAAAAATATAATTGTACATTTTGCTAATTGATACGTATTTTAATACGTGGTATAATATAATCAAGAGGTGAGGATATGAAAAGTTATTCTTCAAGAGAAGTTTTGAAAATGCTTATAGCCGATGGTTGGTATGAGGTCAATTGTGAAGGTGACCACCACCAATTCAAGCACCCCGAGAAATCGGGACGAGTTACATTAACTCACCCACGAAAAGACATTCCTATAAAAACATTAAAAAGTATTTCAAAACAATCGGGGGTTAAATTCAAATAACCCCCGTATGAAAGGAGTTTTATATGAAAGATACGTATATTTACCCAGCTGTTTTTGATATTTCTAATGATGGAATTTCTATTGAGTTCCCTGATCTGCCAGGCTGTTTACCGTGCGCCGACACCATTGAAGAAGCATCTAAAAATGCTAAAGAAGCTTTAATGCTTCATATTTTTGGAATGGAACAAGATAATGAAGATATTCCAGATCCTACGCCTTTTACGGAAATAAAACTTGAAAACAATCAAACTATAATGCTCGTTGAAGTATATATGCCATCATTTAGAGAAAAGCAAAAAGGTAAAATTGTTAAAAAAACGCTTACTATCCCTTCGTGGTTAAATGCTGAAGCAGAACATTATGGCTTAAATTTTTCTCAGGTTCTTCGTGAAGCCCTTGAAAATCGTCTTCATATAGACTAAGACGCAGTCCCCGATTAATCTCGGGGAATTTTATTAGATAAAATGCAATTCATAACAACACGACCTTTCGTCAAATTTTGTCGAATCCGGATTACAGTTATTATTATACTCAGCTTTTTTTCAATTGCAATAGTTTTGGCGTATCTGGTATTGTTTTTGGCGTGAATGACACAAAACGTAATAATTCAGTAATAAACAGCTAGTTTTCAACAGACAATATGCCTAAATTCAAACAACAAAAGTTGTGCATTATAACATTATTATTTTTGTAATATCCATAATATGTCATAAAAAGGAGGAAAATATGAGCGGACAATACGCTATATATTTAAGAAAATCTCGTACAGATGCCGAAGCCGAAGCAAGGGGTGAAGGAGAAACACTAGCAAGGCATCGACAAACTCTTTTAGAATTTGCACAAAAGCATTCTCTGCACATAGTTAAAATATACGAAGAAATTGTAAGTGGAGACAGCATCGCATCCAGACCAGAAATGCAGTATCTGCTACAAGACGTTGAATTAAAAAAATACACAGGTGTGCTTGTTATGGAAATAGAACGTCTTGCACGAGGCGATACTATTGATCAAGGGATAGTGGCTCAAGCATTTAAAAACTCTGAAACTAAAATTATAACGCCTATTAAAACTTATGATCCTAATAACGAATTCGATGAAGAATACTTTGAGTTTTCTCTCTTTATGTCTCGCCGTGAGTATAAAACTATTAAAAGACGTATGCAAGCTGGTCGTCTTGCTTCTGTTAAAGAAGGAAATTATTTAGGTCAACGAGAACCATACGGATACCGAAAGGTTACGCCGGAACCCAAAGTGCATACTCTCGAAGTTGTGCCGGAACACGCAGAAGTAGTAAAAATGATATTTGATATGTACCTTAAGGGATATGGCGGTAGAGCAATTGCAAGAGAACTTAACAAGATGGGAATAGCACCGCAGAAAAACCAACTTTGGGGAGCTCCAAGTGTCAAGAAAATTTTATCAAATCCAATTTATATAGGCAAAGTCAGATGGCAAACAAAATCAAGCGGTGACACTCTATACGAAGGAAAACACGAATCCATTATTCCAGAAGATGTATTCGAAAAAGTTCAAATTAAACGTGCTCATAATGCTGCTGTGCAATTACAGCAAGATCAATCGCTAAAAAATTACTATAATAAAATTCTATATTGTAGTAATTGTGGACACCAGATGCGGAGACGTTCAATCAACGGAAAAGAACACATGCTATGTACTTATCCACAATGCAGTGGAAAAATAGTAAGCTCAAAAATAGAAAATATTAACGAAGCAGTTTTGTCATCAATGAGATATCGAATAAAAGAACTGGAAGAATTACGGTCTAAAAAAACAGTTAAAAAAGAAACCTCAATTAAGCCAGATAAACAGAAACTCTTAGTCGCAGAGTCAGAAAAAATAAAAAAACAATTAGATAAGCTTCACGATTTATTAGAGCAAGATGTATATGATATCAATACTTTTTTAACACGTTCAAAAACGTTAAATGAAAAACTTGAAAATATAAATAATCAGATTAAGTTGCTTGAATCACACACAGAACCTGCAAAGCGATCTGCAGAAGAAGCTATTACTAAATTAAATTATGTGATTAAACATTTTGAACAGGCTACTGCCGAAGAAAAAAATATGCTTTTAAAAAGTGTTATCCGCAAAATCAATTACAAAAAAACCGTTCGAATGTGTTATAGAAAAGATATCTCTGATTTATTTTTAGACATTGATTTTCTATAAATTATTATGTACAAGTGGGATATAAGTATTTCTTTTCATATTGCCACATTAATTAGCGCTCCTTTCCCATGGCCACGGTTCCTGAACCCATGTCCATTTATTTCGGCTCTGCACTTGTTCAGTAGTAAGAGGGCCGTAAAGCTTATTATATTCTTCTACAGCAGCTTTTCTTAATTCATTATATTTATGATAGTATGCCAGACCATCCTGACAGTCAGGATGAGTATCAAGATAAATACGAATTTCATCAAGTGCAAATCCATACATCTGGATCACTCTGAATAGTTTTTCTTTAGAATTCATAAACATCCCTCCTCAGGAGCCAATGGAAGATCCAGTTCAGGGAAAATAGTACCTCTTTCAAACGCCTTTTCTTCATCGTAAGTCTGACCCCACTGCTGAAGCGGAACATAAGCCATTGCAAGCGGCGTATGCTCCGGAAATCTGGGTCTTGACATCATATTCGGCATATCATTTGGTTCATGCTTACGCATCTCAGGTTCAAAACGAATATTATCAAACATACTGAAATCCAAATTTAATTCCTCCTTATGCATATTTTGTATAGCTATGCCATACACTATTATATTATGAAATTTTTTAATTTTTGTGAACTTGACATTCAGAATATAATTATGATAATATTATAAAAAAAGAGCAAAGGATGTTGAATATGTTTATTGCAAATGAAAAAAGATACGATAAAATGCCCTACAGACACGTAGGAAAATGGGGATTAAAACTGCCTCCTATATCTCTTGGAATGTGGCAGAATTTCAGCCATACCGACAATCTGGAAAATATGGAAAATATGTGCCGTACCGCTTTTGACAACGGTATTATTCACTTTGACCTTGCCAATAATTACGGTAATCCATATAACGGTTCCGCAGAAGAAAACTTCGGAAAGATTCTTAAAAGAGGTCTTTGGCATTACCGTGATGAAATTTGTATTTCAACCAAGGCAGGATACGATATGTGGCCGGGTCCTTACGGAGCTAAACACGGTTCACGTAAATACCTTACCGCTTCTCTTGACCAGTCTCTTAAGAGAATGGGACTAGATTATGTTGATATTTTTTATCATCATATTTTTGATCCGGAAACACCGCTCGAGGAAGTTGCACTTGCACTGGATAATGCTGTAAAGCAAGGAAAAGCCCTATATGTAGGAATTTCAAATTATAATACAGAACAAACCTCTAAAATAAAGAAAATATTTGATGAACTGAAAACTCCGTTTATTATTAATCAACCCTCGTATTCTATGCTCAACAGATGGATTGAAGAGGACGGACTCAAAGATTACGCTTACGAAAACGGCTTGGGACTTGCCGTATTTTCCCCTCTTGCACAAGGTCTTCTTACAGATAAATATCTGAAAACAAATACCGGTTCCTCCAACCGTCCGTGGATGAAAAGCCAACCCGATGAAAATACCTTGAAAAAACTGAAAAAACTTAATGAAATTGCTGCAAACAGAGGTCAGAAATTGTCACAAATGGCACTTTCCTGGGTTTTACGTGATGATAAGATCACAACTGTTCTAATCGGTGCAAGCCGTCCGGAACAAATTACTGAAAATCTTCAGGCAGTATTTAAAACTGATTTTTCTCAAGAAGAATTAATGGCAATTGAAGATACTTTATAGATTTATCAATATGTGAAAACTAAAATAATACTGCCTCGGTTTATGCGTTCAGCACAAATCGGGACAGTACAATCTAACAAGTATTTTTAATACTAAACCGGACAGATAAACTGTCCGGTTTTCTTTACTTATTCAATGCAGAACTTAAACAACTGCTTCATGCTTACGAAAAATCAATTCGTTTTTAAGTTCCTTTATCTTCACAGTATAGGTAATAAGCAAAACAACATCTGCAAAAATCCATGCAACCGGACTTGCTAAACATACTGCTGTATATCCTATTGAAGATACAAACAAGATCGCTACAAGAGATCTCGCTGCAAGCTCGCTGACTCCTGCCAGCATCGGCAGCATACTGTATCCCATGCCCTGAAGTGAATTTCTGATAATAAACAGTACTCCAAGAAACGGATAGAACAAACCGTTTATTCTTAAATAATACACTGAAAGATCAATTATTTTTTGTATATTTTCAGAATCAGCCGTATTTTTGTCAATAAACAAAGTTGTCAGCGCTCCACCTAAGAATGAAACTGCTGCGCATGCCGCTACACAATAAACCATTGTCATTGCAATACTCTGACCAATTCCGACAGTAATTCTCGAATACTTTCCGGCTCCTCTGTTTTGTCCGCAATAGGTTGCCATAGTTATACCCATGCTTTCCATAGGTCCCATAGCTACGGTCTGAATCTTTATTGCAGCTGTCATTGAAGCTACTGCTGTTTTACCAAGCGTATTTACAGCAGACTGTAAAATAATAGAACCGATAGCTGTAATAGAAAATTGCAGCGCCATAGGTACTCCTATTACAACAAGTTTTTTCATTTTTTCCAAATCCGGTTTTAACTCAAATGAATCAAATCTTAAAATATCATAATTTTTTATAGTATAAAAAAGACACAGCAACGCAGAAATTCCCTGAGATATAACAGTCGCAAAACTAGCACCAAATACTCCCCATTTAAATACTATAATAAAGGTGAGGTCTAAAATTATATTCAGTACAGAGGATATTCCCAGAAACACCAACGGCGTTTTACTGTCTCCCAGTGCACGAAGAATTCCGGAAAGCATATTATAAAATATTGTAGCGGAAATACCTGCAAAAATTACTATAATATACCGGTAAGCATCATCATAAATTTCCTCAGGGGTGTTTGTTATACGCAGAATCGGTCCGGTCAGGAGCATAGTTGAAACAGTCAGTATAATAGACGCAATAACGCTTAAATATATAGAGTTTGCCACATATTTTCGCATTTGTGAGTGATTCCCTGCACCAAAGCTTTGAGCCACCGGAATGGAAAATCCGCTGCAAATTCCAAGTGCAAAACCGATTACAAGAAAGTTTATAGCGCCTGTAGAACCTACAGCGGCAAGTGCGTCAACCCCTACATATTTTCCAACAATAATAGTATCAACCATATTGTAAAGCTGCTGAAAAACATTACCGAAAATCATCGGCAGAGCAAAGCTTAAAATCAGTTTATAAGGTTTGCCGGTCGTCATTTCTTTAGTCATAGACATATTGCATTATCCTTTCTTGAATATTGTAATTTTTTATTTTTTATGATAAAATAAAATCATTCTGAATTTCTATTATGGAGGTCAACCATGGAAGATTACAGCCATGAACAGATTCATTACCAGACAGATACCGGTATGCTTCTTGAAATTGTTGAAGTTTCCGGACATTCCGTTTCTAAGCACTGGCACAACGGATTTGAAGTTATTTTTATTTTAAGCGGTTCAATGACAGTTAATATAAACAATAGAGATTATAAGCTTCAAAACGGAGGGTTTGCAGTAGTAAATTCCAAAACTATTCACTCAACAGTCTGCCGCGGAACATGCAAATATCTTCTCATTCAGATACCCTATGAAACAATAAAAAAAAATATTCCCGATATTGATATAATCATGATAAGATGTATATGTACTTCAGAAGAAAATACAATAGGTAACTTCATAAAGATCCGTAATATACTTACAAAACTGAAAATGCATTATGAATCCCCAAGAGACTGCGGATATCTGCTTATGCTTAACAGTCTTATATATAACCTGCTTTATCATCTTGTTATAAATTTCAAAACCAGCATAGATCCTGTCATGAAAGAGAAAGCTGACAGAAACATTCAAAGACTTGGAGTCGTTCTTCAGTATGTCCGTCAGCATTATGCCGAAAATATTTCGCTGAATGACGCTGCACACATCGTTGCTCTTAACAGGGAGTATTTTTCAAGGTTTTTTAAAAGATACATGGGCATGACTTTTATGGATTACGTTTATGCCATTCGTCTTGAACATGCTTATTACGACGTCATCAATACAGATTTTCCTATCGGCAGTATTGCAGATCATCACGGCTTTGAAAAAAATTACAAGCTTTTTGTCCGCAAATTCAAAGAACAATACGGCTGCTCTCCCGGAGAGAAAAGGAAGCAGCTTAAAGGCTCCTGATATCCTCGGCATAACATGTATAGTATAACAGTATCCAACTGTTTTTGCAATAGCAAATCATGACGACTATATTGTACAATATTGACTTCTCTTACGCTTTTTGAAAAAAGCTTTGCAAAAACTTTTATTTCGTCTTTAATTTAATGTTACATTTTTTATAAGGCTCGACAAGTAAATAAATATAAAAATTTAAGGCTAAAAAAGCTTTGCAAAAACTTTTATGCCGAATTTAATTATCTGGAAGCGCTTTCTAAAAACTCGCAAAATTACTTTTGAAGATACTTTATAAAATTAAAGCCGTCGATATTAATCGGCGGCTTTATATTATATAGAGATCATTACATTACTTAATAACCCTAACCTTAATGATTCCGTCAACAGAACTCATCTTATCAGCAACAGCGTCTGTAACATCACCGGCAATGTCAAGCATTGTATAAGCATAATCCTTCTTACTTGCATTAACCATATTGTCAATGTTCAGACCGGCTTCACCAACTGCAGAAGTAATCTGAGCGATAATTGTCGGAACATTCTTATGAAGGATACAAACCTTTGTACCGGTTGCATTCATAATCGCATTAGGGAAGTTTACACTGTTTTTGATATTTCCGTTTTCAATATAATCAATAAGTTCATTAGCTGCCATAACTGCACAATTATCTTCACTTTCAGGAGTTGAAGCTCCAAGGTGTGGAAGAACAATAACGTTATCAACGCCGAGTACAACATCATCAGCAAAGTCTGTAACATACTTTGCAACTTTACCGTCTGCAATAGCCTTAACTACTGCTTCACTGTTTATCAATTCACCTCTTGCAAGATTGATAAGACGTACTCCGTCTTTCATCATAGCGATCTGTTCAGCATCAATAGTATTCTTTGTGTCAGGAGTATAAGGAACATGAATAGTAATATAATCACTTGCTGTATATATTTCATTGATATCAGTTACAACCTTTACTGACGGATCAAGATGAAGAGCGCCGTTAACTGACAGATATGGATCATATCCAACCACTTTCATTCCAAGATCAACAGCAGCGTTTGCGATTTTTCCGCCAATTGCTCCCAGACCAATAACACCCAAAGTCTTGCCAAGGATTTCAGGACCTGCAAATTTAGACTTACCGCCTTCAACTGTCTTTGGAGCGTCAGGAGTACCCTTAAGAGATGCAGCCCACGCAGCAGCTTCGGTAATTTTTCTTGAAGACAAAAGCAGCGCACATATAGCAAGTTCCTTAACTGCGTTAGCATTAGCTCCCGGACTATTAAAAACAACTATACCGGATTCAGCGCACTTATCTACAGGAATATTGTTTACCCCTGCACCTGCTCTTGCAATTGCAAGAAGATTTGAACCAAATTCCATATCGTGCATCTTAGCAGAACGAACCATTATTGCATCAGGATTTGAAACTTCTTCCCCTACTGTGTACTTGCTGCTGTCAAACTTATCAGTACCGACAGCGGCAATTTTATTTAAAGTTAAAATGCTGTACATAAAAAACATCTCCCTTATTATTTTTATAATAATTTACCTGTTGAACCATAAATTTTCTGCAAAAGTAATTTTGCAAGACTTCAGAAACTGTCTTAAATCAAGTTTGCCCAGTATAAAAGTTTTTACCCAGTTTTTTTCAATTTTTTCTTTAATTCTCTGCAAAAGTAACTTTGTGAGTCTTTAAAAAGCATTTCAAGATAATTACATTCGGCATAAAAGTTTTTGCCCAGCTTTTTTCAATTTTTTCTTTAATTCTCTGCAAAAGTAACTTTGCGAGTCCTTAAAAAGCATTTTATGATAATTACATTCGGCATAAAAGTTTTTGCCCAGTTTTTTTCAATTTTTTCTTTAATTCTCTGCAAAAGTAACTTTGCGAGTCTTTAAAAAGCATTTCAAGATAATTACATTCGGCATAAAAGTTTTTGCCCAGCTTTTTTCAAAAAGCTGGTTAAGCGTTTTCAGCTTCAAATTTCTTCATAAATTCAACAAGCTTTTCAACGCCCTCGATAGGCATTGCATTGTAGATAGAAGCTCTCATACCGCCAACTGTTCTGTGTCCCTTAAGATTTTCAAAACCGGCAGCCTTTGCTTCCTTAACAAATTTAGCATCCAGATCAGCGTCGCCTGTAACAAAAGGAACATTCATAAGAGATCTGTCCTTAGGTTCAACAGTACCCTTAAACAGCTTGCTCTGGTCAAGGAAATCATAAAGGATAGCAGCCTTCTTTTCGTTGTGAGCCTTCATAGCTTCAAGACCGCCCATCTTCTTGATCCACTTGAATACCTTACCGCAGATATAAATACCGTAGCACGGAGGAGTATTGTAAAGTGAATCAGCATCAGCCTGAGTTTTCCACTTGAGCATCGTAGGAGTACCCTCTAAAACGTCATCACTGATGAGATCCTCACGGATAATTGCGATAACAACGCCGGCAGGACCGATATTCTTCTGAACGCCGCCGTAAATAACGCCGTATTTAGTAACGTCAACAGGCTCTGAAAGGAAGCATGAAGAAACGTCGGCAACCAAAGTCTTGCCCTTAGTATTAGGAAGTTCCTTGAACTTTGTACCGTAAATTGTATTATTTTCACAGATGTAAACATAATCAGCGTCTTCCGGAATATCAAGATCGGAACAATCCGGAATATAAGAGAAAGTCTTGTCAGCAGAAGAAGCAACTGCAACTGCTTCACCGTAAATCTGTGCCTCCTGATAAGCCTTCTTAGCCCACTGACCTGTAACTATATAAGCTGCTTTTTTATTTTTCATAAGATTCATAGGAACAGCTGCAAACTGCTGAGAAGCGCCGCCCTGAAGGAACAGTACCTTATAATTGTCAGGAATATTCATAAGATCACGGATATCCTTTTCAGCGTCCTTGATAATTTCATCATAAGCCTTTGAACGGTGACTCATTTCCATTACAGACATTCCTGTACCCTTATAATCAAGCATTTCGTCTGCTGCTTCCTTTAATACTTCTTCAGGAAGTACGGCAGGACCCGCACTGAAATTATATACTCTGCCCATTGTTAAAACCCTCCAAATTTATATTAGTTTAAATTCTATACCTTTATATTATACTATTTCAGCGAATATAAGTCAATAAGAAAAATAGTGTTTTTTTCACAATAATTTATTTTTTTGTTACTTTTGCTGTTAAATCGTACATAATTAATCTGTGAAAAAGTAAGGCAGTCTTTCGACCGCCTTAAAATATTTTATTTTTCTGCAATAACTTCGACTTCAACAAGAACGTCCTTGGGAAGTTCCTTTACTGCAACACAGCTTCTTGCCGGCTTTGAAGTAAAATATTTTCCATAGATACCGTTAAATGCGGCAAAATCGGACATATTTTTCAGAAAACATGTTGTCTTAACCGCCTTGTCAAAGGAGCTTCCTGCCTGAGTCAGCACCGCCTCAAGATTTTTCATAACCTGCTCTGTCTGTCCTTCAATATCTGTAGCTTCAACAGTATTTGTCGCTGGATTGATAGCTATCTGACCTGAAGTGAAAATCATATTACCGGTAACGATTGCCTGTGAATAAGGACCAAGAGCTTCCGGTGCGTTTGATGTATAAATAATTTCCGCCATTTTTATAACCTCCGTCATGTTATTCTACTATTTTAAAACCGGCGTCTGTAAGATTTTTTCTGATAGCCGTTATGTGTTCAAAGTTTCTTGTTTCAAGAAGAATTCTGAGATAGCATCCGTTTATGTCCGAATTTTCACTTGCTCTTTCATGATGGATCGCAATGACATTTCCGCCAAGATCTGCAATTATTCTTGAAACATCACGAAGCTGTCCGGGTTTGTCTATCAACTCAATATTAATAGAATCTGAACGCCCTGATTTGAGAAGTCCTCTTTTTATTACCTTTGAAAGTATAGTAACGTCTATATTTCCGCCTGATACAAGACATATAACCTTTTTTCCCTTAACCGGTACTTTATTGAACATTGCCGCCGCTACCGATACAGCGCCTGCTCCTTCTGAGATAAGCTTATGCTGTTCGATAAGAGCCAGTATAGCGGAAGAAATTTCGTCATCGCTTACTGTTACTATTTCATCTACATATTTTTTACAAAATTCAAATGTGTGTTCTCCCGGCTCTTTAACTTTAATACCGTCTGCGATAGTTGCAACATCGTCAAGACACTCTATCTTACCATTTTGAAGAGATTCAACCATACTGGGAGCGCCGCTTGCCTGTACTCCGTAGATTTTTATTTCCGGTCTTAACTGTTTTATTGCAAATGCAACGCCTGAAATCAGACCTCCGCCGCCTACAGGTACGATAACGGCGTCAGCGTCAGGCAGCTGCTCCAAAAGCTCAAGACCGATTGTACCCTGTCCTGCAATAACGTTTTCATCATCAAAAGGGTGAATAAAGGTGTATCCCTTTTCGTCCCTTAACTGAATTGCTTTATTGTATGCGTCATCATAAACACCCTCTACCAGACAAACCTCTGCGCCGTATCCCTTAGTTGCCTCCACCTTGGAGATAGGTGCGCCGTCAGGCAGGCATATAAGAGACTTTATTCCGTTCTTAGCTGCAGCAAGAGCAACGCCCTGTGCATGATTTCCGGCAGAGCATGCAATAACGCCCTTTGACTTTTCTTCATCGCTCAGCTGAGATATCTTATAGTAAGCTCCCCTCACCTTAAAAGAGCCTGTAATCTGAAGATTCTCAGTTTTCAAATAAATATCACTTTCGGAATTGATTTTCGGTGCATGAATCAAATCGGTTTTTCTTATAACATCTTTGAGAACAAAACCTGCATGGTAAACTTTATCAAGAGTAAGCATATAAAAAATACATCCATTTCATTTAAATTTTGCTTTAAAGACAGAACATAAGTCTGCTAAACCACTTCAAAGCAATAATTTTCGTATCTGACAATACGTTTCCTTTTTAACGGAGGAAAACCGGAGCAGCTTAATTTCCTTAAAACCGGATTTCAGCCGTCTGCTCAGGGAGGATAATATTCCGAAGCCGTGTCTGCCGTATCTCATCAAAAACAGCTTTCTGTAAGACCGTAAAACGGATAAGTTCCCGTCATAGCATTTGCAGTATTCTTAAATTCAGTGTGCGGCAATCATTTTATCAATAAACTGTTTTGCCGCTCTTGCGGAACGTCCGCTTCTTCCTACTGCGAAGCGTTCCGCTTCTTTTTCAAGCTCTTCCTCGGACATGTCAAGACTGTTAAGCTTTGCAAGTCCCTTTACAATTTCAAGATATTCATATTTATTAGGTTTTGAAAATGTTATTCGCAATCCGAATCTTTCCGAAAGTGAAATAAGCTCCTGAACGGTATCGTTGCGGTGAACATCGTCCCCATCCCTGTCGGAAAATGATTCCTTTACCAGATGACGTCTGTTGCTGGTAGCATAAATTACAATATTATTTGCTCTTGCCGAAACCGAACCTTCAAGAATTGCTTTTAGAGCACCGAAATTATCGTCGTCTTTTGCAAAAGAAAGGTCGTCAATAAAAAGAATAAATTTGAGAGGATTTTTACTCAGACCGTCAATAATTTCGGGAATTTCCCTCAGCTGATCCTTACGTATCTCAATTATCCGCAGTCCCTTATCACGGAATTCATTGGCAATAGCCTTGACTGAAGAGGATTTGCCTGTTCCTGCGTCACCGCTCAGCAAAACGTTAGACGCAGGTTTTCCGTTAATAAGAGCCAATGTGTTATCTATGACCAGCTGACGCTGTTTTTCATAACCGATAAGCTGGGAAAGCTTTACTTCGTCGGGATATTTGACTGGAACAATACGGCTGTCCTTGACGATAAACATATAATATTTTGCATAAATTCCATAGCCGTAGCATTCTATATTATCAATTCTGTTTAGGTATTCTTTTTTGAAATCATAATAAGTATTGTCCCAGTCCGGAAGAAATCCGTCGTAGGCTATTTTGTCCTTTACCTGCAACGAAGTCATTTCAGCGATCATCTGCAATGATTCAAGCTCGCTGAACAGACATTCCTTCATCTTTTGACTTATTTCAAGTCTGTGGGCAGTTCTTATCATGTAAATATTTTCGTCCTCAAGAATGAGTGTGAGAATATATGAGCTTAGATCGTTATGATGACGGTAAAGATTTGAAACAAAGTCCGAATAAGCCTTGAGCTGTTTTAACGTATCATTATCCTCAAGGCTTTCCAGTAGTCTTTCCAGACTTTGAATAGTACGGCAGTTCATTACATCTCTGAAAATCACCAGAGAATTAAGTCTGTAATGAAGCTCCTGCAAGCTGTTTTTCACACCAATACGCCTCCGTTTATCAGAGCAGCTCTAATATCTTTGCTGTAACTTCAGTTGTAGAAAGCGGCTTAACGCCTGTATTTCCTGCAAGATCAGCCGTTCTGTAACCCATTTCAAGGAATTTGTCAACGGCAGCGTCGATAGCGTCTGCTTCTTTGTCAAGATCAAATGAATATCTGAGCATCATTGAAGCGGAAAGTATTGTAGCAATCGGATTTGCCTTGTTCTGACCTGCTATATCAGGAGCAGAACCATGGATAGGCTCATACATTCCCCTCTTTGTCGAACCCAGTGAAGCTGACGGCAGCATGCCGATAGAACCTGTGATCTGTGAGGATTCATCAGACAGAATATCACCAAACATATTTGAAGTTACAACAACGTCAAACTGTGCCGGATTCTTTACAAGCTGCATTGCCGCATTGTCAACCAGCATGTCTGTGCAGGTAACGTCCGGATAGTCTTTTGCGATCTCATGAACCGTAGCTCTCCAGAGACGTGAGCTTTCAAGAACGTTTGCCTTATCTATACTGATAACATTCTTATTTCTTTTTCTTGCAGTTTCAAAGGCAACCTTTGCAATACGCTCAATTTCCATTTTGCTGTAGCATTCCGTATCGTAAGCCTCTTCGCCGTATTTACCCTCTCTTCTACCTCTTTCACCGAAGTAGATGCCGCCTGTAAGTTCTCTTACCATCATAAGGTCAAAGCCGTTTTCAACAATATCGGGACGAAGCGGGCAAGAGTCCTTTAACGCCTTATAAAGCTTTGCAGGACGAAGATTTGTGAAAAGTCCCAGAGCCGCACGGATTCCAAGCAGAGCCTTTTCAGGACGCTGGTCACCGGGAAGATTATCCCATTTAGGACCGCCTACTGCTCCCAGCAGTACGCTGTCGCTGGCAAGACAGCCTTCAACAGTTTCATCAGGCAAAGGCTTGCCTGTAGCGTCAATTGCAGCGCCGCCGATAAGATACGGAGTAAAATTAAATGTATGACCGAATTTTTCAGCCGTCTTATTAAGTACTTCAACTGCGCTGTCAACGATTTCAGGACCGATTCCGTCGCCTCTGAGTAATGCTATGTTAAATTCCATTTGTTAGTCTCTCCTTATTTAAAGCTGCCGTTTTTGATTGATTCAACCAGTCCCCCGTTTGTTATAATCGACTGGATAAATTCAGGGAACGGTTCTGTTTTAAATTCCTTGCCTGTAGTTTTGTCTGTAATGATACCCTTGTCAAGGTCGGCTTCAACAGTATGACCTTCTTCAATTGCATCAACTGCTTCCGGGCATTCCAGTATTGCAAGACCGATATTGATAGCGTTTCTGTAGAAAATTCTCGCAAAGCTTTTTGCTATTACCAGGGAAATACCGCTTTCCTTTATGGCAATAGGAGCGTGTTCTCTGGAAGAACCGCAGCCGAAATTAAATCCTGCCACCATAATATCACCTTGTTTTACACGTCCTGAAAAGGTTGTATCAAGATCTTCCATACAGTGTGAAGCAAGCTCTTTTTTGTCGCTTGTATTTAAGTATCTTGCAGGAATAATAACGTCTGTATCAACGTTGTCGCCGTATTTAATAACTGTTCCTTCAAACTTCATGATTACAGTACCTCCTTAGGTTCGGCAATTTTACCGGCAATTGCGGAAGCCGCCGCTACGGCCGGACTTGCAAGATAAATTTCAGAGTCGATATGACCCATTCTGCCTACAAAGTTACGGTTAGTAGTTGCAACAGCCTTTTCGCCTTCAGCCAGAATACCCATATATCCGCCCAGACACGGTCCGCATGTAGGAGTTGAAACAACTGCACCTGCCTCAATAAAGATTTTCAGAAGTCCCTGTTCCATAGCCTCAAGATAGATTTTCTGAGTTGCGGGAATGATGATAGTTCTTACGTTCTTTGCAACCTTTTTACCATTCATTATCTCAGCGGCAATCTGTAAATCTTCAAGTCTGCCGTTTGTACATGAACCGATAACGACCTGATCTATTTTAATATCGTCTATTTCATCGACTGTATGTGTGTTTTCAGGAAGATGCGGGAAGGAAACAGTCGGTTTAATCTTGCTTAGATCAATTACATATGTTTCATCGTAAACAGCATCATCGTCAGCCTTGTAAACAACAGGTTCTCTGTCACTGTGTTCCTTTACGTATTCGATAGTTTTATCATCAACTTCAAAAATACCGTTTTTAGCTCCGGCTTCAATTGCCATATTAGCCATGCAGAGTCTGTCGCTTACTGAAAGACTGTGAAGTCCTTCACCGGTAAATTCCATTGAACGGTACAAAGCACCGTCAACGCCTATCATTCCGATAATATGTAAAATTACGTCCTTGCCTGTAACGTACTGATTTAGCTCGCCTTTAAGTTCAAATTTTATAGCGGACGGTACTTTAAACCATGCTTTGCCTGTTGCCATACCGCATGCCATGTCTGTTGAGCCTACGCCTGTGGAGAATGCACCCAATGCGCCGTAAGTACAAGTATGCGAATCCGCACCGATCACTGCGTCACCTGATACGACCAGTCCTTTTTCCGGCAGCAGTGCGTGTTCAATACCCATTTCGCCTACGTCATAGAAGTTTGTAATGTCCTTTTCACCGCAGAAATCACGGCACATTTTACACTGCTCAGCTGCTTTGATGTCCTTGTTAGGAGCAAAGTGGTCCATAACCATAGTAACCTTATTCTTGTCAAAGACGTTTTCAGCGCCCAGCTTATTGAATTCCTTTATGGCAACCGGAGATGTAATGTCGTTGCCCAGTACCAGATCGAGGTTTACCAATATCAGCTGTCCTGCTTCGACCTTGTCCAGTCCCGCATGAGCCGCAAGTATTTTCTGCGTCATTGTCATGCCCATTTATATCAGCCTTCTTTCTATTTTATTTTTCTGCTTTCTTAATTCTTAGAAAGTTTATAAAGAAATTTAATTTGTCATTTTCTTTGCTTGTGCAAAGAAAATAACGAAAAGAAACACCCTTCTTTCTTTGTTCACACAAAAGAAAGAAGCAAAGAAAGGTAACGACTGCGTAACCCTTTCAAACTATCACACAAGGTACTCTCCACATACTGTGTTAAGGCAATTTTGCAGCTTGCGTTCTCCGCTTAACTGCACCCATTTTACATGGGTGTGAATTTTTTATTTTACGTCTTGCCTTTTATTGGGAGACCTATTAGTTCAGAAACTGTATGACGGATAAAATTTTTTCTTTGCGAGCTTTCTTTTCAAATGAAAAGAAAGCGGTACGTGTTTCTTTGATTCGTTTCTTGTCACGGAACAAGAAATGAATAAAATATAATTTTAGTGAAGTTTTTTAAACTTCATCATTTATTTATAATTGCTCCCTTATCCGCTGAGGAAACCATTGAAGCATATCTCTTGAGATAACCTGTTATATTTTCCTTTTTCAGAAGCTTTGTATTTTTCTTTCTTATCTCAAGTTCTTCGTCTGAAATTTCAAGATTTATCGAATAATTAGGAATGTCGATAGAAATAATATCACCGTCCTGAACGTATGCGATAGTACCGCCGCTTACAGCCTCCGGTGAAACGTGACCGATTGCCGCACCTCTTGTGGCACCGCTGAAACGTCCGTCGGTAATAAGAGCAACGTCCTTATCAAGTCCCATACCGGCAATTGCAGAAGTAGGGGACAGCATTTCCCTCATGCCGGGACCCCCTGAAGGTCCTTCATAGCGAATTACAACCACATCGCCCTTTACGATTTTACCGCCCTTGATAGCTTCGATAGCTTCTTCTTCGCTGTTGAAAACCTTTGCGGGACCTGAGTGCTTAAGCATTTCAGGTGCAACTGCGCTTCTCTTTACAACGCATGCGTCAGGAGCAAGGTTTCCTCTGAGTACTGCAATACCGCCTGTTTCGCTGTAAGGATTATCAATAGGTCTGATGACCTCGGGATCTTTGTTTACAACTCCCTTGATATTTTCGCCCATTGTCTGACCTGTTACAGTCATAACGTCAGTATTGATAAGTCCCTTCTTATTAAGCTCGTTGAGTACCGCGTATACGCCGCCTGCTTCGTTTAAGTCCTCCATGTAGGTATGACCTGCCGGAGCAAGGTGACAAAGATTAGGAGTTTTAGCGCTGATTTCATTAGCCATATCAAGATTAATCTTGATTCCGCACTCATTGGCGATGGCAGGCAGGTGAAGCATACTGTTAGTTGAACAGCCCAGAGCCATATCAGCAGTAAGAGCATTCTGAAAAGCTTTTTCAGTCATGATATCCAGAGGACGGATATTCTTTCTTACAAGCTCCATAACAGCCATTCCGGCTTCCTTGGCAAGCTTGATTCTTTCGGAATAAACCGCAGGAACAGTACCGTTTCCACGAAGTCCCATGCCTAAAACTTCAGTCAGGCAGTTCATGGAATTTGCAGTATACATACCCGAACATGAACCGCATGTCGGACAAGCCTTATTTTCGTATTCTTCAACGTCTTCAAGACTCATTTTGCCTGCGGCATATGAACCTACAGTTTCAAACATAGTTGAAAGACTTGTTTTCTTACCCTTTACATGTCCTGCCAGCATAGGACCGCCGCTTACGAATATTGTCGGCACGTTTACTCTTGCCGCAGCCATTAATAGTCCGGGTACGTTTTTATCGCAGTTGGGAACCATAACAAGTGCGTCAAAATGATGAGCAAGTGCCATACATTCTGTGGAATCAGCAATAAGATCTCTTGTTACAAGCGAATATTTCATTCCCTGGTGACCCATAGCAATACCGTCGCAGACAGCGATTGCAGGAAATACCACAGGAGTACCTCCCGCCATAGCAACGCCCATTTTAACGGCGTCAACGATTTTATCTATGTTCATATGTCCCGGTACGATCTCATTGTATGAAGAAACGATACCGACAAGCGGACGCTTCATTTCTTCTTTAGTCATACCGAGAGCATTCAACAGTGAACGCTGAGGAGCTTTATCAACTCCGTCGCAGTAAAAATTACAACCCATTGTTTTATACCTCGTTTTATCTTATAAATATCCAAAAATCTTTAAAATATAATTAAAAAATCAAACTGCTTTCCCGACTTTGTAAATCAGGAAAGCAGTAATTCACACACAGTCCGATTACATTTACAATCGGAGATATATAATTTATTAATTATGTATCTGACAGTTTATCAGTTGTTGATAAACTTATCTTCTTCGTTGTTCCAGCTGTAAAGCTTACGGATCTCTTCGCCAACCTTTTCAGACGGGTGTTCAGCTGCAAGCTTTCTCATAGCTCTGAAGTGAGCCTGACCGCCGGCCGGTGACATGTCGAGGAGGAATTCCTTAGCGAATGAACCGTCCTGAATATTTTTCAGAATCTGCTTCATAGCCTTCTTTGTATCCTCTGTGATGATCTTAGGACCTGTAATATAGTCGCCGTATTCGGCAGTATTTGAAATTGAATATCTCATTCCCGCAAAACCGCTCTGGTAGATAAGGTCAACGATAAGCTTCATTTCATGGATACATTCAAAGTAAGCGTTTCTTGGATCGTAGCCTGCTTCAACCAGTGTTTCAAAACCTGCCTGCATAAGAGCGCATACACCGCCGCAGAGAACAGCCTGTTCACCGAAGAGGTCAGTTTCTGTTTCTGTTCTGAAAGTTGTTTCAAGTACGCCTGCTCTTGCGCCGCCGATTGCAAGACCGTAAGCCAGAGCCATATCCTGAGCCTTGCCTGTAGCGTCCTGAGCTACTGCAACTAAGCAAGGAACGCCCTTGCCTGCCTGATATTCTGAACGTACTGTATGACCGGGTCCCTTAGGAGCGATCATAGTAACGTCAACGTCTGCCGGAGGAACGATCTGACCGAAGTGGATAGCGAAACCGTGAGCGAACATAAGCATATCGCCGGACTTAAGGTTTGGTTCGATATCCTTCTTATACATAGCAGCCTGCTTTTCATCATTGATAAGGATCATAATGATATCTGCCTGCTTTGCAGCTTCAGCCGCTGTAAATACTTCAAAACCCTGCTTTACAGCCTTATCCCAAGACTTGCTTCCTTCATATAAACCGATAATAACTCTTGCGTTGTCGCCGAGAGATTCCTTTGCATTAAGAGCGTGTGCATGACCCTGACTTCCGTAACCGATAACGGCGATTGTCTTGCCGAAAAGTAAACTTAAATCACAGTCTTCCTGATAAAAGACTTTTGCTGAATTTTCCATTATAAAGACTCCTTTTATAATATGATTTTTATCGGGCGTTTTACTTATCTGAGTTTCAGTCACATCCCAGACAATTTCCGCCTCTTTCAAGAGCTACAAGACCTGTACGGCACATCTCCATTATGCCGTATGGCTTTACAAGCTCAATAAAAGCGTTGATTTTGGAACTTTCTCCGGTGATTTCAACACAAAGTGCGTCAGGAGAATAGTCGATGATTTTTGAACGGAATACGTCTACCGCAGAAAGAACATCCTGTCTTGTAGCGGAATCGTTTTTAATTTTTATAAGAAGCAGTTCACGGGTAACGGTTTCGTCTCTTTCCATGACTTCTACCTGTTTAACATCGTGAAGCTTGTCGAGCTGTTTAATAATCTGGGTTTTAGAGTACTCGTCTCCCATCATAGAGATGGTTATTCTTGAAAATTCCGGAGACTGTGTCTCACCTACAGTAAGAGTATCAATATTGAATCCTCTTCTGGTAAACATGCTTGAAACTCTGGTTAGTACGCCGAATTTATTGGCTACCAGAATACCGAATACATATTTTGTCATCAGATCTCACCTCCGTGAATTTCAGTAATTATATCGTCGATAGAACCTCCAGGAGGAAGCATAGGAAGTACAAATTCATCCTTATCTATCTTGCAGTCGATAACGACAGGTCGCTTTGCGGCAATCGCATCGTCAAGAGCCTTAGATAACTCGTCTGTGTTTTCCGCACGGAATCCCAATGCTCCGAATGCTTCTGCCAGCTTAACAAAATCTGTCTGACGGCAGAGGGTAGTATTTGAGTAGTGCTTGTTAAAGAACAATGTCTGCCATTGTCTTACCATACCAAGTACTCCGTTGTTCATAATTACAACGATTACAGGTGCATTACATGAAACAGCTGTAGCAAGTTCGTTCAGATTCATACCGAAACTGCCGTCACCTGTAAACAGTACTACAGGCTTTTCAGTTGCTATGTAAGAGCCGATCGCAGCTCCCAGACCGAATCCCATAGTACCTAAACCGCCGCTTGATACAAAAGTTCTGGGCTTTTCGAATTTATAGTGCTGAGCAACCCACATCTGATGCTGTCCTACATCTGTTGCAATTACAGCGTCCTCAGGCATTTTTGAATTTACTGTTTCAATAATGTCATAAGGAGTCATAACCTCGGATTTTTGTAAACATGCGGATTCTTTTTCTTTCAGCTTTTCGATCTCAGCCATCCACGCCGGATGATCGGCAGGAGATACGGCTGCCATAAGCTTTCTTAAGGTTTCCTTTACGTCTCCGTTAATGCCGAGCTGACTTGTAATGTTTTTGTCAATTTCCGCATTATCAACGTCAATGTGAAGTATATTGCAGTTTCTTACATAAACGTCTTTATTTCCCGTTGCCCTGTCGCTGAATCTTGCGCCGATCGCAATTACCAGATCTGCCTCAGCCTGAGCCATAGAAGATGCATAATGACCATGCATACCCTGCATTCCCAAAAATCTGGAATTTGAAGTCGGGATAGCCGAAACGCCCATCATACTGCATCCGATAGGAGCGTCGATAAGCTCAGCAAAGTCCATTACTTCACGGCTTGCATTTGAAGAAATAACACCGCCTCCGCAGTAAATATAAGGTTTATTTGACGCCGCTATCATTTCAGCAGCTTTTTTGATAATTTCACTGTCCGCTTTCGGCGATTCAAAAGCCGGAGCAACAACTGCATTTTCAAAATCACATGCTGCTATCTGAACGTCCTTAGGCACATCCACCAGAACAGGTCCAGGACGTCCTGACTTTGCAATCCTAAATGCTTCTCTTATTGTATCTGCAAGCTCTGTTACGTCTTTTACTATGTAATTATGCTTGGTGATCGGCAAAGTCACACCGCAGATATCAACCTCTTGAAAGCTGTCACGTCCCAAAAGATTGCATGGTACATTGCCGGTAATAGCAACCATAGGAACAGAATCCAGATAAGCCGTAGCTATACCCGTTACAAGATTTGTTGCTCCCGGACCCGATGTTGCAATAACAACGCCGGTCTTACCTGTAGCTCTTGCAAAACCGTCAGCAGCATGGGCAGCACCCTGCTCATGAGCTGTAATTATATGTCTGATTCTGTCACGATTTTTATAAAGTTCGTCATATACGTTTATGATCTGACCGCCCGGATATCCGAATACACGGTCGCACCCTTGCTCTACAAGGGTTTCTATTATAATCTGTGCGCCGGTTAATTTCATAATATGATCCTTTCAAAATTAAATTCATTTTGCAGTATGTTAAAAAGCCTGCGGTATTTTCAGCGCAGGACAGTTGCTTTTTTGTTTAACAAATGCCGACTCGGTAAATCGCCGGTTCACCCGGCATTACGCTTTCGTTTGCAGTGATTTTTTGTAAAATCGCCTGAAATGTTCCTTTTTCCAGTTTTTCCGACACCGAATAAACCTCCGTTCCGATAAAATGTTCATACTTTAATATATCATGTAATTTCTGTTGTTTCAAGGGGAAAATATATTTTTGTGAATTATACACATATTAACACCAAAATTACGTCCCTGCGTTTTAGATATTTACAACAGAATTTTATGTATTTATAAATTATACCATAATTTAAGTTCCTTTTCAAGCTTTTTGAAAAAAGCTTGGCAAAAACTTTTATATCGTCTTTAGTCTGATGATTTATTTTTCATAAGGCACGACAGGTAAGTACGCAGAGTATTGAAGAAACAATTTCACATTAAAAAAATTCGGCATTAAAGTTTTTTGCTTACTTTTTTTCAAAATTTTTCCTCAATCCTCTGTTTATTTGCCTGTCGAGCCTTATGAAACAAGTTCTATTGTACTAAAGACGGAATAAAAGTTTTTTGCTTACTTTTTTTCAAAATTTTTCCTCAACCCTCTGTTTACTTGCCTGTCGAGCCTTATGAAACAAGTTCTATTGTACTAAAGACGGAATAAAAGTTTTTTGCTTACTTTTTTTCAAAAAAGTAAGTGTTGCATTGGGTTAACAAATTTGCTAAAACAACGCAAATGGGGTATAATTATACAATATTAGAAAATACGTTTCAATTTACAGCGGAACGGCGGTGGACATAATTAAAAAAGTAGAAATTTTTACAGACGGCGCATGCAGCGGCAATCCAGGTCCGGGCGGATACGGAGTAATACTTCGCTTCGGAGAACACACAAAAGAACTTTCCGGAGGAGAACATGAAACGACCAACAACCGTATGGAGCTTACAGGAGTTATTACCGGCTTGTCTGCTTTAAAAGAGCCCTGCGAGGTAACACTCACTACTGACAGCAAATACGTTGTTGACAGTATTACAAAAGGATGGGTCTACGGCTGGCAGAAAAAGGGATGGATAAAATCAGATAAAAAGCCTGCGCTTAATGTGGATCTGTGGAAACAGCTTCTGCCGCTCCTGGAAAAACATAAAGTTAATTTTGTCTGGGTCAAAGGACATGCCGGACATCCGGAAAATGAAAGATGCGATCAGCTGGCAGTTATTCAGCGTGATCTTAACGCATAAAAAGGAAGGGAAATTCAATGGAAAAAAGATTTGTGTATGCGGACAATGCTGCTACAACAAAGGTTTCAAAACCGGTGTTGGACGTTATGATGCCGTACTTTACCGAGGAATATGGCAACGCTTCAAGTATTTACGCTCTTGGAAGAAGCGCTAAAAAAGCTCTTGAAACTGCAAGAGAAACCGTAGCAAAAGCAATCGGTGCAGAAACCTCTGAAATATATTTTACAAGCTGCGGTTCGGAATCTGATAACTGGGCTATCCGTTCCGTATGCGAAAGACTTGCCGCAAAAGGCAAAAAACATATCGTTACATCAGTCTTTGAACATCACGCTGTACTCCATACATGTCAGGCACTTGAAAAACTGGGCTTTGAAGTAACATATCTGCCCGTATATGAAAACGGGATCGTAAAAACAGAGGACGTAAAAAATGCGATCCGTGAAGATACTGCGCTTGTTACCATTATGTACGCCAACAATGAGATCGGAACGATCCAGCCTGTTGAAGAAATTGCCGCAGTATGCCGTGAAAAAGGCGTTTTGTTCCATACCGACGCAGTTCAGGCTATGGGACATGTGAAAATAGACGTTCATGCTCAGGGAATCGACATGCTTTCCCTTTCAGGTCATAAAATACACGCTCAGAAAGGAATCGGCGCACTGTATGTGAGAAAAGGTATTCCTGTAACGAACTTGATTTTCGGCGGCGCACAGGAAAGAAACAGACGTGCCGGAACAGAAAATCTCCCCGCAATCGCCGGATTTGCAAAGGCAATGGAAATTGCCAGTACGGATATTGAAAAAAGAGCAGAAAAAACAGCAAAACAGCGTGACAGACTTATTGAAGGTATTCTTAAGCTTCCCCGTACCCGATTAAACGGTGATCCCGTAAAACGACTTCCGGGTACCGTTAATATTTCAATCGAAGGAGTTGAAGGCGAAAGCCTGCTTCTTATGCTTGACTTAAACGGTATATGCGCTTCATCTGGTTCTGCCTGCACATCAGGTTCCCTTGATCCGTCCCATGTTCTTCTGGCTCTGGGATTAAAACACGAGGTGGCTCACGGTTCTCTGCGTCTTTCAATCGGAGACGAGACGACCGATGAGGATATCGACTATATTCTTGAGGTCGTACCGAAAGTAGTTAAAAGGCTAAGAGACATGTCCCCTCTTTGGGAAAGAATATGTAAAGAAGAAACAGTCTGATAAACAGTTATGATTTGGAGGAATTTAAAATGTTATATAGTGAAAAAGTACTTGATCATTTCTCAAATCCAAGAAATGTTGGAGAAATTGAAAACGCAGACGGCGTAGGAGAAGTGGGCAACGCTAAATGCGGAGACATTATGAAAATGTATATAAAAGTGGACGATGGAATTATTTCCGATGTAAAGTTCAAGACTTTCGGCTGCGGTGCAGCTGTTGCAACATCTTCTATGGCTACTGAACTTATAAAAGGCAAGTCAATAGACGACGCTCTAAAGCTTACAAACAAAGCCGTTGTCGAGGCTCTTGACGGACTTCCGGCAGTTAAGCTGCACTGCTCCGTACTCGCAGAACAGGCTATAAAGTCCGCTCTTGCCGACTACTACACAAGGCAGGGCGTTGATCCTACTCCTATTGTCGGGGAAATAGGCGAATGTGAGGAATGTCATCACTGATAAAACAAACCGTCCGTAACGGACGGTTTCTTGTTTTTATCTGGAATTCAATAATGACAGAAAATAAATATACTTGACATAAAAGCAAAGATTGTATATAATTAAATAGAATATATAAAAATTATAACAGAGGTGCAGAACAAATGAAGTTAAAGAGATTATTAACAATTTTACTTGCAATTGCCGCTCTTGGCAGCGCTGCGGCATGCAACGGAGACAAGGACTCTGAAAAAAGCGAAAGCGTATCCGAAGAAAGCACAGCGGAAACCTCCGCTGCTGAAGAAACCTCCGGCATTGAAGGACAAACCGTTTATTGGCTGTCCGATTATGACCTGAATCCCGACGGCGGAAACAATAGAAGTATTGCCCTCACTCTTTTTGAAGACGTATACGGCGCTGAGATCGAATGGATCCCAACGACTGAAGATAAAAAATATGAAGATCTGGAAAAACGTATTCTGGGCGGAGAACCTGTTGATATGTTTCCGTATGATCCGTCCGCACTGCCGCAGGGTACTGCCAAAAATCTGTTTCAGCCTCTTGACGACTATATAGACTTTAACGACGAGCTATGGTCAGGTACAAAAGAACTTGCAGACAAGCTTGCTATAAATGGTAATCATTATGCAGTGCCTGCCGGAATAACCAATCCGGTATGCCTTATTTACAGCAGAAAAATGATGAAAGACGAAAAATTTGACGATCCCTATGAACTCTATAAAAAAGGCGAATGGACTTACGATAAAATGCTTGAAATGATGGAAAGCTTCGTTGACGGAGGCGATTCCAGATACGGCTGCGCAGGCGCATGGGTCGGACAGGGAATTATGCAGTCAACAGGTCAGCCTTTTGTTAATTACGACGGTACAAAATTTACAAATAATATGGACAGCAAGGAACTTTCTGAAGCGGGAAAAATAATTGATAAAGTAAGCGATCTATATGACGATTTATGGTACAGCCGCTTTCCTACTGACGAATCCTTACTTTTCTTAGGAATAGCTCCGTGGGCGCTGGCTGAATCAAACGCTGAAAATCCGGACGCTGATTTGTTTATGGTGCCGTTCCCGAAAATGTCAGGACAGGACGAATATTACATGTCGGCTGATATTTCAGCCAAAATGCTTGCTGCAAATTCCGACAAGGGCGAAGCTGTCGCAGCGTACATAAAATGCGAACGAATTGCGGCAACAGAAGAAAAATATACGGAAGCCGCAAAAAAACAGGCTCTTGAACCTGTCAAGGATTTTGACGGCACCGTAACCAAAACTTTAACGGAAGAACAATATGACTTCTGGCAGGAAATGATAAACTGTGAAAACATTACTCCCGTTATTGACTTAGGCTGCGGTATGGGAAACGTTATGTACGGCGAAACCCTTAATTATGATACCAGAGGTATTATAAACAATCTTTACAACGCTATTATAGCCGGTTACTCCGATGCTCCGTCAACGTGGGAAGAGCTGAGAGATTCATTAAAGAAAACCGCCGATACGGAAATTGAAAAATATAATTGATATTTTTGAAGGACGAGTAAAAAAATTTATTAAAACACTTGATTTTTCAGGAATATTGTGGTATAATACTAAGTAGTATGTATAAAGTAAGCTAAAGACCGGAAATTTCCGGTCTTTCTTATGTATATGGGAGAATTGAATTATGAAAATAAAAAAATTCGGTACAACCGAACAGTTGGTTCACAGTCTTGCCGAACCCATTGCCCATGAAAAAGGACTCCGGATATGGGACGTACGCTTTGAAAAAGAAGGCGCTTCATGGTATCTGAGAGTTTTTATCGACAAGGATTCGGGCGTTACTATTGACGACTGCGAAGCTTTAAGCCGTCCATTAAGCGATCTGCTGGACGAAAAAGACCCTATTAAACAGGGATACTTTCTTGAAGTCGGTTCTGCGGGAATTGAAAGAGAACTCTTAAGGCAATCGCATTTTGAAGCAAGCTGCGGAAAGCTTGTAACTGTTAAAATGATAAGACCTATAGAAGGCGTTAAAGATTTTATTGCGGAGCTTTCCGGCTTTGACAAGGAAAAGGTAATGCTTTCATTTCCGGTAAATACCGGAGGAGACGACAGAGGAACAAAAGAAATTCCTCTTGCAGATATTGCACACATAAAATTATATGACGATTTTAATGATTATTTATAAATAAACGGAGGAATAAACAGAAAATGAACAACGGTTTTTTTGAAGCGCTGTCCCTTCTGGGAAGCGAAAACAGCGTCGATACTGAAATAATTGTGGAAAAGGTCAAGTCCGCACTGCTGAAGGCAATCCGAAAAGCTTACCCCGACTGTGAAGACAATATACGCGTGGATATTGATCCGCAGACAAAAAAATTTGATATGTTTATGATCAAAACAGTGGTGGACGACGAGCCTATCGACTACAATGAAATCAATATTGACGAAGCAAGGACAATTGATCCGGCAGCTTACGTGGGAGGTACTGTAGACTATCCTCTGGATGCCGGAAAATTCGGCAGAGCAGCTGCCCAGTCTGCCAAACAGTCGATCAAGGGCGATCTGAGAGAAATCAATCGTGAAAACATACTTAATCAATTTCAGGATAAGGAAAATGAATGCATTACCGCAACGGTTTCCCAGGTTGAACCTGGAAGCGGCGCAATCACCGTAATTTATGACAAAACAGAACTTTATCTTTTCAGAAACGAGCAGATTCCAGGAGAACATTTCAAGGAAGGCGACAAGATAAAGGTTTTTGTTACAGGTATTGCAAACAGGTCTAAAAAGCCTATAATAAAAATTTCAAGAGCTCACAGGGATCTTGTAAAAAGACTCTTCGAACTTGAGGTGCCGGAAATATACGACGGCATTGTTGAAATAAAGTCCATATCAAGAGAAGCCGGAGCACGAACAAAAATCGCAGTATACTCAAGAGATGAAAACGTCGATGCAGTTGGAGCGTGCATAGGTCCTAAGAGAACCAGAATACAAGCAATTGTAAATGAACTTAACGGTGAAAAAATTGATATTATTACTTACAGTGACGATCCCGCTGAATTTATTGCAAGAGCACTTGCTCCCGCAAAGGTTTTAAGCGTTAAAGTATCTGAAGGCGAACTTAAAGAATGTTCGGTTATCGTTCCTAACGATCAGCTTTCGCTGGCTATCGGCAACAGAGGTCAGAACGCTAAGCTTGCTGCTAAGCTTACAGGATATAAAATTGATATAAAACCCGAAATGGAAATTGCAGACAAAACTTCTGAACCCCAACCCGCTGACGAATAAAAAATTTTAAGGTGGTAGGTTTATGAAAACAAAAAAAATACCCCTCAGAATGTGTCTTGGCTGCAATGAAATGAAGCCAAAGAGGGATCTGATAAGAATCGTAAAATCATCAGAGGGAGAAGTTTCCCTTGACTTTACCGGAAAAAAATCCGGAAGAGGCGCATACATCTGCCGTAATGCAGATTGTTTCCGGAAAGCAAAAAAAGCGCGGAGATTCGAAAAAAGTCTTTCCTGCAAAATAGATGAAAGTGTTTATGAGGTGATGGAGAATGAACTCACAGCAGAAAACCGTTAATCTGCTCTCTATATGCCGCAAAGCAGGCAGACTGATCATTGGATTTGACGCAGTAAAGGACGCTGTTACAGAAGGCGATGTTTCATGTGTTCTCGTATCGGAAGATATTTCACAGAAAACGCTTAAGGAAATTAAATATTTCTGTGGAAATTCAAACACTGATATTATCGGTATTGATATGGATTCCGTCGATATGCACACCTTACTCGGTAAGAAAGTTGTAGTCGCCGCTGTGACTGATTTCGGATTTGGAAAGAGATTCAGTGAACTTGGAACACTGATTCAAGGACGCACTAAAAGAACGTCAAAAAAAGACAACGATGAACCGTAAGGTTTTGCGTTTATATAGATTAAATAATTAATAACAGGAGGGTTTCGCCTATGACCAAAAAGATAAAGCTTGCTGAGGCTGCCAGAGACCTAAAGATTGAAAATCAGGAAATTATAGATCTGATGGAAAAATACGACGGTACAAAGAGAAAGAATACAACATCTCTTTCGGCAGAAGAATTAAATTATATACTGGAGCATTATTCACAGAATAACCAGGTGAAGGATTTTAATGCTTATTTTGAATCCAAAAATAAGCCGATAGAAGAAAAACCTGCTGAAGAAGTAAAAAAGCCTGCCGTAAAAAAGGAAAAACCGAAAAAAGAAAAAGCAGCAAAGAAAACCGAACCTAATAACGAGACACCAAAGGCTAAGAAAGAAATCAAACCGGCTGAAAGTAAGAAGGAAGCAGTTTCAGTTCCTAAGACTGAAAAATCGGCAGAGAAAAAAATCACTGAAAAATCTGATGCTGAAAAGAAAGCTGATAAATTCAAAAGACCGGAAAAGCCGGTTCAGAATAAAAAGCAAGCCAAACAGCAGCCGAAACCTCAGAAACACGGCGAAAAACAAAAAATCGGTACTGCTATGTCAATGACCGTTGAAACAACAACAGAAAGTAACAGAAGAACTGTCGATACAAGAGGTTCATATGTAAACCTTGACAAATACAACGAAAGATATGAACAGATTGCTCCGGCAAACAAGCATAAGGACAACTATTCATCAAAGAAGCAGAAAATCAATCAGAAATCTGCTCAGAGAAATAAAAATAAATTCTCCAGCAAGAGAGAAACCGAAGCTGAAAAGCTGCGCCGTCTTGAACTGGAACGAGCAAGAAAGCAGCAGCTTAAAGTACTGATTCCTGATGAAATTACCGTCGGCGAGCTTGCTGCAAGACTTAAAGCTACAGCTACAGACGTAATCAAAAAGCTTATGGGTCTGGGAGTTATGGCAACGATCAACGAAGTTATCGACTTTGACACTGCCGCACTGGTAGCCGATGAAATGGGAGCCAAGGTTGAAAAGGAGGTTATCGTTACAATCGAGGAACGTCTTATTGACGACAGCGAGGACGATAATGCAAACACAGAAGAAAGAAGCCCTGTAGTCGTTGTTATGGGACACGTTGACCACGGCAAAACTTCGCTTCTTGACAGAATCAGACATGCAAATGTAACAGCCTCTGAAGCAGGCGGTATTACTCAGCATATCGGTGCATATCAGGTCAAGGTTCAGGATAAAATGATCACTTTCCTCGATACTCCGGGACACGAAGCGTTTACTTCCATGAGAGCTAGGGGTGCTGACATCACAGATATCGCAATACTCGTTGTTGCGGCTGACGACGGTATCATGCCTCAGACAATCGAATCCATAAACCACGCCAAAGCGGCAAATGTTTCAATTGTGGTTGCGGTAAACAAGATGGACAAAGAAGGCGCAAATGTTGACAGAATAAAACAGGAGCTTACCGAACACGGTCTGGTCGTTGAAGAATGGGGCGGCGACATTATGTGCGTTCCTGTTTCGGCAAAGACAGGCGAAGGCATTGATGAGCTTCTTGAAGATGTTCAGCTTATCGCTGAAATGAAAGAATTAAAGGCTAATCCCGACAGACTTGCTAAGGGCGCTGTTATTGAAGCAAGACTTGACAAGGGCAGAGGTCCTGTTGCGACATTGCTGGTACAGAACGGTACTCTTAAGACAGGAGATGTTATTATCGCCGGTACTGCCGTAGGTAAGGTTCGTGTAATGACAGACTACAACGGCAATAAAATAAATTCCGCCGGACCGTCCGTTCCGGTTGAAATTACAGGTCTTGCAGAAGTTCCGAGCGCAGGAGATACGTTCAACGCAGTTGAAGACGAAAAGCTTGCTAAGGAACTTGTTGAACAGAGAAAGCATGAGGCAAAGCAGGAACAGTTCAAGGCGGTACAGAAGGTTACTCTTGACAATCTGTTCAGCCAGATCGCACAAGGCGATGTCAAAGAACTTCCTATTATCGTAAAAGCCGACGTTCAGGGTTCTGTTGAAGCTGTTAAGCAGTCATTGGAAAAGCTTTCTAACGAAGAAGTAAGAGTAAAAGTCATTCACGGCGGCGTAGGTGCTGTTTCGGAAGGCGACGTTATGCTGGCTTCCGCTTCAAACGCTATCATTGTCGGATTCAATGTTCGTCCTGATCCTGTGGCAGAAGAAAGCGCTAAGCGTGACGGCGTCGACATAAGACTTTACAGGATCATCTATGACGCAATCGAAGAAATCACAACTGCTATGAAGGGCATGTTAGCGCCGAAATTCAGAGAAGTTATTCTGGGTAAGGCTGAGGTAAGACAGGTTTATAAGATCTCAAACGTCGGAGCAGTTGCCGGTTCATATATTACAGACGGTAAGATCACAAGAAATTGTGAAATAAGAGTTGTACGTGACGGCATAGTCGTTGCAGAGGATAAAATCGATTCTCTCAAGAGATTCAAAGACGACGCAAAAGAAGTAGCTAAAGGCTATGAATGCGGAATCAGTCTTGAAAGATTTGCCGATATAAAGGAAGGCGATATCTTTGAAGGATTTATTATGGAGGAATACAGCGAATAATAAGCCAATATTACCGTAATTTTCGGTAATAATAATCCTGCGGGATATCCGTATAAAGGAGATTCATATGTCAAGTTTTAAAGTTGGAAGAATGGGTGAAGACATAAAAAGAGAGCTTACAGCGATTTTTCGTGAACTTAAAGACCCCAGAATCGCTGAGTTTATTACCATTGTCAGAGTGGATCTGTCAAACGATCTCTCACACTGCAAGGTTTACATTTCCTGTTTTGACGGCATTGAAAAGGCAAGGGAATCCGTTAAGGGACTTACAAGCGCCTCCGGATTTATAAAGCGGGAGCTGTTTCACAGGCTTCCTATGAGAAAAAGTCCGGAGCTTAAGTTCATAGCCGATGATTCCATTGAACACAGCGCCGAAATAAATGAAAAGCTTAGAGGACTTTGATTGCTTAACAAAGTCCTTAAAGGGGAGTGAAATTCTGGTATTGACCGGAGGAGATTTATGAAAATAGATTTTAATGAAGCCGCCGAAATGCTGAAGAACTGCGGTGACGCTTATATACTGATCCATCAAAGTCCCGACGGAGACTGTACTGGCTCCGGAACTGCTCTTTACCACATTCTTAAATATCTGGGCAAAAGAGCAAGAGTAATTTGTTCTGATGAAATACCCAAAAGATATGATTTCATGCGAACAGGTTACAATGACGAGGAATTTGAACCGAAATTTATAATTGCAGCTGACGTTGCCGATATTAATCTGCTGGGGAAATACAAGGATATTTACGGGGACAAAATCAATCTCTGTATTGACCATCATATATCAAATACTGATTACGCTGAAAAAACGCTTGTATGCCCTGACGCTTCTGCGGCATGCGAGGTAGTGTATGAGCTTATAAAAATACTGAATATTCCTCTGACGAAAGATATAACAAAGTGTATTTATACGGGTATAGCTACAGACACCGGATGTTTCAAGTATGAAAATACTACCGCACGGTGTCACGAGATCGTTGCAGAACTGAAAAGAAACTGTCCTGTAAATTTTGCAAAGATTAACCGTGAAATGTTTGATGTTAAAAGCAAGGGCAGACTTAAAATTGAACGTGCGGTAACGGATATAATGGAATATTATCTTGACGACAAGCTGACAATGATATGCGTAACCAGCGACATCTTAAATAAAATGAAGGTCGATGCGTCCGAGCTTGAGGGTCTTGCGGGAATACCTCTTCAGGTAGAAGGCGTAGAGGTAGGCGTTACCATCAAACAAAAGGACGAAAACAGCTACAAAATTTCCATGCGTTCAGCTAACAACGCAAACGTATCGGATATCTGCGCCTCCATGGGAGGAGGCGGTCATGTAAAAGCTGCCGGCTGTCTGCTTCACGGTACTCTTGACGAAGTAAAAAAACAAATTGTAGACGCCGTTGCAAAGGGAATAAAATCATGTTAAACGGAATAATCTGCGTAAACAAACCGGAAGGATTCACCTCCTTTGACGTTATTGCAAAGCTCAGAGGAATTCTCAAGATGAAAAAGCTAGGACACTCCGGAACTCTTGATCCTATGGCTACAGGCGTACTCCCTGTTTTTGCCGGAAGCGCTACCAAAGCAATAAGTATTCTTCCCGATACGGATAAAAGCTATCTTGCAGGATTTAAACTTGGTATCGTTACCGATACGGAGGATATCACAGGAAAGATTCTGAAAGAATATCCTGTTTCAGTCAGTAAAGAGGAAATTGAAAAAAACGCTGAAGCTTTCCAAGGAAATATAAGTCAGACTCCGCCCATGTATTCGGCAGTATCTGTCGGCGGAAAACGACTTTATGATCTTGCAAGAAAAGGAATAGAAGTAGACAGACCCTCACGTGAAATAACAGTTTCCAAATTTAATATCTGTGATTTTAACGAGGAAACAGGCGAAGGACATATTGATATAACCTGCTCAAAGGGTACTTACGTTCGAACACTCATTAATGACATGGGACAGAAGCTTGGCTGCGGAGCAGTAATGACTTCTCTTGTGAGAACAAAAGCCAACGGTTTTTCCCTTGATGATTGTTTTACGCTTGAGGAAATCGAAAAGCTCAGAGATGAAAACCGACTTGATTCTGCAATAAAAAGTACAGAAAAGCTGTTTTTGGCACTGCCGTCCTTAACACTGAACAGTAAGAAAACTCAAATGTACAAAAACGGCGTTAAGCTCAGACTTAATGAGCTTGACGGCTTTGACGGCAAAGAACAGTATAGAGTTTATTCAGCAGAAAATATTTTTCTGGGAATTGCAAAGGCAGACATAGAAAATAACATTTTAAGGGTATTGAAAAACCTCGGTCAGGAGAGTGACGCTTAAATGACGCTTATTACTGAAAGCAACAGTATTCCTGAACCGACCGCTGTTGCTCTGGGAATATTCGACGGGGTTCATGCCGGACATAAACTGATAATCTCAAAGGCAGTTAAATGTTCTGAAAAGGGACTTGTTCCGGCAGTGTTTACCTTCAATGTTGAGTCTATCGGACAAAAGCACGGGAAAGATTACGAATATATTTTCAGTGAAAATTATAAGCATAAAATACTTGAAAATATGGGCGTAAAATATACTTATTCTCCTAAAATGACAGATATCTGCAAAATGAACGGTGAGGAGTTTGCATACCGCATACTTTGCAGAAAAATGAATGCAAAGACAGTCGTCTGCGGAGAAAATTTCCGTTTCGGAAAAAATGCGGCATGGGGAGTAACCGAACTTATGAAATTCGGTGAAAAATACAGCTTTGAGGTTATTGCTGAAAGTCTTACGGGTGAGAACGGTACTGCTTATTCTTCTGAGTATTTCAGAACTATGCTGAAAGAAGGCAAGGTAGACAAGCTTTATACTCTGGGTATGGGAATGTACGCCGTTTGTTCAGAAGTTGTGGACGGAAACCGTATCGGGCGAACCCTTGACTTCCCTACTATAAATCAGCAGTTCGGTGAAAAACAGCTTGTACCCAAAAGAGGAGTTTACAGTACGGTTACTCTTATTGACAATAAAACTTATAACTCGATAACAAATATAGGCGTAAAGCCTACCGTCGAAAAGGACATCAAACCTCTTGCAGAAACTCATATACTGGATTTCAGCGGAAATTTATACGGAAAAGAAATTGAAGTAAGATTTAATAAATTTATCAGAGACGAAAAAAAATTCAGCTCTCTTGATGAACTTAAAATCCAGATAAAAAAAGACATTGAATATGTCAGACAGCAGTCGGAAATGTCTGAACTGCATAGACTTTAAGGAAAGGATTGAATTGAAATGTCAGACGCAAAAAAAGTCAGAACCAGATTTGCACCAAGTCCTACGGGATATATGCATATAGGAAATCTGAGAACTGCTCTTTATACTTATCTTATTGCAAAGAAAAATAACGGAAGCTTCATTTTAAGAATCGAGGATACCGACCAGGAAAGATACGTTGAAGGAGCTGTTGACGTTATTTACAGTACCTTAAAAAAAGCGGGTCTTAAATGGGACGAGGGTCCTGACGTAGGCGGTGAATACGGTCCTTACGTTCAGTCTGAAAGAATGGGTATGTTCAAGGACTACGCTTTAAAGCTAGTTGAAAGCGGTCATGCATATTACTGCTTCTGCGACAAAGACAGACTTGACGAAGTCAGAAAAATTCAGGAGGCTTCACATATCGCTCCAATGTATGACAGGCACTGCCGCAATCTTTCAAAGGAAGAGATCGAGGAAAAGCTTGCTGCCGGAGTACCTTACGTTATAAGACAAAAAATGCCGCTTGAGGGTACTACAACATTCCATGATGAGATTTACGGCGATATCACTGTTGAAAATTCGACCCTCGACGACCAGATACTCATCAAGACGGACGGTATGCCGACCTACAATTTTGCAAACGTTGTAGACGACCATACCATGGGAATAACTCACGTTGTAAGAGGCAACGAATATCTTTCCTCAACGCCTAAATACAATCTGCTGTACGAAGCATTCGGCTGGGACGTACCCGTTTATATTCACTGTTCCCCTGTTATGAAGGACCAGACTACAAAGCTTTCCAAGAGAAACGGCGATGCTTCGTTTGAAGATATAATCGCTAAGGGATTTCTTCCGGAAGCAGTCGTAAACTTTATCGCACTCTTAGGCTGGGCGCCAAAGGGCGAAGAGGAAATTTTCACTCTTGACGAGCTTGCCGAACATTTTGACATAAGCGGTATTTCAAAGTCTCCGGCGATATTCGATCCTGTAAAGCTCAGAGCAGTAAATGCGGCACATATTAAAAGAATGACTCCGGAAAAGTTTTTAGAACACGTAACTCCTTATATAAGACAGTCAGTAAAAAGAGAAGACATTGATCTTCCTCTGCTGGCTTCAATACTCCAGACCAGAACGGAAGTTTTCAACGATGTTCCTGAAATGGTTGATTTTATTGATGAGCTTCCCGATTATGATAATTCAATGTACTGCCACAAAAAGATGAAAACAAATGAAGAAACTTCCTTAGAAGCTTTAAAGGCTGTACTGCCTGTTCTCGAGGCTCTTGAGGACTGGAACGCTGAAAGTATTCACAAAGCGCTCTTTGACCTTATTGCTAAACTTGAAGTAAAAAACGGCTGGCTTCTGTGGCCTGTACGTACTGCCGTTTCAGGCAAGCAGTTTACCCCCGGCGGCGGCGTCGAACTTTGTGCTGTTTTAGGAAAAGAAGAATCGCTTGCACGAATCCGCAAAGGTATAGAAAAGCTTTCATAATGTTTTCACTGTACTGTCACATTATATTACTATAATTATAATCTGCGGATAAGCCGCATAATATAAGGAGGTTATACTTTAAATGATAGAAGTCAGGAATCTCACTAAACACTATGGTGACAAAATAGCTGTAAATGATATCAGCTTTACGGTTGAGGACGGTGAAATTCTCGGTTTTTTAGGACCTAACGGCGCCGGAAAATCCACAACAATGAATATGCTGACGGGATATATCTCTTCAACTTCCGGTACGGCGCTTATCAACGGGATCGATATTTTAGACGATCCTATAAAAGCAAAGGCAAACATAGGTTATCTTCCGGAAATACCGCCCCTTTATATTGATATGACTGTAAAGTCTTATTTAAATTTTATTTTTGATCTGAAAAAATGCAAGCTGCCCAGAAAGGCACATTTATCAGATATCTGCGAGCTTTGTAAAGTCACGGATGTAAAAGACCGTATTATAAAGCATCTTTCAAAGGGATACAAGCAGCGTGTAGGACTGGCTCAGGCATTGATCGGCAATCCGCCGGTTCTGGTACTGGACGAACCAACAGTAGGTCTTGATCCGAAACAGATAATAGAAATCCGTAATCTTATAAAAAAACTCGGAAGAACTCATACCGTTATTCTTTCATCGCACATACTTTCTGAAATCCAGGCGGTATGCGACAGGGTTATTATCATTAACAAGGGTGAAATTGCCGCAGACGATACTGCTGACAATCTTTCAAAGAAAATTTCAGCCGACCATCGTCTTATTGTCCGTATTGAAGGCAAAAAAGACGAGATTCTTTATGAACTCAGAAAAATCCCGGGTATAAAATATGTAAGAGCAGACATGGAACGAGAACCGGGAGTATATGAATATGAAATGGAAGCGGAGGAAGGTACCGATCTCCGCCGTGAAGTAAATAAGGTCGTTCAGGAGCACGGCTGGGCAATTCTGCTTATGAAGTCCAGCGAACTTACCCTTGAAGATATCTTCCTGAAAATAACTATGGGCGAGGGTATTGAACCGCATCTGAACAAACTTAAAGAAACGGACGGAGGTAAAAAGCAATGAGCGCAATTTTCAGACGAGAGCTTGGAGCATTTTTCACATCGGGTATAGCCTATGTATTTCTGGCTGTATTTTATCTTTTAGCAGGATTATTCTTTTACATGTATACCCTGTCGTCAAGCACAACTGATATGTCGGGAATGTTTTCAATGCTTTTTGCAGTAATAATTTTTCTGATTCCTATTCTTACCATGAAATCCTTCAGCGAAGAAAAGAAACAGAAAACCGAACAAGGACTTCTGACCGCTCCAGTAGGACTGGGAGGAATAGTTCTCGGAAAATACTTTGCTACAATTTTAATGTACATATTCGGAGTAAGTATTGTACTTATCTATGCTCTTATCATAAGCTATTTCGGTTCTGTTGACTGGGGAATCCTGTTTTCAAATTATCTGGCTCTGATTCTTTTAGGCGCTGCGTTTATCGCAATCGGAATGTTTATTTCCTCACTGACAGAAAATCAGGTGGTAGCGGCAGTAGGCGGCATTTGCAGTCTGTTGTTTTTATGCCTGGTTGATATTCTGACAAACTACATAAGCATTGATTTTATAACTGATTTCCTGAATTCAATTTCATTTTACAATAAGTACTATGAATTTACATGCGGAATATTCAATCTTTCAAGCGTACTGTTCTATATCAGTACTGCTGTAATATTCAATTTCCTGACTGTCAGGGTATTTGAAAAGAGACGCTGGAGTTAAGGAGGATAACAAAAATGAGTAAAGAAACAGCTAAAGAACCAAAGAAAAAAAAGTCTTTTAATAAAAAGAAACTGAAATACGGTTCTGTTGCAACTGTAATAACAGTCGTATTTATTGCCGTTATTGTCTTTATAAATCTGATCGCAGGTATTCTTACAGAAAGAAAGGGTCTGAAGCTTGACCTGACGCCGGAAAAATACTATGACATTTCACAACAGACTATTGATTATGTAAGCTCAATAGATAAAGACGTCGAAATTGCCGTATTTGATAACGAATCAAATTACCACAGTAATACATATTATAAAATGGTTCTTGAAACTCTGAACAAATTAGTCCAGTATTCCGATCATATTACCTACAATTTTTATGATACAACCAAGAATCCCGACGCTGTAAATAAATATGCCGCTAACTATAACGGCACTATCTCAATGGATAATATAGTTATAGCCTCCGGTGACAGAGTTAAGGTACTGTCAGTAACCCAGGAGCTGTTTGCCTACACAACAAATTCATATTACGGTACCTCGGCTCTTTCCGGATATAAAGGCGAACAGGAGCTTTTGTCGGCGATTATGAGCGTTACAGACGCGAATCCCAAAACGGCGGCATTTATTACAAAATATAACGGTTCCGCAATTTTCGGAAGTGAAACAGTTTCTGCAATAACAACCTTTGCCGAGCTTATGACCAAAAACGGATACGAACTGGTATTTACCGATATTATTGCAGACGAAATTTCACCGGAGGATTACGACCTTGTGGTACTTCCGGCGCCCGCTACCGATATTCCGGAAGACAGTATAAAAAAGCTTGAAGATTTTCTCTATAACGGCGGAAACCTTGATAAAAACCTGATATATATTGCAGATACGTCACAGCGCAAAACTCCGAATATTGACGAATTCCTTGAAATCTGGGGAATTGAAGTGGGAGGAAATCAGGTCATTGAATCTGAAGATAAAATGACTCAGCAGGTTAACGTAGTAAGAAACACAATGGATATGAATCAGGCTCTTAAAGCTCCGATTGTAACGGCTTCCGACGAAACATTCAGTGAAGGACTGTCAAATACAAAGCTGCCGATAATAGCGCCTATGACACGAAACATTAATCTTCTTTTCGACGCCAATGTTGACAGAACTACAACAGCGCTTCTTTCAAGCTCTGAATCTTCTTTGCTCTATCCGCTGAATCTCACCGAAGCAGACGACAGTTCTCAGCTTGATTTAAACGGTGAATCATCAGAATCTGAGGATACAACTCAGGCAACAGAAGAAACTGAAGAATTTGACGCTTCAAATGCTGAAAAAGGTTCAAACGTAGTTATGGCACTTGCTACCAAGTCCAATACCGACAGCGAAAATGTGACACACACCAACAACATGCTGGTAATCGGCGGTGCGTCAATGATCGATACACGCCTTACAACAGGTTCAACTTATAATAATGCTGAATTTATTATGAACGCCGTAAATAAAATCTGCGGCAAGGAAAATTCAGTAATTATAGCCGAAAAGAATCTTGGTTCTGAAACAATTGATATTACCGTTTCACAAGCTGCCGCAATCCGCAGAGTTGTAATGTTTGTAATACCTATTATAGTAGTAATATGCGGTATTGTTGTATTTATAAGGAGAAGAAACCGATGAAAAAAAATATCAAAGCCGTTCTGGCATGTACTGCCGCATTAGTCATTGCCGGCGGCGGATATGCAGTTCTGATGCTTACAGGAGCCAACGAAGATTCTGGAAATTCTTCCACTTCATCAATTGCTGAAAATTCTATATCTGTTCCCACAGAACTGTTCAGCTTTGAAAAAGCTGATATAATATCAGTTTCCGCTGAAAATGCCGGTGGCGGCTTTGAAGCACTTCCCGTCGGCAAGCCGGCTGAGGACGGTACGGTAACGCTTACGATAAAAGGTCTTGAGGATCTTGATATAAATTATACCCTGACTTCCTCAATTTTAAACAGTTCTGCGGCTTTATCGTCAGAATCGACCGTGGAAGAAAATGCGTCAGATTTAGACAAATACGGTCTGACTAATCCTCAGGCAAAGGTTACTGTCAAATCAAACGCTGAAACCAAAACGCTTCTTATAGGAAACGAATCCCCTGAAAGCGGTAAAACATATTGTATGGCTGAGGGTGAAAATACAGTTTATCTGGTTTCCACTTCAAACGTAAGCGTATTTGCAAATTCAGCAACTTCCTTTGTATCGACAACTCTTCTGGCAAACTCCTCCGACGGAAATAATCCCACGGTAGATACAGTTTCTATAAGCCGCAGCGATCTGGATTATGATATTGTTCTGGAATATGATAAATCTACCGATGACGACGATACTAAGAGCGGTACTCTTTCGACTCATTATATGACAGAGCCTGTATTTGCATATCTTGACGTTGAAAAATCCCAGAACGCAGTAAACGGATTTTTCGGACTCAGCGCTTATTCGGTAATAGCCGCACATCCGTCAGAAACAGAAATCAAATCGGCAGGTCTCGACGATCCTTTCTGTACAGTTAAAATGAAAACTCAGGACGGCGACAGCTATACGTTAAAGCTTGGAAATGAAATGGACATTGACGGCGTAAAATATTATCCTGCAATGTTCAATGATAACGATGTAATATATGCTGTCAGCAAAGAAAATTTATGCTGGGCAGACCTTCAGCCGGGAGATATCACTTCAAAAATGGTATTCGGTACTCTTGTTTGGGATATCGGCAAGCTTGATATAAGCGTTCAAGGCGGAGAAACGGTAAGTTTTGAAGGCAGCGGAACTTCCGAAGATGATTACAAGGCAGTTAAGAACGGTGTTGAATGCGATACGGAAAGATTCCGTACCTTCTATACGTTCCTGCTTAAAACTTCAGCCGAAGAGTTTATAATTGATGAAGAACCCCAGGGAGAACCTATGGTTACAGTTTATCTTGAAACCCAGGACGGCAATACAAAGCAGACTGTTGAATTCTACAAGTCCGAAGGCAAAAAAACACTTATTAGTGTAAACGGTGTACCGTGTTTCAAATGCCGTACCGCATATGTCGATCTGCTGATCGAAAATCTGTCCAAGTTTGACACAAGCGAAGAATTTGTTATGAACTGGTAACGTAATGCGACAAAAATTACGTAAGAACTTTGATATAATTAAAATAATGTATACAAAAGGAGGGTTACAATGGATAAAAGCTTTTTTACATACAAGGGATTTCCTCTTGTAAGACATGAAGATGTTATATATTACGGCAATATGTCGGATGATTATGTCGTAATGCTGAAAATTCTTAATAAAAAGAAAGTACATGATATAGATGTCGCAAGCAAAATAAAAGTATATCAGATGTCTACCGACCTGACGCTGCCGCCTAATCAGGCAGTTACTAAAACAAGCGAAAAAGAAAGTCTGTACGAGGCTTTGGATCTCGCAAATGCATGGCTTTCAAGAACTGCTAAACATTAAAAAAAGGACGCTTAAAAAGCGTCCTTACTTTTTTGAAAAAAAGTAAGCAAAAAACTTTTATGCCGAATTTTATTGACTTGATTTTCTTTTTAAAGACTCGCAAAGTTAATTTTGCAGAAAATAAAAGAAAAAGATTTTGAAATAAAGTAAACAAAAAACTTTTATGCCGAATTTTATTGACTTGATTTTCTTTTTAAAGACTCGCAAAGTTAATTTTGCAGAAAATAAAAGAAAAAGATTTTGAAAAAAAGTAAACAAAAAACTTTTAATTCGTCTTTAGTACAATAGAACTTGTTTCATAAGGCTCGACAAGAAAGTAAACAGAAAATAGAATGTAAAAGACCTTATATTAAAGCCGACGCATGTCTTGTCACATGACACCCTATATTCACAGCAACAGGCAGACCTGCAATATGAGTAGGCGCTTGTTCAATATTTACACACAGAGCAGTAATTTTGCCGCCGAATCCCTGAGGACCGATACCCAGCTTGTTGATTTGCTCAAGCATTTTGTCCTCCAGATCCTTGTAAAGCTTTTTAGGATTTCTCACAGCAGTATCACGGCATAAAGCTTTTTTGGCAAGATAAGCGCAGTGCTCAAAATTACCGCCGATACCTACGCCTATAACCATAGGCGGACATGGATTGCTTCCTGCCTTTGAAGCAGTTTCGATTACAAATCCCACAATATCCTCAAGGGATGCTGACGGCGTAAACATTTTTAATGCCGACATATTTTCACTTCCAAAGCCTTTTGGACAAACGTCGATTTTTACCGTGTCTCCTGACACTATTCTCGTATGCACAACAGGCGGCGTATTGTCCCCTGTATTGACTCTTTCAAGAGGATCGCCAACGATGGAGCATCTTAAGTACCCTTCGGTGTACCCTCTTGACACACCCTTGTTAATAGCATCTTCAAGACTTCCGCCTGTAAAATGAACGTCCTGACCTATCTCCATGAAAATTACAGCCATTCCCGTATCCTGACAAATCGGAATATTTTCAGCCTTAGCGGCATTAATGTTTGCTTTAAGATCCTCAAATACTGCTTTTCCGGCAGGAGAAATTTCCAGCTCAGCACAGCTTTGAATTTTATCTTCAAGACTTTTCGGTAATTGAATATTTGCACTTATACATAAATCTCTTATAGTATTTTCTATTTCAGACACATTTATCTCACGCATTTTTTCAACAGTCTCCTTTTGTATTGTTTAAAACTTTGCCATTGATCATGACCAGTTCAGGATCATTCATAATGTCAAGAGGATCACCGCAGTAAAGCTGTAAATCAGCGTCTTTGCCTACGGCAATTGAACCCGTTGTATCATCAATTCCGGCAATTTCAGCGGCATTAATTGTTATTGCTTCCAGTGCGCTGTCGGAGTCCAGTCCGCCCTTTACAGCCATTGCGGCAGACGCAGGAAGATACTGGATGGGTATAACCGGATGATCGGTGCAAATTGAAGTTTTAACCCCGTTTTTGACAAGCTCCGCTGTATTTTTCAGTTCAAGACCTTTCATTTCCGGCTTGCATCTGTCGCATATAACCGGACCGGAAATTGCCGATAGCTTTTCAGTACCTAAAATATCCGCAATAAGATGCCCTTCAGTGGCATGTACAATCACAAGCTTCAGATCAAATTCCTTTGCGATCCTTACTGCCGTAAACATATCGTCCGCACGGTGACAATGAAAATGAGCGGAAATCTCCCTCCTGAGCAGCGGAATAAGCGCATGATTTTTCAGGTCGAATTCAGGCATATCATTATTTTCCTTGTCGATTTCATATGCGTCAATATCCGCAAGATAACGCTTTGCTTTAGTAAGTCCCTCACGGATCAGAGCAGCCGTAGCCATTCTTGTAACCGGAGTTTCATCTCTGTCATTGTAAACTCTCTTTGGATTTTCTCCCAGAGCAAATTTTATCCCCACAGGCTTTATGATCATATCGTCAACACGTCTGCCATAGGTTTTGACAGCGATTATCTCACCGCCGCAGGGATTAGCGCTCCCCGGAGCCACAACAGCGGAGGTAATTCCCCTTTTATACGCCTCTTCAAAGCATCTGTCCATAGGATTAATGCCGTCAATAGTTCTAAGCTGAGGGGTAAAGGGATCTGTAGCTTCATTACAGTCGTCTCCTTCAAAGTCGATGCCGTTTTCAATAATTCCAAGATGAGTATGAGCGTCAATAAATCCGGGAATCAAAAGCTTTCCCTGACCGTCCAGATCCTCTGTACCGACAACATCAGGACTTCCCTCTTCAACAGCAATGATTTTACCGTTTTCAATTTCAATCCAGCCGTTTTCTATGGACCGTCTCTTTTCCATTGTTTTTATCTGCACATTATATATTTTCATAAATGTTCTCTCATTTCTTCAGTTTAAGACTTTGAATTATATATTTTGAAATTTCCATAGGAGTACCGCTGCAATCTACACGCATTCTCGAATTTTTAAGATACTTCGGATAACGTTCATTGTAAAGCTCTTCAAGCTGTTCTTTGGTACGGCTTGCGGCGATCGGTCTGTTGGAATCTCCTGCAATACGTTTATAGCATATTTCAAAAGGTGTGTCAAGAAACAATACCGTACCGTTTTCAGCGGCATTTTTTCCGTTTTGTTCATTAAGCATTGCTCCGCCGCCGCAGGAAACTATTCCTTTAAAGTTTCCAAGTTCAATTATAAGGTCAGATTCCATTTGGCGAAAATATTTTTCGCCCTTAGTTTCAAAAATTTCAGGTATGGACATTCCCGCTTTTTTTACAATAAGCTCGTCCATGTCACAGTATCCGCAGCCCAGCAGCTTAGCAAGATTTTTACCGATAGTAGTTTTACCGCAGCCCATAAATCCGCATAAGAATATAGCCATAATTTCCTCCTATTTAAAATCCCTGTTAACGATTTCAACGGATTCATTTATAATTTTGTCGATCTGTTCTTTTGTGTAGCTGTCACCGTTCCAGATTTCATGTGCAACAACCGCCTGTAAAACCAGCATCGACATACCGCCAATTGCTGTAATTCCCTTACTTTCTGCAACAGTAACAAGCTTTGTTTTGGTTGGATTGTAAATAGCATCAAATACTGCGCCGCAGTTCCCGATAACTTCTTCCGAAACAGGGCAAGCGTCAGATTTCGGGTACATACCTACCGGAGTAGCATTTACAAGTAAGTCAAATTTTCCCGAAATTTCGTTCATCATAACGATTTTTACAGATATTCGGGGATATTTTTCTCCGATTTCCATTTTCAGGCAATCTGCCATATCCTGAGCTTCAGGAATAATTGCCATAGTAATATCAGCGCCGTGACGTGCCGCTTCAATTGCCATCATTCTGCCTACTCCCCCGCAGCCCAACAGCAGAACTTTTCCGCCTAAAGCATTTTCAGGTACGGAACGCAGAAAACCGTCGCAATCAGTATTGTACCCTGTCAGTACACCGTCTTTACCGCAAATACAGTTTACGGAATTGTACCTTAAGGCGCTTTCGTCAAGCTTATCCACATAATCTATTACAGGTACTTTATGAGGGATTGTAACGTTAAGACCTGTAACACTTTTTAATAGCTCAGGCAGTTTTTCCTTTAGACTCTCCGGAGGAATATCTTCCAAAGTATACTCAGCCTGTCGGCCTGCCTCTTCAAAAAGTCTTTTATGTATAAATGGGGACATGGAGTGTCCCAGCGGATGACCTATTAAAGCATATTTTTTCATTGGTTTACTCCTTTCTCCAGCTTTTTGAAAAAAGCTGGGCAAAAACTTTTATTCCGAATTTTATCGACTTGATTTTCCTTTTAAAGACTCGCAAAGTTACTTTTGCAGAGAATTAAAGAAAAAGATTTTGAAAAAAGCTGGGCAAAAACTTTTATGCCGAATTTTATTGACTTGATTTTCCTTTTAAAGACTCGCAAAGTTACTTTGCAGAGAATTAAAGAAAAAGATTTTGAAAAAAAGTAAGCAAAAAACTTTTATATCGGATTTAATTGACTGATATATTTTATTTAATTCACGAAGATTTACTTTACAAAGAATTAAAGAAAAAATTTTGAAAAAAGCTGGGCAAAAACTTTTATTCCGAATTTTATTGACTTGATTTTCCTTTTAAAGACTCGCAAAGTTACTTTTGCAGAGAATTAAAGAAAAAGATTTTGAAAAAAAGTAAGCAAAAAACTTTTATATCGGATTTAATTGACTGATATATTTTATTTAATTCACGAAAATTTACTTTACAAAGAATTAAAGGATAGCTTTGAGACCAGATTCATCTGAACCCATCTTACTTGGGTGTGAATTTTATGTGCTGCGTCTTGCCTTTTATGGGATAACCTAATAGTTCAGTAACTGTATGACGGATAAAATTCGGCACTTATGTGCCGCAAGCCCACTGCGGCGTTTGAGCAGGCGCATTTCTTTGGTTCATTTCTTGTTGCGTAACAAGAAATGAACAAGATAAAGTTTTTCTGAAGATTTTTCAAAATCTTCAAAGAGTTAACGCTGCTTCAAGTGTTTTCAAATTTTCAATATTTACAGCAGTAGAACCTTTAAGAGTTTTCTTGACCAGTCCGGTAAGGACTTTATTAGGTCCAAGTTCAATAAATTTATCAATACCGGCACTGCTCATAGCATTTAATTCCGAAGTAAAGCGTACAGGTGAGATCATATGCTTTGCAAGAAGTGAAGGCATATCGGAAAAATCTGTAAGTTCTTTCCCTGTAACGTTTGAATAAAACGGTACAGACGGTTTATTAAACTTAATATCCTTAATTGCCTCATAAAATTCCTTTGACGCACTCTCCATCAGCTTAGAATGAAAAGCCGCTGATACTTTAAGAGGTACTGCTCTTGCACCCTTTTGAGCAAACACTTCCGCCGCCTTATCAACCGCTTCTTTCTCACCGGCAATTACTGTCTGAACGGGGGAATTGTAATTTACAGGTACTACATATCCCGAAACTTCTTCGCATACTGCTTCAATTTCCTCAGGAGTCATTTTCATGATTGCGTACATAGCACCCTGTGTTTCACGTCCTGCCTTGTCCATTGCGGCAGCTCTTGCTTTGATCACTCTGAAACCGTCCTCAAGGGATAGCATTCCTGTAGCTGTCATTGCGGCATATTCTCCCAGTGAATGCCCCGCTGCTGCGTCAAATGAAATACCGTTTTTCTTTGCAGTTTCAAAACACAAAAGAGACATTGCCATAATAGCAGGCTGTGAATTACAAGTCTGTGCAAGTTCTTCTTCCGTACCCTCAAAGGTTACTTTTTTTAAATCATATCCCAGTATTTCGGACGCTTTGTCATAAATAAAGGAAAATTCCGGATTAGATTCCAGAAGCTCTTTTCCCATACCCGAATACTGTGAACCCTGTCCTGAAAACAAAAATGCTGTCATAGTAAAAAACCTCTTTCTATAAATTGTTAATATTACACAACAAATCAAACAGTTTTTTGTGCAATATATGGGATTTTGAAATTTTGGCAAATAAAAACCAATTATTACATTGCAAAAAAGTTAAAAATAGATTACAATAAAAATTGATACATTTATGGTTTTACTGCATCTGCTTATAATAATATACCATAAATTTCAATAGAAAACAATGTCAGGGAGGAATTTTTTTTGCTGGGAATCAAAATTTTAGGTACAGGCGGATATCAGCCGCTTAAAAAGGTTGTAAATGAAGACTTCACATCTATCGTCGAAACCAGTGACGAATGGATAAGAACAAGAACAGGAATGTCCGAACGCTTTGTATCAGACGGCGAACCTACATGGTACATGGGAACAATGGCGGCAAAGGACGCTATCGCTGCCGCGGGAATTTCTCCGGAGGACATAGGCGTGATAATTGACACCAGCGTTTCTTCTGATTACTATACTCCGTCAATGTCATGTATGATCCAAAGGGAGATCGGTGCTGTTAATGCAATGACGATCGACGTAAACTGTGCATGTGCAGGCTGCGTATATGCTATTGATATGGCAAAAAGATACCTTCAGACAGATGAAAATATGAAATATGCACTTGTGGTGGCAAATGAAAATCTGACAAAAATTACAGATTATACCGACAGAAGTACCTGTGTGCTGTTCGGAGACGGTGCAGCGGCTCTGGTTATAGAACGTGCTGAAAATTCACTTTATTCAAGCTTTCTCGGTGCGGATGGTACAGGAGCGAAATATCTGTTTGCACGTTCCATTCCACCGGCAAATGCGTTTATGACAGGCGCCGGAAAGGTTGACGACGGCTTTCCTGAGTCCAATTCGCATTATCTTTACCAAGACGGCAGAGAAGTATATAAATTTGCTACAAAGGCTCTTCCGAATGCACTTACTAAGGCAGCAGAAAAAATCGACTTCGATCTGAATGAACTTGACGTAATCATTCCGCATCAGGCAAATGTAAGAATTATTGAGACTGCCGCTAAAAACTTAGGAATTTCAATGGATAAATTTGTTGTGAATCTTGACAAGCATGCCAATACCTCAAGTGCTTCCATTCCGATCGCTCTTGACGAGGCAGTACGCAGCGGAAGAATCAAAAGAGGAGACAAAGTAGGATTTGTAGGCTTCGGTGCAGGTCTGACCTTTGGGGCAATTATTTTTGAATTTTAATTTTTATTGAATTTTCACAATAGTAACTTTGCGAGTCTTTAAAAAGAAAATCAAGTCAATAAAATTTGGCATAAAAGTTTTTGCTTACTTTTTTTGAAAATCTTTTTCTTTTATTCCCTGCAAAATTAACTTTGCAAGTCTTTAAAAACAAAATCAAGTCAATAAAATTCGGCATAAAAGTTTTTTGCTTACTTTTTTCAAAATCTTTTTCTTTTATTCCCTGCAAAATTAACTTTGCAAGTCTTTAAAAAGAAAATCAAGTCAATAAAATTTGGCATAAAAGTTTTTTGCTTACTTTTTTT
>NZ_JAOQKH010000089.1:0-824 GCF_025567485.1 Porcipelethomonas ammoniilytica | reverse complement strand
GCTGTGGCTTGTGCATTACTAAGCGTAACGCCGTTTATTACAACGGAATTTGTAACGTTAATAATACCCTCATAGTCGGCTTTGTAGTCGGGAACAACAGCCTTAACGCCTCTTCCTACATTTTCCCTCAGATACTTTATCTTTGTAACACACGCCGCAAGCAATGATTCTTCCGTTACAGGAAAAGCAAGGGTATTGAAATTAACGCTTTCCATATCGTCAAGAAACGCTGCAATGTCATAATTTGCAGCCGTACCGTCCGTACCTCCTGTAAGCGAAACCCCTGCTGCTGCTTCAAGAGAAGTACCCTCTGAGGCTGTAAATGTTATGTACTTACTGTCGACTAGCGCCGAAACATCTGTAACACCCTCAAACGCTTCAACAGTTGAACCGTCAAGATAAACGGAAACGTCAAATCCGGCAACGGGATTCGCCGCAACGGAATAACTGAGAGCGTTACCTCTTGAACCGCCGTACTTTGCCTGAGCTGACAAGCCTCCGCCTGTACCCGTTGCTTTAGTTCCTGCCTTGGCAATGTATACAATTACCGTACTTGCATTTTTAAATGCCTCACGGATAAGCAGCATTGACGGATCATCGTCATATACGCTGTAACCAAGCTTGTCAATTGCCGAATCCACCGATTCATTTGAAATAGTTATAAATTCCTTTTCCGGACCGTATGAATGATTGATCAGTGGAATCAGAACCGTTCCTCTGTCGGAAGAACCCAGCGTACTTTGATTTGAAGCCTCAAAATTAATGTAAGTACCCGGTCTTACTTTTCCTACAGACTTATCGAATGTTCCTCCAGCCATAATTAT
>NZ_JAOQKH010000088.1:0-856 GCF_025567485.1 Porcipelethomonas ammoniilytica | reverse complement strand
CTGTCAGTATGGTCGATATATTCATAAAGATCGCTGTTCAGCAGTTGGTTGTATGAGATATTTTCAGTGACAGAAAAAGCGCCGCTGTCCTTTGTGACCGTACACTCGTCGGTTATCCACGGAAATGCGCCTGTCAGCGAAACAACTTCGCTGATATTACCCGTAATCTTATGACGAAATCTGTCACCTACAGTAATCTTCTGCGGAACATCGGGCTTGTTATTTTCTTCAGGATTTTTTTCATCTGATTCTTCAATATTATTTTTTAAATCGGAATTATTATCAGGTTTTGTAAATGTTATTTCAGATTCAGGTATGACCTTACTGCTTTCAATGTTTTCAGATAAAATGCCGTATTCTTTAAGGATATTCTTTGCTCTTTCCGTATGTATTTTATCAGATTCACTATCTGAATTGTAGTATTTCAAAGTGTATTTTGCATGATATATACGGTTATCTATATCGGCTTTGGTAATATATTCGCCTTTGGATACCAGTTCTGAAATTCTTTCAGCGACTTCTTTCCATTTGAGATGAATTTCTTTACCTTCTTCATTGTCATACTTACGGTTGAGAATAATTTCAATTCCTTTTGAATCGTGATTTTCATAGGCATAAAATTCGTTTCCCGGACGACCGCCTGTACCGTACTCCTCTTTAAGCATTTGGGCGAATTCATTTATAGAGTGGCTTTCTTTACAGAATTCTTCAATACGGAATTTACCGTCCTCAAATCCGCTTCCTCTCATTAAAGCTTCATAAATTGCTTTTTCTTCTACGTCAGATTCATAAACTACAGGTTCTCCGAACAGAGAAAGCTGTGACGGTACATATTGGTGATCTTTTGATGTAATTT
>NZ_JAOQKH010000087.1:0-877 GCF_025567485.1 Porcipelethomonas ammoniilytica | reverse complement strand
GTTTCGTATTTTGAACAGTGTTCGGATACGAATCCGTGGGCAAGCTACTGGTTAGGAAAAATCTATTTGTTTGGCTGCGGCGATGTTCAGCAAAATCGGGAAAAAGCTTTGGAACACCTTGCCTTTTCCGCTGAACAAGGAAATGAATATGCACAGAATATGATCGATCATTCAGAAGAGTATGAGAATGTAATGCTGACCAACACGATTTTCAGCTTGTTTGTAAATCTCAGTAAGTGTATTTCTGAAGATTATCAGCAGAGATTTCAATCGGGCAGACTATCTGTTGACAGAAAGCTTCGCCGAATGATTCAGGATAAAAAGCAGGCTCTTGGCATGAAAGAAGAACATCTTCAAAATCAGGAACAGTCCTATTAAGCGCTATATGCCCCGTGTCATGATGCAATGGGAATGTTAAGTAGAAAATAGAAGATATATTTAATACAGAGAAGAAAATATATGCACACTGTTCAGCTTTGAAAGCCTGAAGTCAGTGTGCATTTTTCGTCAATTCCGTCAATTAGTAAAAAACAAGCTGTAAATATCGAAGAATCGGTGATTTAAACATGATTAACTACAACTTTCTGACGGCTAAAGTTTAAGCGGTAAGCTGCAAACGGCTTACATAATTTTTCTTCATCTGCATCGATGAATGCACATAACGGTTAAGAGTTATGCTTGCGTCTGCATGACCAAGCAGCTCGCTGAGGGTCTTTGGATCAAAGCCATTTTCAATGCAAACAGTTGCATAAGTGTGACGGAGCAGATGAAAATTTACATTCCTAATACCGCAGACTTTAAGAATTGACTTAAAACGATTCTGCATGGTTCTTGGCTCAGTCGGCTTGCTTGTTCCGGTGATTATATAAAAGTCATC
>NZ_JAOQKH010000086.1:0-879 GCF_025567485.1 Porcipelethomonas ammoniilytica | reverse complement strand
AGATTGCTGAAAGCGTTCTGCATTCTCTTCTGAGCGTGTTCCGTGGTATTGGTCATAGTCATGTACGCTTTTTCAGTCACTCCGGCTGAATCCTGCATTTTGCCCAGAGTACTGTTAAACTCTGCCGCTCCTGCATTAAACAAAGCCAACGCACCGATTCCGGCTTCCTGACTTCCCCAAAGGTTATTAAATGCCGTGGTATCTCCGTTTACGCTGTCTCCGATGACAGTCAGTACATCACCCAGTGAATAACCGCTTTCTGTAAGCTGTGCAAAAGACTGTCCTGTCTGCTCCTGTAAAACTCCGGCAACCGCACTTCCTGTATCACCGAGTTCATTCAGCATGGATTTTAAATATGTCGTTGACTCTGCCGTGGCAATACCGTTTTTTGTGAGAATCGCATAACCCGTAGAAAGATTATCCATTTCAACGTTATATGCCGCTGCAAGGGGAATAACACGTCCCATGTTCTGAGCAAGTTCATCAACGGTTGTCTTACCTAGATTCTGAGTTGTTATCAGCATATCTGACACTTGTGTCGCTTCTGATACAGCTAACCCGTAAGCGTTTATAGCCGTTGTCAGTACGTCCGCCGCTGTTGCCTGTTGAGTAAAACCGCCCACAGCAAGCTTATTGGCTTCATCAACGAACTTAACGGCATAGGCAGTATCGACACTGGCTGAAATTGCCTGATACGAAGCTTCTGTCAAATCGCCTGCACCTTGTCCGGTGGAACGTGAAAGAGCCATAATATCTGATTCTATAGTACTCAAGGAAACCTGACTTGTATCGGCAATTGTGGAAACCTTTGCAATACTTGCCTCAAACTGTGCCGCTGAATTACTTCAATCAAGAAACGCTTCGCCGATTTTTTTAAGT
>NZ_JAOQKH010000085.1:0-891 GCF_025567485.1 Porcipelethomonas ammoniilytica | reverse complement strand
GGCGAATCTGACAAAATTAAAGAATACCGGCAGGAATATCAGGAAATGCTTTACAGTCAATTTGAAAAGAGAAGCAGCGGAACCGTTAAGGTAAAATATCTGACTTTCGGAGTTCATGAAAAAAACTTCAGGAAAGCTAAGGCTTCTCTTGAACGTGAAGAGCTGAAAATTATCCGGATCTTTAAGCGTATGAATGTTAATGTTCATTCTTTAAACGGATTTGAAAGGCTTAAGCTTCTGAAAGAAAGTCTGCATCCGCTTCACCCGATTCCTTTTAATTTTGACTGGAAATCAAGATATACCTCCGGTATTTCCGTAAAAGACAGTATCGCTCCGACTTCTATGGACTTCAGCAAACTTAACTGCTTCAGAATAGGAAACAGTTACGGCGCTGCTTATCATGTATATATTGATTCAGCCGAAATTTCCGACAGAATAATCGAGGAAATTATGGCTGTCGAGGGAAACGTCGCAGTAAATATACATACTCATTCCCTGGATCAGAACAAAGCGTTACGGTTTGTATCGCACAAGCTTACTAACGCTCAGGCTGTAAAAATCGGAAAGCAGCACAAAGCAGCCGATCAGGGACATGACGGTGATATTCTTTCCTTGGATCTTGTCGATGACATAAACGCAGCTAACAGTATTTATGACAGCTTAACTAAACGTAATAACAGGTTCTTCATTACAACTCTTCTGGTTACGGTTTATGCTGCAAAGCCCTCGGAACTTTGTGAAATTGAGAAGGATATACAGTCCATCGTTCAGAAGTATCATTGTGAATTGAAATCTCTTGATGATTTGCAAGAGGAAGGAGCAATGTCTTCTCTGCCTATAGGTATAAACAAAGTTAAAATAAACAGGTCGTTTACAACAGTTGAACTTGGA
>NZ_JAOQKH010000084.1:0-907 GCF_025567485.1 Porcipelethomonas ammoniilytica | reverse complement strand
GGCTTCATCATTCTTAAAACTTATTTCAAAATCATACACATCAAGTATTCGTGTATCCTGTGAAAGCGCGTCCCTGACTAATTCTGGCAAGGCTGTTTCTATCAGTTCGGGAGTTGATACCTCGTCGTAGACCATATCCTTCAGCTCTCCGCCGTAATCGTCATCATAAATAAGACACTTGTAACGTGCCGTTATTATCGCTTTTCTTATCGCCTGATTTACTGCTTCGATCCCGTCAACAGTACCGATAATTCTTCCCGAATCAAGGTCAAGACGGTATGTTTTTGTAGGCTTTTCCGTCTCTTCTTCAATAGTATCAATGGGAATTTCAATATCTGCCGCCATTTACATCACCGCCCTGTCCAACGCATAATACTTTTTGCCGTTATTAAATACCAGTAAATGTACATATTCTCCCGTATGCAAATCAGAAAGTCTTTGAGGGACGATTGGGAGCGGTGTAAGCTTTTCATCATTTATTACCTGTACTCTGACAGGATTTACGGAAATGACCCTGCCTATTACAATATCATTTCCCTTTGGCAGCATTTGCTGCATCAATCCTTTAATACTCGTTGGATTATCCATTCAGACCTCCTATTCGTTTACGGAATTAAGCGCAAGATTCATTGTATGACTTCCTCCTTTGAAAGTATGAGTATCTTCATCGACATAGAAAGTACGCTTTATCCCCAGTTCGTCAATTATTACATAAACCCCCACACCTGAAATAACATCGGGGATACCCAAAGTTTCAACACTCAGGCTTATTTCAGGAGTACTAATTTCTTTCAGCGTTTCTTTTATATGTTCCTGAAGCTTGGCTTCTGAAAGATCATCGTCCTTTTTTTCGATATCCTGAAAAATACCGATTTTCTTTTCAAGCTCGGTATTCTTCTTAACGGCA
>NZ_JAOQKH010000083.1:0-980 GCF_025567485.1 Porcipelethomonas ammoniilytica | reverse complement strand
ACTTAAAAAAATCGGCGAAGCGTTTCTTGATTGAAGTAATTCAGCGGCACAGTTTGAGGCAAGTATTGCAAAGGTTTCAACAATTGCCGATACAAGTCAGGTTTCCTTGAGTACTATAGAATCAGATATTATGGCTCTTTCACGTTCCACCGGACAAGGTGCAGGCGATTTGACAGAAGCTTCGTATCAGGCAATTTCAGCCAGTGTCGATACTGCCTATGCCGTTAAGTTCGTTGATGAAGCCAATAAGCTTGCTGTGGGCGGTTTTACTCAACAGGCAACAGCGGCGGACGTACTGACAACGGCTATAAACGCTTACGGGTTAGCTGTATCAGAAGCGACACAAGTGTCAGATATGCTGATAACAACTCAGAATCTCGGTAAAACAACAGTTGACGAACTTGCTCAGAACATGGGGCGTGTTATTCCTCTTGCAGCGGCATATAACGTTGAAATGGATAATCTTTCTACTGGTTATGCTATTCTCACAAAAAACGGTATTGCCACGGCAGAGTCAACGACATATTTAAAATCCATGCTGAATGAACTCGGTGATACAGGAAGTGCGGTTGCCGGAGTTTTACAGGAGCAGACAGGACAGTCTTTTGCACAGCTTACAGAAAGCGGTTATTCACTGGGTGATGTACTGACTGTCATCGGAGACAGCGTAAACGGAGATACCACGGCATTTAATAACCTTTGGGGAAGTCAGGAAGCCGGAATCGGTGCGTTGGCTTTGTTTAATGCAGGAGCGGCAGAGTTTAACAGCACTCTGGGCAAAATGCAGGATTCGGCTGGAGCGACTGAAAAAGCGTACATGACTATGACCAATACCACGGAACACGCTCAGAAGAGAATGCAGAACGCTTTCGGCAATCTTGGTATTACAATAGGTTCGCAGTTGAATCCGGTTATTTCAGATTTGTATAACGGTGTTGCTGATGTTGTAGACGGGTTCTCGGAATTTACCGATGAACATC
>NZ_JAOQKH010000082.1:0-991 GCF_025567485.1 Porcipelethomonas ammoniilytica | reverse complement strand
CTTCCCTCTGCAAGCTTTCTCGCTATTATTGCTGCGTCCAATGCGGATACTCTTCCATCGTCATTGACATCTCCGACTGTTATTACAATATTTCCATGTTCATCTGTTCGTTTGGTTATCTCCGGAGTTGTAACCACTGATACCGTTGTTTCAGCCGATGTGCTTACCTGACTTACCGTTGTTATTGCTGGTTCACTCGTTGTAATTTGAGATACCGATGTTTCAATCTGACTTACTTGTGTTTCTTCTGGAGTTGTCATTTCTGTCTGACTAACTGTTGTTGCCACATCTTCACTTGTTGTAACAGCTGTAGTCTCTGCCGGTGTTGTTACTTCCGGTTCTGCATCTATAGCAGAAAAGTTATATTCATACTTTTCCGCATATTCCTGTGCAGTAGAGTTTTCATAACCGTATATCGTTCCTGTAAACTGATACATTGTAAGATATGAATCATATATTTCACATTCAGGATTCAATATTGTGATACTTTCCGCTGCAGTGCAGCTGTTGAATGCATTTTCGCATATATATTTTACACTTTCCGGTATTTCTATGTTCTTCAGATTTTCACAGAACATAAATGCACACTCTCCAATTGTTTCCAGACTGTCGGGAAGTTTTATGCTTGTTATCTGACTTTCGAAAAATACATACGGTAAAATCTCTGTAACAGGCAGACCGTCAATTCTATCAGGAATTATAACACTTTCAGCTGTAACATATGTTTTATCATACAATATTGTTATAGAATCCTCAACTCCATCACCGTTGCTGTCAGTTTTTTCATATCTTATGCTTACAGGAATATATGTTTCGTATGCGTTTATTACTGAAGTTCCGAACATCAATGTTATCATTGCAGTTAATATAAAAGCTTTTAATTTTTTCATAATCAAACCCTCCATATATTTTCATCTCTTTATATATATTATATCATATATGTTTTGTTTTGTCAATATAAACCATACATTTTTTACCATTTATTTTCTGT
>NZ_JAOQKH010000081.1:0-1028 GCF_025567485.1 Porcipelethomonas ammoniilytica | reverse complement strand
GTAGGCAAGGCAAAAATCTTTCCGCTGTGGAACGGCCCCAATACTGTAAAGGCCGTTCTTATAGATTTAAACGGACTTCCGTGCGGAAAAGATATTTTAAATGAAGTACAGGAGTATGTTGACCCTGACAGTCTGGGACTGGGCGGGGGCTGCGCTCCTATAGGCGCTCATTTTACAGCTGCGGCAGCTGAAAGTGAGTATATAGATATTTCCGTTACGATTGAGGTAAAGCAGGGGTTTAGCTTTGAATCAGCAAAGGAGTCAATAAAATCGGGGATAGAGAATTATTTTAAAACTCAGGTAATGAACAGCTCTGATGCAGAGGAAATTATGATACGAATTTCTGAAATAGGCGCTGTGATTTCCGATGTTACTGAAATAGCAGATTACAGAAATCTCGTCATTAACGGTTCGGACGAAAATATTGCGGTAAACGCTGAAAGTGTGCCTATTTTGGGGGTGACTGAAATTGAAGCTGTTTGAAAGTCATTACAAAAACAACTATGAGGAGCTAATAACCTATTATCCGGTCTTTTACCGTGAAGTATATGAAATGACTGAAATTCTCAAGGCTCAGGGCAGACTTGCCGACAATCTGCAAAATAGTATTGAACAGGTATTTTCCAATCAGTTTATAGACAGTGCGGATGAAAGCGTGATCTCTTCTTATGAAAAAATTATGGGGATTATTCCGGATTCTTTAAAACCGATTGAAGAACGCCGCCGACTGGTAAAAGCAAGACTGATCGGTTCGGGCAAAATTTCAGCTTCTGTAATTTCCGATATGATAAAGGCGTATACGGGCGGAGAAGCAAAATGCAGCCTTGAGCCGTTTGATTCGGAAGGCAATAATTGCTTGTATATCAATGCCGAAAGAGGAAACAATCCGCAGATTTATTTGCAGGAAGTAGAAAATCTTTTGAGTGAAAAGATTCCGGCGCATATTGAATATGAGCTTTCATTCGGTATAGACGCACCGATATATTTAAGCTGTGAAGTTGAATTGTACAATACCGACTTGCCGTTAT
>NZ_JAOQKH010000080.1:0-1057 GCF_025567485.1 Porcipelethomonas ammoniilytica | reverse complement strand
TGAGGCTGTAATGAAGGAATTAGCTTTAAAAATACGATTAGTAGATGAAGTAAGCTCTGCCATGAATAATATAGGCGATTCCGGAACTAAGGTCATAGCCGGACTGGAAAACGGTTTTGTAAATGTAAGTTCAGAGATAAGCCATACTTCAAAAGCAGCGGCTGAAGCATCGGCGTCTATTGCAAAGCTTTCCGGAGACGTTACTGAGACAGTTACACAATCCCGACTTTTGGCAAATGCTGCTGAGAATCAGGCTAACAAGCTTGAACATGCCGCAGAAAAAGCTCGTGAGAAAGCGGATTCCGATTCACAGGCGGCATCTGAGGCAAGAAAATTCTATGAAGGATTACAAAAGCAACTTTTGTCTGTGGACAAAGTAACTGAAGCTATGAAGGATGAAGCAGCCCAAGCACTTAAGCTATCCAATGACCTTGATAAGGCTGCTCAGAAGTCGGAATTGAAAGCACAGAAAGCAGAAAAAGATGCTGTGGCTGCTAGAAATAATGCCTCTGCTGTTGAAAAGGCTGCACTTGCAGAAGAGAAGCATGCGCAAGAATTGGTTGAAAAAGTAAAAGCGGAAGAACAGGCAGCTGAAGTGCTCGAAAAAGTTAATCAAGAGCATGCTGAGGTTACAAGTACTGTTGAAAAAAATATTCGGACAGAGGATAAACTTGTCGATTCAATTGATGAAATGAAGCATGCAGAACAACAGGTAGTACAGGTTCTTGACGCATAATAAAACTACCGCTGCAATAGAAAAAAACGTTCAGGCAGAAGAGAATTTACAATCATCTGCAAACAAAACTGCTTCTGCTGAGCAAAAAGTAGCCGACTCTCTCAATAAATCCGAACAGGAGGCTAAGGAGTACGGCGCCGCCATGATAAAGGCGGCTGATGACAGCGAAAAGCTAGGAGACAAGGGCGGTAACGCTATTTCTGAACTGGAATCAATTATTGCAGGTGCAGGAATAGTCATGGGACTTAAAAAAATCGGCGAAGCGTTTCTTGATTGAAGTAATTCAGCGGCACAGTTTGAGGCAAGTATTGCAAAGGTTTC
>NZ_JAOQKH010000008.1:0-100168 GCF_025567485.1 Porcipelethomonas ammoniilytica | reverse complement strand
ATGTTGCTTGACACGCAAAATGCAAAAAAGTGACAAGCAAAGTGCAAAACTTTTGACACGCAAAATGCAAAAAAGACCATTTAAAGAGTAAAAAAAGAACTCCTTAAATGGTCTTTAATCATTTTATAAAACTTAAAATATGGGCAATCACATCAACAGTCCATCCGTTTCCAAGCTGCTTATATCGTTGTGTATTTGATACTCCTTCGGTATAATTATCAGGAAGTGTCTGAAGCCGTTCGCACTCAATAGGAGATAATTTCCTGATTATATAATCTCCGTCAGGCAAATCAATCTTATAAAGTCCGGTAGAACCGCCCTGACCTCCGCCGCTTGCTGAAATTGTAACGGATTTGCCACGTACAGAATAAACTCGATGTCCCTGTGCATTACTTCCAATATCTCCGATTCTGATAGGCTGAAGTACCATTGAATCTTTAGTAACAGTTGTCATGCAATTAGCTTTTCCGTCTTTTCGTGCTTCAATTGCCGAAAAAGTTTCGCCGCCGGCTTTTTTACTTCTGTTTCCTGTATCCTTATATCTGCTTCTGACTGCACAACTAACAGGTTCAGCGATCATGGTTCTTTGATGACGTTCAAGAGTATTTTTCAAATATGCATTGCCATAATTTGCAGTAAGACAATAAGTTTTTCCCTGCCAAGCCATACCGCTTTCAATAATATCTTTCAGTAAAATGCCCTTGTCATCCGGCTGAGTAACATTTGGAATGTTAGTCCAGTAACAGCGTTTTCGGCTTTGTGCTGAAACGAGAGCAGAATTGATCATTATAGGTTCTACTCCCAGCTGTCGGCTTATTTCCGCTTTTATATCCTTATGTATACTATAGTTATTTTCATATAAAAAATATCTACAGCCGCTTTCTTTCAGCGCACGAACATACTGCATAAAAAATTTAAATCCTTCGCCTTCGCATGTTGTTTCACGATTCCGTTTCGCTATACTCCAATATGTACACGGCGAACCGCCTATTAATAAGTCAAAACCCTTGTACTGCGTAAAATCTCCGTCAAATACGTTTCCGCAGTGTTCTATAAAGGGATAATTTTTCTCACTGATTTTAATTGCATATTTATCAATTTCATATGCTGCATATCTTTCAACAGGCATGCCGGCACGTTCAAGCGCCGCCATACCGCAGGAAATACCGTCAAATAAACTTAATACTTTCATTATCTGTCCTTTCTGCCGAAGGGACAATTTCAATGAAATTCTCTAGCTTGCAGTCAAGCTTACTGCAAATTTTATCTATATTTTCTAACTTAAGAAAAGCACAGTTGTTATTGCACATATCGCAGATTGTAGACGGTCTGATTCCTGTAATTTCAGACAATTCCGACTGCGTCATTCCACGTTCTTTTAACAGCTTCAGTAAATTAATTTTAATCATAAAATCGCCCTCCGATGATACTTTTGTTAATACGCAAATAACGTATTCTGTTATTTGTGTTCTAAAAAAAATAACATCAATAATTTGTTATAATAAGTTCCTTGTACAAACCGCTTGAAAGATTATTCTGTCTTTCAACAGCCATAATATTGAAGTCCTTGTACAATTCACGTATATATTCATCGTCATTGTAAGAGAGAATAAACCGTCCTTTAATATTGCTTAAAGAGTTCTTTAAACGTTTGTGATCACTGTCAGTAAACAATACATCATAATATTTTTCAGTTTTATGATAAGGCGGATCACAATAGAAAAGTGCATTCGGACGATCATAAACTTTAATGAGATTTTCAAAATCCTTATGTTCAATTACCACTCCTGCACCTGATTTAAGACGTTTTTCAATTTCGGTCAAATATTCCGGAGAGATGTTCTTCTTGTTGCAGCCGTAAGTTCTGCCGTCTGCCCCGTAACTGATTTTGATTTGAACATAAAACATTGCTGCTCTTTGGATATCGGTCATACCCCTTACATTTATCTGCGCCTTTATATCTTCAAAAATTTCTCTTGCATTAATATAACCTGAAATTTCACGCTGAAGCTCTTCACGGTGAAAGCGTATACATCTGAATAAATTCACAAGCTGACCGTTTGCATCATTGTAAACCTCCAGCGGAGCATGTTTGTCCTTGGCAAAAAGCACAGAACCTCCGCCTCCGAATACTTCAATGTACCTGTCAAAATCATCCGGAAACATTGATACAATTTTCTTTGCAAGAAGACTCTTGCCGCCTATCCATGGAATAAAACTTTTCATATAAATACCTCCAAAAATTAATTTATAAAATAAGGAGCAGATTTCTGCTCCTTAAATTTATGCTTTTGTCAAATTATTTTTATGCACTGCAGCCGTAACAGCTCCATTTACGCCGATTACAACACGATCACCGCTGATTTCAAGAATCGTATATGTATTTTTATATACAAAGCTTGCAAGACTGCTGCCGATGTAATCCTTGGCTTCTGATTTAACTTTTACTTTATCGCCCCTTTTAAATGTTGCTGCCGACTTACTGTAAACAGGCTTGCCGTTCCAATCATAGACGGTATAACCGCTCTTGCAAGCTTTTTTGGCATTTTCCAAAGAAGAATACGCACCGATCTGGCTTTTTACATCAGACCATGATTTGCGTATACGATAAAGCTTTTGAGTGTTGGAAGACGATGCTGCTGTACTATTAAGCTTAGCCTTAACGTCTGTCTTAAATTTTTTCCAAGCAGTATTGCTGTTATCGTCTGAGCCGCCCTTTGACTTCGGAACAAATCCTTTCGGGCAAACTTTACCTGTAACGTCATAATGACGAATCAAATCGTTTTCATTCAGCTTGTACTTTTTACATAAATAAACGCAAAGTTCAACAAGGCTGTTGTAAGTCTTACTGTTTAATTTGCCTGTGCTGTCAGGATGACAATTTTCAATCGATACACTGTAGCTGTTCGCCTGACAGGTACACCATGCGACTTCCTCGTCTGGAATGCAGCATATTATTTCACCATTCAGCCCAATAATATAGTTACTGGAAACATCATTATTATTGCTATTAAAATAATTTCTATTAGCTTCAGCCGACGTATTGGGATTTCCTATGTAATGCACTGCAATTTTAGTTGTTTTAGTCCTCTTCGTATACGGACGATTTTTTGTAATGTACATATTTTTGATATTCATAAATTATACCTCCTTCAAGTTCATAACAGCCGCAAGACCTGCCGAGACAGCTGATACAGCCAATCCCAAAACAGCGGATTTTACAGTTAAATCCGTTGCGGCGATATTTACCGCTATGTAACCTACAGCCGTTTGTAAAAATGTTCTAAGTGAACGCTTTGCCCATGTTTTCATAATTAACCTCCTAAATAACATACAATTTTAATCTCAATGTACCTGCTGTACCTGTGGAGTTGCTCTGCGTTAATGTGAATACTCCTGCACTTGTACAGGTGACTGTATAAGTGTAAATCCTTGTACCCGTATAAATTTGCTTTGTAAACACTGCTCCTGCCGCAATAGCGGAAATCGGAATCACATCACAGAAGTTTACCGTCTCTCTTTCCGTCCAGCTTGCAGCTATATACACCTGTGAATATTTTGCTATCTCAGCATTGGTTACCGTCAGACTGTTTTCATCTGTTGAGCTTTCAGCAAGAAGTGTTCCCGACTGGGACTGCTTTATGTGCGGAACAATTAAATCTCCGGTCAGCGTTCCTCCGGTCAATGGAAGATAGCTTTGCAAATCGGTATTGTCCTGTAGGATTCTCGGAGTTACCGTTGTCCAGCCGCTCGGAACGTCCGCAGTATCGCCGAAATCAGACAGCGTTACATTTGTACCCCTCAAAACCGTTACTGCAAAAACAGAACGGTATGTTCCGGTATATGCGCCAAAATAAAAATAACCGTTTTCACTGTCCTCATAATATCCAAAATTTACTGTACCCCTTTTATGCGGCAGCAGCGTTGTGACCGACATAGTCGGCTTGCTTTCACGGTTGCTTAATTGTATCAGCCATGCGCCCGTCTGGGGAGAACCAAAATTGCCTGCGTCTGTCACAAGTAAGGTTGCTCCGCAGTTTTCAAGCGTATTGATATTGCTTGTTCTGGCAAACATCGAATATCTGGAAATGCTGTCATACGGACCCAATTCATAACGGCGGGTTTTGCCGGTCACATCTATCGTTATATCCTGTGTTCCGTCAAATGATACTCCGTTGATCTTACAGGCTGTTTCAAGTTTTCGGGAAGACAATGCCGCACCTCCGGCGCTATCAGATGCTGCGTATTTATGAGTGTGGCCTAAATTTGATTTGTTGGCATCTAAATTATTTGCAGCTGTCTGCAATTCTTTAATACATTTTTCATTATTATAGAAAAAATAATTAAATACACTGGCAGGAGGTTTATATCCCCCTTGAAATCCTGTCTTTTTAAGGGTTGTACTTGGTTCGACCCCCTCATTTTCCCAATGTACGGGACTTGTAAAATTTGATTCCATTTGTTTCCTCCTTATCAAATAACATCAATTCCGCCGCTCGCAATCCCAAAATATCCGCCGAGCGTACCGCCTTCAACATCACAAAAGCCCTCATTTTCGTTATACTCATCTTCATAATCAGAAAATGTGAATGTGCCCTCATATAAATAATTTTGTAATGTTATACCCACAGGTAAAATAGATTTTATAAGTTTTGTTGTACTTTCAGGGCTGATGTCAATTTTAACAATCGCTTCTAATGGTAATTTAATCACATTAACCATACAAGGTTCTTGACTTTCTTCTATGTATATTTGTGATGGTTCACAATCGAATGTAACGCAAAGTGAATTAAGAACACTTGGATAACTGCCGTTTGATAAATTTTGCATTAACTTAGCTTTAATCATCAGGATATATTGTTCATCTGTGGCTCTTCCTCTTGCCTGTCCAACTGTTTCTCCATACAAGTCTAGCGTTTTACCAGTAGCATTTTCAAGCTTGATCATGTCAAACAATTCTTGCAGTGTTTTCCTGTATTCTTCAAGAGTCAGTCGTTCTAATTCCAATAATTTAAAATTATTACTTTCCTTTGATTTACAAAACACATCAGGCAAATTTTTAACATGATTATCTTTTACAAATTCACTCATGTTTCCACCGCCACTTCAACATTTCGGCATTTTGCTATTTCCCAGTCATTAATTGCGATGTTGCCGTTCTTCTGGGAATTTTCTTTTTGTATTGATAATTCGGTTACTTCAACAACGCCGTTAACTGAATGTATCTGTCCGTATAAGCTGGACAAAATAACGTCTTTACCTACTCCTAAGCTATTAACATAAGTATTAAGATTGCTTTTTATCTCATCTATTCCAGACTCTGAATTAAAATCCGGATTTGCTTTGATTTTAACAGTTATGTCAATATTAATGTAAGAACAATGTGAAAAACTGATTTTATGTGAAAAACCGCCGTCATCAACTATAGTATAACTTTGTGTTCCGTATGTTTTTATGCCTAACGGCTTTTTTTCATAAATTGCTGTGGCTATTTCAAAATGATGATTTTCACCTCCGGCAACATAACATTCAAAACTATGCGGAGGTCTGCCTGAACTATCCGGTGTATCTTTCTCATTTACTGCAACTGAAACGCTTGTAACAGTCTCTACCCTCAGCAGCGCAGTACGCAATGCATTTTCATTACATGCGCCCAATCCCTCTTTAGCATCTTTAAATCTTTGTCTTAATGAATAATCACTTTCTATATCTGTACCGATTTTTATAACGCTGACTCCCTGTACTTCTTCAACGTCAGCTGAAGGGTTTTTTATTATATTGATTCCACCGGCACTTACATTTCCCAGTGTCCCTGCTTCTGTACATTCAACACTTATAAAACATGTTCCGTCTGTTTCGATTATCGAATCTGCCGTATTATAATAATCAATTTCGCTTTCTGTACTGACAAGAAACCCAAAGGGAATTGTTGCTCCTGCTGTCCCCTTTACTTTTACCTTGTACTGCGCAGGGGTTGCAGAATTACGGCTGATTCCCACAAATGTACACAATCGGTCAAGACTTACTCCTGTAGCCGTGTTCGGAAATCTTGCATAATAAATAGCTTCAGCTTCTTCTTCAGCCAAAGCCTGATCGTATGCATTGATTCTTATTAATTTACCTAACGGTGTTGTTTCATCAGTTTCAATATCTTCACCGAATAACTCCTTTGCACGCTGAATCTTACTTTCTATAATATCGTCATATGTTCTTCGTGTATAACCCAGTTCATTTAACAATCACCGCACCTCCTAATTATACGAATTATCAATATTCAGAATTGTTCCGTCGCTGCTTTCAGATTGAAATGATATGTCAAGCTTTCTTGTATTACTGTCAAAGTCAGCTGAAAATTCAGTAATATTAAAGTCATCTACCTGCAACAGCCCCTGTTCAATTTCAGTTTTAACAACTTCATAATCAGGCGTATGTTTTCCAAGAATATTATCAAAGGTTATCCCCTCATCTTCATTTAAACACCACTCACCTTTGTTTGTTCCGATTACTGTTTGTATAGTTTGTTTTATCAGCTCACTGCCGTTGATCATTTGTATCTGATTATCTTTGATCAAAATATCATTATTCTCATCAAGTGCAAAACCTGTCAAATTACCGCCTCCTATAAAACCCCGATTATTATGCAATCGCTCATATTGTGATGACCTACAGGCGGAAGAACGTTCTTTCCGCATTTTGCTTCTGTAATATCCCTGTCACAGCATACACATATAACTATATCGCCGTTCGTTACAGCACTTGCAGTTAATACACCGCCGTCAGCCGACAGCTTATATCTGGAATTTCTTGTAAACGGAACAGATGAAACGGGAGCGTACTGTCTTGCCGTACCTCCTATTTCTTTTGTCAGTCCAAGAGGTTGTATTTTAGCCTGATTTCCGGAAACACTCAATATCTTTGCTAGAAAAGCAGTATGCAGGTCTAGAAGTTTTTTGTTTATCATATCATCAAAAAATTTAAGATTTCCCATTTTTACACCTCAAAATACGCTTATGGTCGTTGTGCATTCACTTGATGAAAATGTATGCGTACCGCTTCTCACTCTGAATTTTCCTTTTGCAATTTCACTTGATAGGTTTATTATCGCCGCCGTTGTCATACGGTGCTGTAACAGCATGGTTATGTTATACCCGTTTATAGTTTCCTTGAAATCCTCCGCTGTCATTTCTTCTTCGTATGGCTCAGGACTTCCTATCATTCCGGTGCTTGCCTGAACAGTAAAATTAATGTTATCGCCGTCCTTGATATGCCTTGCATATATCTTCCCTTTATTTACATACACCGAAACGCCGCAGACTTGTGCATATTTTTTAATGTTTTCCATTAAATCCCCGTCAACTGTCTGCTCGTTCTTATACGTATAATCACGTCTCATTTTAAAAACCGCTGTCGGTATTCCCGTTTTGTCAATCAACGTTTTTAAAATATAACTAGCTTTTGTGTTTTGAGCAAATGATAAATTTTCAACAGTTCGCTTAGTAACATCATCTAAACATTTGATTGTTGTTATCTTATCCGCTCCTTCATGACGGGTAGTAACCTTATTTATAAAGCCTTTAAAAATTACTCCCGTATCATTTTTATACCCTGCTTCAATTGAAATACCTGATTTTATTTTCAGATTATTTATTGTAGCAGTCGAAAGATTATATACAATAATTTCAGCTTCATTGGCTTCCATATCATCGTCAAACGGAACAGTAAATTCAATGTCTAAATTATCCGACTTTATCATTACATTCCCGCATTTTACAGTCGCTGTGCTGCCAAACACTCCTTTAGGTTCTATGCTGAATTTTTTTAAATCTTCGCTCCAATCTTTTGTTGCTTTAACAAGCATACTTTGCGTAGTACCCGAAGATTTTTGCGTTATTACCCTAGACATATTCATCACCTGCATTATCAATAGTTAAAAATACCGTTTCATTTAAGTTTTCAAACGTAACACTGCTCATGTTCCCACTTTCATCAATAGGAATAATTTCAACCTCCGGATATTTACCGCATACAAAAACATCTTTCCACAACGGTATACCGTAAATTATAGGTTCTCCTGCGCAAACTGTTTCACCGTCTTTTTCAAGAGAAAATGTAAACATATCAGCATAAGCGTTATAATTTACCGTTATGGTGAAAATTTCATCTGCTAAAGAAATCTCGAAGGTATAAGGTATAAGTTCCTTTGTGATTTCTATCCTGTCACGCATAATACTGTTACCTCCATTCTCATGATTTTCTCCCCCGCTTCTTTTAATTCAGATATAAAAAATGCACCCTGTTAAACAGAGTGCATATTGACATATTATGCCGATTATAGTATAATAATGTTTATGGGCATACCTGAAACGGTAGGCGGTCAATCCTGCTCCCGGAAGGGAGTGATTTACTATGAATAATTACGTAACATGGAGTGAATTATTCCAATTTGCATCTGTCTTTATAGCATTTGCAACATTTATGTACGCAATCTTTCATAAAAGGAAATAGCCGCCTGACTTCCAAATCATAAGGCGACTATTTATTTAGTTTACTTATCTGGGAGCGACCGTCTATCGGTATGCCCCTTTTTTATTATTATACATCAATTATTGAAATATGTCAACTGTTTATCTTAAAATTTCAGTTTTTATATCCCATTAGCAACTTTGAACCTACAATTAATGTGGTAGGATCACCTTTTTTTGAAAAGCATTTAGGGTTGTTGTCAATCACCCATTGGACAGATTTCCCTAATGACTTATAATTATTGTTAACAAGTCCCCATACTGTATTTCCTTTTTTTACAGTATGATATACGGCTTTATTATCTCCGCTCGTTACTTGTTTTGTGCTTTTTGAAGTAGTAGCTTTTGTTGTAGTACTGCTTTTGGTCTGCACATTTGCTTTATCAACCCAACCATAAACTTTTCCCCCATCATTTGAAATTAAATGATAGGGGTGCTTATTAGTATTGATAATCGTTACTTTACATGTACTTTTTCCCCTGTTTGCCGCAGGCTGAGAAGCAGTTGATGATACATACACGTTTCCGCCTGTAAAAATGACAACATCACCTGTTTTTATAGATGTCGATTTAGGCGTTGTCGATGTCTTATTAGTATTGTTGTTTGATTTTGTTGAGGTTGATTTATATGACGGTTGGGCAATCCTTACAACTCTAAGAGTCATATCAAAATCGCAGCCACCTGCTATAGTGTTCGAGTGGCTGTGGTTAAATGATTGAATTTGCATATTTACAACACTATTTCGTCCAATGTATTTGACTAACGAGCCGTTTTGCATAAGATTTTCAATCTTTGTTCTATCCTCACCTGAAATAGCGCCCATTTCCTGTAGTCGTGAAGTCATTTCACCTACTGTACGACCTGATTTCATAGCATCATACAATCGTCCAGTCCACAAAGCCACATCTTCAAATTGCTGTCCTGTTCCTGCCGCAACATCACCGATTATTCGTAAGCTGTCTCCTGTGGAAAGTGCATCACCTGTAAACACTTGCAATTGCTTACTAGCCGCAAAGATTTCATCACGAGTAAACGGTGTCATACCTGCAAAATCAGTTAATTAACTTACACGTTCATTCGCCTTTTCTGCACTGCCAAGAAGAACCTCAAATTGTGAAGTAATATTTTGATGCAGGGTATAATTCTTCTACAAATGTATATAAAACTGCTGAATTGATTTTTATGCAGGCAAATGCCAAGTATAAAATCCGGTGCAAGTTCTGTTTTATCCGGATTTAAAAGCTTAGGTTCAGGTGCGCAAAAAGTAGCTTCAAATATTAAAACTGCGTTTAGTAATGTTGGAAGTAAAATTAAATCTGTGGCTAGTAATATAAGCAGTGCCGCAGATTCTATAACTTCAAAGCTGTTCAACATAAAAAGTCTTGTTGCAGGTGTTGCAACGGGCGCTGTCGTACAGCAGTCGGTGGGTATTGTAGTTGACCGTCACCCGAAAAAATTGCAGTATGCTCAACAACAGGAACAGCCTCGGATTTTCTTTCGGACAGCTCCAATACATCTAGAGATTGGAGGCATCTGTTAGTTTTGTTCAGTGAAGAATCAACGGATACTATTGCATCGGTTGCGGCAACTATCATACAGCTGTCTCCTTATTAAATGCACTTACATACTTTAGCGTATATTGAGATTTTGCATCAAATGTTGATGGCATCAAAGATACAGCAAGACCATTGTGCCCTTTAATCCATTTTAGGTCTAACCCCGCTTTTTTCTGTGATGGAAAAAACCCTGTGCCTAGATACGGAATAGCATTGCTTGCCGCATTTGTATAATTAAGCGCAATAGTTTCAGCTGTAAATACGTCTGATAATTTCATGTTTGTTACCTCCTGTTACATAAAAGTAATCTGCTTTAGTACTGATTTTGCACCGATAGTCGGCGTGTTACCTGTTGTATCTTCGGACGGCTTTTCAGGTAATTTATCAGCCCTGATAAAACCGTGAATCACAACCGTCCCATTAGGATCGTCTGTCTTTTTAACATCGTGCAGTAACACCCCGATTGCCGTATCATCATTGGCTGGTATGATAGTACCGGCTTTAATAATGCCGTCACTGTCTGCTGTTAATTTTGAACAATCATAAGGTATAGCCACATAATGATCGTTATAAAGAATTTCTTTTGTATTTGTGATATTGGTATTTGTAAATTTCATTATTACTTACCTCCTCCGTAATACTTCAAAATTTCATTTGACTGCTTTTGCTTTTCTGCCCTTGCTTTACCCAGACTTTCAGCAACGGAATTACTTTTATTTCCGTTTTCTGCGTTACCGTTCAAATTACCGCCGTTCGGATTTCTGCCGTTGTCTTTAAACGTCTTATTAACTTTGTCCTCAACAAATCTTTTTACCAGATCGCCAAATGCTTTTACCCTGTTATTAATTGATTCTTCATCATCGGCAATAATAAAATCGACAAGCTCAAGTGCCTTGTCGCTACCGTCATCAAGTCCTGCCGCTTTAATTGATTTAATAGCCAACAGACGGTTTTCTTTGTCCTTAAGCGCTTTTTCACGTTCCGCAAGAGTCTTTTCCTTTTCGGACATTTCAAGCTGTTTAAGTTCCTCAGCTGTCATTTTTTCCTTTTTGAGATTGTCAAGCTCTTTTTGTAATGCGGCATTTTTCTTGCTAATTTCAGCAGTAAGTTTATCTGCTCTGGCTTGCACAAGCTTGTCAAGGTCTGGCGTATTATTGCTTTTGCTGTCGGCATTATTGTCAGAACCATTATTGTCCTGATTACCGTTTATATTACCATTAGCAGTTCCAGAATCCGCACCGGATTCTCCTCCCTCTGCAAAAAATTGCATTGGAATTTTAAAAATTTCTCCCATTTTGCACCTCCATTTAAATTTCTAAGCAGTTTTACGCCTTGCTCAGGGCAGTGCGTGACCGCACGGGACTTGTCGGGCGTTAATTGCTCGATGGGTTACTTTTGATTTTGGGTATAAAAATAGCACCTCTTTAAGAGATGCTAATAAACTTATTGAATTTTGGATATAAGAAAACCGCCTCATGGGCGGTTACGCAAATATTGAATCAAGATTTATTTCTGATTTAACAAATACAGCACCGATATCGTAATCATCATATACGTCAATATCTTTGCTGTTTTCAGAATATGTTTGTATTGTTGAACCATCCACATCAATTAAAAGTTTACGTTTATTAGCATTTGGAAAGGCTTTTTCAATTTTTTTACAAGTTTCTTTAAATTTTTGTGGACTATTATCAGGATAAATATTGTAATCATATTTAGTCATATCTATATCCTCCTTATAACCCAAATTCCTTATTCACATCTGAATTAGTTTTTGCAGCTGTTTCAAGTATATCTCTTAACGCTTCCTCTTTAGACATTGATTTACGGTTCATTTTATCTTTTAATAATTTTTCAAAAGTTGGTGCTGGACGCTTTAACTCAAGAAGATTTGCTGTTTCTTCATCAGCCATAGCAACACGTGCTTCATGCTTATATTTATTACGTAGTTCAAATGCTTGTTTCACTTGTTCTTCAAACGATTTTGTTTTATCAATTTGGTTCGGTATATCATTTACATTTGCATAATACCATTCTCTGACATGTTGATTATCATTTTCAGTAATGGGTTTTCCGATATATGCTGATAGTTTACTTTTATCTACTTTCATTATACCACTTCCACCTGATTTGTCAACAGATTTAGCAGTTAATTCTTCAAATTTTTCTACACTCATCAAAGTATATTCAAGGAAACATCTGCAACGGCAGTCATTTCATGCCGTACCGCTAGTAGATGGACATTCTGCATATACATTTGGCTCAAGCTGGAATTTATCACCAACCTGTATTATAACACCCTCCATTTTCTGATGATTAGCACCATTACGGCTAATTGAAGTTTTCCAGCCTGATTTAGTACGATACCTGTGCTGAGGACGTACACGCTCATCTTTCATTGTACGCCACGCAGCAGTATAAACAAGTCCTGAACCGTCAAGGGAATCTGATATGTCTTTTGCACAGTCCATAAAGCCGCTTTCGGTTACTCTGTGCGTTTCAGTACGTACAATATTAGTCGCTTTACCATAGCTTATATCAAGTCTCTCAGCTACTTTTTTGGCAGTTGTCTCATATCTGTCACCGTTCATCAATCCTATATTGACCTGCTGCTTGATATCGTAAATTACCTCTTTACGATTTTTCTCAAGAATATCAGGCAATGTCAAACCGCTTACCGGATTATAATAACTGCTTATAAATCTTTCGTATTTTCTTTTCGGTAAGCACTTCACGGCTTTGCTCTATTCGCCGTATCTCATGAAGCAAATCATTTAGACTTTGTTCCGCCTTCGGCATATCTGCCCCCCTCCTTATTGGTGCTATACTAAAAAAGTGGACAGCAAAAAGCGAAAGATGGTATAATAATAAAAAAAGGAGAGAAACACATGGAAAACACCAAGTATACAGAGGAATTCAAGCAAAGCATAGTAAGCTTGTATGAATCCGGAAAAAGCAGTACGCAGATATGCAAAGAATACGGAATGAGCAGTTCCACGCTGCATAAATGGATCAAAAAATATACAAAAGTCCAGGTTTCAGAAACTGAAACCATGACCATGGCTGAAATCAAAAAAATGCAAAAGAAATTAGCCTTGCTTGAGGAGGAAAATATAATATTAAAAAAAGCAATGGCTATCTTCTCAAGGGAATCCGGGAAAGAGTAGGCTTTCAAAGGAGCATTCCATCAAACTTCTGTGCAAAGTTTTGAAGGTAGCCAGAAGCACATATTACAGCATTTTAAATCATAAAGCGTCCAACCGTGAAATAGAAAACAATATTCTGAAGTCAAAAATATTCAAAGTTTACTGTGATAATCGAAAAGTACGGTATGCCCAAGGTGTCAGCCAACTATGAGAGTATGCTGAAAGGGCTTGTGAAGAAGTACAACAAGCAGAACAAAGAGCAGCTTCCGAATATCACGCCCCATATCCTCAGACACACATTCTGCACTCGGTTAGCCAATGCAGGCATGAATCCCAAGGCGTTGCAGTATATCATGGGGCACGCCAACATCACAATGACGCTGAACTATTACGCCCATGCAACCTACGATTCCGCAAAGGCAGAAATGGAGCGTTTGGCGGCATAGCCAAATCGGTGTTTTTACTACCGCTGTACTACTTTTGGATTCAAACTTATGCCGAGAAGCACAAAGATATGCCAAGTATCTTCCGATATGACAAATGGCGAAAAAGCCTTAAAATCCAAGACTTATCGCCATTTGCCGAGATATGAAAAGATAATCTAAAAATTTGCTTGAGGTTTATACAAAAGATAGACATAATGTAAATGTTTAATTAATTTTATATTTATATGTTGATTTTTGTAAATTATTGGTATATAATGTGCTTATAAGCATTTAAAAATAAAAATTGTTTAAGGAGAAATCATTATGAAAAAATTTAAAAACAAATTTAAAAACATTTACATTGCTTTTTTATCAATGGCTTTAATTTTTAGCTTTTTAGCTTTTTCAGACGGTAAAATATTATCAAATATAATTACCTATACAATGGTATCAGCAGATGAATTTAATAATTTTACTTATACAATCAATAATGGAAGTGCGTCTATAAGTAAATATAAAGGAACGGATACAAATCTTATTGTACCGTCAAGCATTAATGGCTACCCCGTTAATAATATATCTGTTGGTGCATTTCAAGGCAATAAATACATACAGAAAGTTACAATTGAAAGTCCAATAACTATATTATATGCAAGAACGTTTATGCAATGTTCAAATTTAGAGACAGTAGTTCTTCCAAATACATTATCAGAAATTAAAGATATGGCATTCAAATCAAGTAATCTTGTATATATAACAATTCCATCCAGTGTCACTACAATAGGAAGTCAGGCATTTTTGGGATGTATGAGATTATCGTCTGTAACGATTCAAGGTAATGTTTACATAAACGGAACAGCTTTTATGAACTGTAAAAATTTAATGAATGTAAATATGCCACTAACTTGTACTATTAATTCGTCAGCTTTTGAAGGCTGTATAAATTTAAATTATATTAATAGTAAACAAGTAACCATTGTGCCTCCTAAAAATTACTATCCTTTATTTAATGAAGAATTACGTGATTTTGTATTAAGTCAATTTGGTCAAACGAAAAATATAGGTTTTATGAATACCTATGCAAATGCATTTGCAGAAAAAGTAGTCAATAATTATACAAATAGTTCTATGAACGATACTCAAAAAGCAGTTGTGTTGCACGATTGGCTTTGTGATGCCGTTGATTATGATTATGAAACTACTTCAAGTCAAAAGAATCATGTTGACTATTCCGCTTTCCTTTATAGCACAACTGTTTGTGATGGGTATGCCAGAGCTTATTATTTATTAACCAAAGCAGCTGGTATAGAATCTTATCTTGTACAAAAATCCGGAGTACATGCATGGAATTTAATTAAACTGGGCGATCATTATTTTCATGTTGATGCCACATGGGATGATGGCAAAGGTGTAGGTAATCATAGTTATAATTATTTTCTCTTAAATGACGCACAAATGAAAGCCTTAGGCGGCGCTCACTCATCATGGTCGCTTAGTTGCCCATCTGCACTATTTACATATGATACTTATCCTATTCCAACTGCAAATTATATGTTAGGAGATTTAAATAAGGATGGAAGTATAAATTCAGATGATTTAATTATTCTGCAAAATTATCTTTTAAATAAAGGAACAATAAGCAGTGGAGATGTAATTTTAGCTGATTTAAATTTTGATGGGGTTTTAAATGGCGTTGATCTTACACTTTTAAGGCAAAAAGTTTTACAACAATAAAATTTAATTAAATTAAAAAAGCGGCAAGGAGTGATCTTGCCGCTTGATATTTATAAAATATTTGACATTTCTTGGAAAATAATGTATATTTATAATATTAGATTTCTTAAGGAGAAAAATATGAATATACAAGAATATATAACAAACCGATTAGATCCACAAATCGCTTGGTATGATAAAAAATCATTGCTTTGCCAAAAACGATATAAATTAATACAAATAGTTGAAATTATTTTAGCTGCAATAATACCTTTGTTATCCGGATATTGCAATACGTTCTTAATATCAATAATTGTAGGAATATTTGGAATTATTATTACAATTTTAGAATCTTTTACTAAATTATTCAAGTATCATGAAAACTGGATACAATACAGAACCACATCTATTAAAATACCAAAAATATGTTTTTTTAACAAAATCGTCTCCGTATAATACAACAAACGAAACAGTAGAAAACATGTTTGTTAAAAACATAGAACAAATTATTTCATCTGAAAATAATCAATGGAAATCTATTCATGTAAACATTAATAACACATCAAATAAAGAAAAAAACTAAACTTCTTCATAAGTTTTTTCAAAAATATCAGGTTTACATGGATATTGTTCGCCATTTACACCTGTAATAATAAAATCTCCTATAGAAGCTTTCATATCCCCTTCAAGTGTTTTTATTACAACAGGTTTGTCAGTTTTATATGCCTCTATAATTACAGGTTTTTTTCTGTATTTTTTTATCATATTACCACCTACATTTTATCAGAAAGGATTTATTTATTATGAAAGAGTATAACTTGTTTATTAGCCACGCTTGGAAGTATAATGAAGATTATTATACTGTTGAAAAATGGCTAAAAAGTGCAAAAGAAAATGAAGAACTAATTTATAAAAATTACTCAGTCCCACAACACGATCCTTTAATTGATTCTAATTCTATCGTTGGGAAGAAAAAATTAAAAGAAATGTTAAAAACCCAAATTAGACCATCATCAGCCATTATTATTATTTCGGGAATGTATGCAAACTATAGTGAATGGATTGATTTTGAAATAGAAACAGCCATTTCAATGGAAAAATACATAATAGGATTAAAACCATGGGGTCAGCAACATATTCCAACTAAAATTCAAAATAATTCAAATATAATGATTGGCTGGAATTCCAAATCCTTGATTGAAGCCATAAAAAATATATAAATATTCATGTGTAATTATATGAGGTAAAGGGCTTTTTATAGCCCTTTGTTTTTTATAATTATACCACACTTTTATAAATTTTGCAAATTATTTCACTTTATTTTCAATTTCGTTATGCAGACGTTTAATAAAGTTTTCCCCTGCAATACCGTTCTGCTGATATCCCCACACACCTAACAGATAATTTACAGCATTCAGTGTACCAGTACCGAAAGACTTATTTTTGTCCATACCGTATTTGTTAACGCCTAGTGTTTTGGCTGTCAACAGTAGTTCTTTAAGCGATAACACACCAATAGTCTTATCGACTTTTTTATAGCCTGTCTTGTCCAGTATAGGCTTTGCAGGACTTGCTGCTGTAGAAATACCCAACGTCTTTAAAATACCTTTAGCGTATGCCTCAGCAAGCTTTTTGTAATTTGCCTTGATGAAATCAGCATCTGATTTGGTATCAACAAATCCGCCCTCTAAAAGTACCGCTGGGGCTGCCGTTTCTCTGATAATTGCAAAATAGTCCGTACTGCCATTTCCAAGCTTAGTCTTAACACCACGGCTCGACATGATTTTCTTTACTTCTGTATTAATATTGTTTGCTAACGTCTTTGATGTACCTCCCACACGGCTGTAATATACCTCAAAACCCTGTCCGCCGCCTGCATTGAAATGAATATCCACCACCAAATCAGGAGCATATTTATTACACATTGCGACTTTACTGTCCATATCAGTATCAATATCCTGAGTACGTGACAGCTTGAAATCAACTCCGTATTTGCTTAAAATTTCAGACAGTGCAAAGGCTGTTTTCAGAGCATACTCTTTTTCGACTATGTACTTAACCGCTCCGGAATCTGTTCCGCCATGCCCTACTCCTATAAAAACTTTTTTACTCATTTTTATTTACCTCATTTCTTAAATTCAGATATAAAAAATGCACCCTGTTAAACAGAGTGCATATTGACATATTATGCCGATTATAGTATAATAATGTTTATGGGCATACCTGAAACGGTAGGCTTGCCATCTTTAGGGCAAGTCTGCCGAACGCTTTTCCTATTGCGTTCGGTAGGCGGTCAATCCTGCTCCCGGAAGGGAGTGATTTACTATGAATAATTACGTAACATGGAGTGAATTATTCCAATTTGCATCTGTCTTTATAGCATTTGCAACATTTATGTATGCAATTTTTCATAAAAGGAAATAACCGCCATACTCTCACATAGGCGGTTATTTATATAACTTCTTTATGATTGGGAGCGACCGTCTATCGGTATGCCCCTTTTTTATTATTATACATCAATTGTGGAAATATGTCAACTGTTTTCTTTAAGATTCATAACCGCTGCAAGCCCTGCCGAGATAGCTGAAACAGCCAATCCCAAAACAGCGGATTTTACAGTCAGATCAGTTGCGGCGATATTTACCGCTATGTAACCGACTGCTGTTTGTAAAAAAGTTCTCAATGCTCGCTTTATGCAATTTTTCTTTAAAATGTTCATTTATGTATCTCCTTTTCCAAGTCCTCAATTCTATGATTTGCAACTTTTATTTGTTCTTCAACAACCGGCATTCGCCTTGCAAAATTATTGTGCTCCGCAACCTTGTTTTCAAGCTGCTGAATCCGATAATTTGTCATTTTGCTTGATACCAGAATACCTCCCAGAGAACCGCCCAGTGTTCCCAATAAGGATATTGCCGCAACTATTATTTCCGTCATAAATTACACCTCCTAAATAACATATAATTTTAATCTCAATGTTCCTGTTGTACCTGTGGAGTTGCTTTGCGTTAATGTGAATACTCCTGCACTTGTACAGGTGACTGTATAAGTATAAATTCTTGTTCCCGTATAAATTTGTTTTGTAAACACTGCTCCTGCCACAATGGCAGAAATCGGAATCACATCACAGAAATTGACCGTCTCTCTTTCCGTCCAGCTTGCAGCCATATACACCTGTGAATATTTTACTATCTCAGCATTGGTTACCGTCAGACTGTTTTCATCTGTTGAGCTTTCGGCAAGAAGTGCTCCCGATTGGGACTGCTTAAAATACTTTGCGCTGACAGTACCGTCTTTATCTATTTCAGCCATTTCAGAATTATTGCTGTTTCGTATGTGCAGTTTTGAATTTAAATCAAAACCCATCACACCAACTCGGTTTCCGTTAATTAAATAATCAATTACTGACAATGCCGCAGAGCTTGACGTTGGTCCTCTGTTTACCTTCAAACTCTCCCCATAATCGGCATTACTTATCGTTCCTCCGGTCAACGGCAAATATGCTGCAGCAGGATCCTCAAATCCCAAAGCCAGAATATCAGCTTTTTCTGCTTTTACCGCTCTTGATACATGACCGTTATTAACCTGCATTTTATAGATTCCGGAACTTAACGTGGGAAATTCAGGGTGTACATAATTGTTTGCATTCTCGGCTATTCNAATGTATCTGCGCATCTTGTATCTGTATATTCTTTAGCTGATTTCAGCGCCGCACTTGCCGAACCAGATTCATCATAACTCCCTCCTCCGCCTCCTGTACTGGAGCTTGAAACTGTACTGACTGAATTACTTATCTGTCCTGTAATAGTTGCTGTTTCAGTACCCAGACAAATTTTATTTGCAGTCGGATCGGTCAAGTTTAACGATAATTTTGATACAACATACAACGCATTTTCTAAATTATGGGGTTTAGAATTTACACGTACGTACTGCGCAATTTTAAATCTGTCTATTTCCGTATTTACTCCCGATAGATCCGCCGCCGTAAGCTCTATTGACAACGCTTTACCCATAGATTTTAAATGTGATTCTCCGTATCTCACCAACGTACCCGGCAACACAACATCGTCAAAAATCAGTACTTTTTCTATCCAGCCGTATTTTTCTACTGCTGACTGTGAATACAGGCAATTCAGATATGTTGTAGTTCCGCCTACTTTTCCCGTTACCTGAAATATATCCTTTGAATCGGTAATAGATTTGGACGCATTCCAACCGCCTATATTATGACGTGATCCGCTCCCCTCCTCTCCTCCGTCCATACGTTCTTTACCAAGAGGAATTACCGCTGTCACCAGACTGTCCGCTTCTATATTTTTCTTAAAACTTAAAAGATTTTCTCCTAATTCTATTTTCTGACTGCAAGTCACAGACGGACTGCTTAAATAATCAATATAATTTCCGTCCTCCTCATGCCTTATATAAAGATATCCTCCGTACCTTTCTATCAACTTCTGCTGTATTGATTCATATGTATTCAGAAATGTACTGTCCGCCGCTGAAATCAGGTTATCTGTATTGGAATTATCTCCGTCTGTTACATTTACTATCCCTATTTTAAATGAATGTATATTATCTATACCCGCTTTTTCATTGTGACGCTGANCCACGAGGAATTGCCGCCGTCACCAGACTGTCCGCTATATACATTATTCCCTCCTTACAGTTTTGCCTGCGGTATTGCTATGCTTACCGTTCCCGACGTTTCTGTTGAAATTTTTATATCATGAACACCGCTTATTACTACTGGTATAGCAGAGCCTGGACTGGTAAGATTTGTATACTTTCCGTATAAAACACCGTCAATGTACAAATCCCATCTTTTCACATTATCTGAAACAGAAAATTTCGCCCTTACAACTTTTCTTCCGAAATCTATTTGAAAATCGGTTTCTCTTTCAAATCCGAAATTACGGTCGGCGTATTCCTGTATGGAAAGCGTCCCGTCACTGGAAACATATCGGTTTAAAAGTGCCAAATCTTCCTTCGTTACCATACCGTCAAGATTCATATCAGCACGTGCTATTAGGTCTTGGGTTATGGCACTTCCGTCTATCAGCCATTATAAGATATTCTTCAGATACTTGACTTGTCCCTTTATGAATCAAATTCAATGGGTCAATAAAATCAAGAACATCTTGAAGTAGTGTCGGAAGATATTCCACAATTAAGTCTATTGTATCTACCACTATTTTAAAGACAGGCTCAGCAAATTTCCAAATATTTTTTATAACAGGTACTAGCTGCTCAATAATAGCTTTTGCTGATTTAAGAACGTCCCTGTAGCCTTGTTAAGCCATATCTCCCATACTTTTTCTTCTTCGTGTATATCTATAAACTTTGATATAAAACTCGTAAACTGACCAGTTTGTATATATCCGTCAAGCAAGTCAAACGGAGATGAATATCTTGAGAAAATCATATCAAAGAAATTTACTCCCGCTTCTCCTCCTTGACCAAGTATTTTGATACAACCGTAAAAAAATCCTTAAATTCTTCCTTTGTTAAAACTGCTTCAATCAGTTCTGCGAATTCACTCATTCCCAACTCAGATATTTCATTGGACTTCATTCCGCTTAAATCTGCAAGGAATGAATAAATATCTGTTTCACACCTCGGAAGATTTTCTAAAACTGTTCCGGCTATTCCAATAACAACTTCAAGTCCTATCGCTGAAAAATCCACATTACTTTTTATCTTTGAATGTACAGATGGACTTTTAAAACAATTCATAAATTCCGATATACCGATTTTTGAAATAATTTTAACCATTACAAATATATCTTTTGCACAAAGCTTTCTAAGTTCAAATTTCTTTTCTGACATTTTATTTACCTCACTTTTTAATTTTGAGTATGAAAAAAGCGTCCTAAAAAGAACGCTTGACTTTTTATGAAATTGTGGTATAATAAAAGTGAAAAGGGCGACTGCGATAAGCGGTTCTCCCGAAATGTTTTGGTTTAAAGAAACACCGTTACATTTGGCAGATGGGCGGTGTTTCTTTTATTTAGAAACTATTTCTTGTTTTTATAAATATTATAAAACAAGGAGATAGCAGTTAGAATTACTAAAGTGTACTGAAACAGTCCATCATATGTAACCATAGCTATCACCTCCCTTGTCAGGGAGAAACCGCCTACCGAACGCAATAGGAAAAGCGTTCGGCAGACTTGCCCTAAAGATGGCAAGCCTACCGTTTTATGCAGAAACCCGATTTACTTTTTAGTCCTGATTTATTCAGGACTTTTTTATTATATCACGAATGTATTATTTTGTCAATTTATATCGTTTTTGGATAATAAATATGGTATGGCAACGTAACAGGGTTATTGGTCAAATCCGCATAGCATTCAAACGTTGCCTTAATAACTGTAGCTTCTTTGTTTTTACCTTCAATTTCAAGTCCGCTGGTGCTGTTTATACGTATCAGTTGTCGGTGCATAATGCTCGCCGTATTTTAATCCCTTGTGGAATGTTCCGGCACCAAACATTATATTCCCCGGTGTATTTTTAGATATGCCTGAATGCAGTACTTCATCATTAATTCCTGCCATGTTATTTCACTCTCCATTCTTTTACTTTTAAATTTATTTGTATTCGTTTGAGTTCGTCAACTCCTGTAGGAACAGGCATTGACGATGTATAGAAAACGGCAATACCCGTTTTATCTTCGAGTATCGCCGTTAATCTTTCCTCGCTGTCAAAATACAAGTGCGTTTTCTTTTCTCTCTAGGGGTTGCAATCCTCAAGAAATGCTTTATTTTGCAGGGATAATCACCCTTTTACTTGATTTTTATATAAAAGATAGATATATTGTAAATATTTTGTAAATATTATAATTCAGTGTTGATTTTTGTAAATTTTTGGTATATAATGTGTATATAAGTATATTTAATAAAATTTATTTAAGGAGAAATTATTATGAAAAAATTTAAAAAGATTTTAACAGCAATAACAACAACTGCTATATCGGCTGCTTGGCTTTGCAGTATGTTTTCTGCGAGTGCAGATACTACACAATTAAAAACTTTTAGGATATTTCACGAAGTGGCAGTCAATTCAAATATAGCATATTTTGATTATACTATAAATTACAGTTCAATAGTCACCGCTACACCAAGTATTAAAACAAATTTACTTGACAATGGCTACTTTACTTCCACAAATAATGGCAAAGTACAGGCTACATATCTGGGAAATTCAATAAATACCAATGGTATCATAGCTACCACAGATTTTTATACTCCTATGTCCGTCACAAGCATTTTTAATGAAATCAGCTATAATGCAACAATAAGAAACAGTAATAACAACAATATAGATCCTAATTCAATTACAATGACATCTGTTTTAATGGGTGACGTTAATCAAGACGGAGTGGTTAATGCAGAAGATATTAGTGCTTTAAATAAATATTTATTGAGTCCAATTAGTTTTCCTCTTTCAGAAAAAGGGCTTTTAGCAGCTAACGTTAAATTTGACTTTGACAATGATGGTAATCCTATTATTAATTCGATAGATTCCGCACTAATTATAAATTATTGTAATGGCATTATAGAACATTTTTAATTGATTTTATACTTAAAAACCTATAAATGAGACTTAAAAAGTAGTAGACACAAAAAGTGTCTACTACTTTATTTCATCCTTTTATTATTAAAGCAAATCAGCAATTTCCAAAATAAGTTTTTCAGATTTTTCCCATCCGAGACACGGATCTGTTATAGATTTGCCATAAATACAGTCATCAACAGTTTGATTACCGTCTTCAATATAGCTTTCAATCATTAAACCTTTAACAAAATTCTTAATATCATCTGAATGTCTGCGGCTATGTAAAACTTCCTTACTGATTCTTATCTGTTCAAGGTACTTTTTACCGGAATTGGAGTGATTTGTATCAACTATTACGGCTCTGTTTGCAAGATTTTTCTTACAATACAATTCATAAAGCAAAATAAGATCCTCATAATGATAATTCGGAAGATTCTGCCCGTGCTTATTAACAGAACCTCTCAGTATAGCATGAGCGTAAGGATTACCGTCTGTACTTACTTCCCATCCTCTGTACAGGAAATTATGACTTCCCTGAGCAGCAGTAATTGAATTCAGCATAACTGAAAAATCGCCTCCGGTAGGATTTTTCATACCAACCGGAATATCCATTCCGCTTGCCGTTAATCTGTGCTGCTGATCTTCCACTGAACGTGCTCCAATTGCAACATAAGAAAGCAAATCATAAAGATATCTGTAATTTTCAGGATAAAGCATCTCATCTGCACATGTAAGCTTAGTTTCAGCTATTGCCCGTGTATGAAGATGACGGACATGAATAAGTCCCTCTAAAATATCCTCTTTTTTTGTAGGATCAGGCTGGTGGATCATTCCTTTATATCCTTCTCCTGTAGTTCTCGGTTTATTTGTATAAATTCTAGGTATAATAATAATTTTATCCTTAACTTTTTCTTGAATTACTGCTAAACGTCCCACATAATCCATTACCGGTTCTTCCTTATCTGCCGAACAAGGACCAATTATCAATAAAAATTTATCAGAATTACCCGTGAAAACGTCTATAATCTCCTTATCACGTTTTTCCTTTGTTGTAAGAACTTCTTTCGGAAGCGGATACATATCGCGTATTTCACTTGGCAAAGGCATTTTTCTTTTGAAATTCATACTCATTGTTTTTTTACTCCTTTTATTATAATGTAATACTTAATCGCTTTAAATGGATAAAGTGACATTATTGGTAATAATGCCCCAAAAGCTTCTTCTTTCGGGGCAATCAAACCTTGTTATTATTATATCATATAATTTGCATAATGTCAACTGAAAATAAGTATAAATTATCTTTTATCAGAATTTTCCTTACACCTGTAAGAAGTACGAAGTATATAAATAGGACGTTTTTTAGTTTCAGTATAAGTTTTGGACATATACATACCTACTATTCCCATGCAAAACAGTTGTATACCGGCAATAAAACACATAATACATACCAGTGACGGCCATCCGGAAACCGGATCCCCAAAAATTAGTTTTCTTATAATAATAACAAAAATCATTATGAACGCCAACGCACAAAACAACAATCCGGCAAATGAAGAAAGTATAAGCGGAACAGTTGAAAATGCCACGATTCCGTCAATAGCATAAATAAACAATCCCCAAAATGACCATTTAGTAGTTCCGCACACACGCTGAATATTTTCAAACTCAAGCCATTTTGTCCTGTAGCCTACCCATGCGAAAATTCCTTTTGAAAAACGGTTATATTCTTTAACTGAAATTATTGAATCCACCATCTGACGGGTCATCATACGGAAATCTCTTGCGCCGTCCACTATATCAGTCTGAGAAATCTTTCTAATTATCTTATAAAACTGTCTCGCAAAAAATGAACGTATTTTCGATTCGCCTTTTCTGGTTACTCTCCTTGAACCAACACAGTCATATTCTCCCTCAAGCAATGTTGCATACATTTCTTCAATAAGTTCAGGAGGATCCTGTAGATCTGCATCTATAATAACTACATAATCACCATTTGACTGTTCTAAACCGGCATACATAGCCGCTTCTTTTCCAAAATTTCTGGAAAATGAAAGATAACTGACATTCGGATCCTTCTTACTGCATTCTTTCAGTACTTCTAAAGTTTTATCCTTAGATCCGTCATCAACAAATAAATATTCCATATCTATATCGTATTTTTGCTTCATAGAATTATATACTTTATTCATTGCGTCCAAAAAATATGGTATAGTTTCCTGTTCATTATAACATGGGACTATAATAGTAATAAGATCTGACATATTTTGCTCCAATCTGTATAAAATAACAATCAATTTTTTTATTATTATACCATATTTCACACTGCTTTGCAACAATTTAACAAAAATATAATAAGGTGTGAAATAAAAATTCCACACCTGCATAAAAACAAAAAATATTTACTTTATTTCACTTAAACAATTATGACAAATCTTTTTTCCTTTGAAGTCTGTAAGATTTAATTTTGAATGACAAAAAATACACGAATCCTGAACTTTCGTGATAATTATTTTTTCATCTTCAACACGTACATCAACAGAGGATCTGATTTCCATACCTAATTTTTTTCTAATATCCTTGGGCAATACTATTCTTCCCAAATCATCAATATTTTTAGTTATTACTGTATTCTTCATGTTCCGTGCTCCTTTAATTTAATTATATATATATTATAATATATTTGTCGAATTTTGTCAAGATGTGTCAAATATTTTATTTATATTTAATTATTTAATTTTATATTTACATTTCAGGCCCCATTTTTCTCATTATTGCCAAAGCAGTTTTGATTCCGTCAACAGCCGCAGACATAATTCCTCCCGCATAGCCTGCGCCTTCCCCGCAGGGATAAAGATTATCCAGTGAAACAGAATTCATATTTTCTGTACGTTTGCACCTGACAGGAGAGGAAGTTCTGGTTTCCGGTGCTGTAAGCAGTGCATTACCATCACCGAAGCATTTCATTTTTTTGGAAAAACACCTTAACCCCTCACCCATCATAGAAGTTATGAAATCCGGAAAAATTTTATTTAAATCGCATGAACATATTCCTCTGTCGTAAGTCGGTCTAATATCAGATTTCAGAAACGGACTATCCTCTAAAAAACCTTTTACGGTAGTTGCCGGAGCATACTTCTGACCGCCGACGCATTTAAAAGCATTCTGTTCAATTGTACGTGCAAAATTCATCCCGTCCAGAATACCGCTGCCATAATCTTTATCCGAAACGGATACCACAAGCGCTGAATTGGCATTTTCACCGTTTCTGGCAAACTCGCTCATTCCGTTAGTGACAACTGTTTTTTCCTCGCTGGCAGACGGAACCACATGTCCTCCCGGACACATACAAAATGTATAAACGCATCTTCCGTCAGGGCGGCGATACGAAAGCTGATATTCTCCAACCGGAAGATTAGGATTGTCCGCATATTTTCCATATAAGCTGTAGTTTACATCCATTTGTTTGTGTTCGATTCTCACTCCTACAGAAAACGGCTTCGGCTCAAGAAAAACATTCTTATTTACAAGCATTTCAAATGTATCTCTTGCAGAATGTCCAACTGCCATTACCAGTGCACACGCTTTTATTTTATTAATTCGGTTATATGTTATGCCGTTTACAGATCCGTTATACACGCTAAAATCATCCAGTTTAGCGTTAAAAATAATTTTGCCGCCAAGAGATAAGATTTTTAAACGTATGTTTTTGACAATTTCACGCAAATTATCCGTTCCGATATGCGGTTTTGCTTTTATAAGAATTTCTTCGGGTGCGCCGAATTCTGCAAATTTTTCCAAAACATATCTGCAAAGCGGATCGTTTATTCGTGTGGTAAGTTTTCCGTCCGAGAAGGTTCCTGCGCCTCCTTCTCCAAATTGTACGTTGGATTCTGTATTAAGCTCACCACCCTTCCAATATTTTTCAACGTCTTTAATACGCTCGTCTACAGGTTTTCCTCTTTCAATAATAACAGGTCTGTACCCGTATTCAGCAAGCAAAAGACCGCAGAACATTCCCGCCGGTCCGAAACCGGCAATAACTACTTCCCCGTCACGTTTTAAAGAAGATATTTCAGGAGTAAAAATACTGTCTGAAACATACCGGCAATTTTTATTCCGGCAGATTTTCTTTTCAGTATTTTTACTTAAAGCTTTTACATATATTGAATATACAAAATGAATATCATTCTGTTTTCTTGCGTCAAGAGATATCTTATTTATATCAGCGCTTAATATATCATTTTCAGACATGTTAACAGTTTTCAGTGCTTTTTTTATAACTAAAGACTTATCTTCGTCAAGAGCGCCTTTGATCTGATCAATTATAATGGGCATAATAACCTCCAATTATATATTTTCGCAATTTTTTCGGAATAATGATAAATAAAATTATATCATAATTTCTTTAAAGTATCAATATTTATGAAAAAGCACTATATTTTTTTATTTTTCTATTGAAATATAAGTTTTTTTTTGGTATAATAATTAATGTATAAGTTTATACATTCTTGTCGTTTTTTTAAGTATGGAGGTGAACCGGCAATGACAGTCAGAGAACAAACCGAAATTCTCGAACTAAGTACTCTAAGTACCTATGCCTGCACTTCTGCCGGTCATGGAAAGCGTAAAATCTACGAGGAAAAGTGTCCCTTGAGAACAGATTTTCAGCGGGATCGTGACCGCATTCTTCATTGCAATGCTTTCAGGCGTCTTAAAAGAAAAACTCAGGTGTTTTTATCACCGGTCGGCGATCATTACCGCACACGCCTTACCCATACGCTTGAAGTTTCACAGATTGCAAGAACTATTGCAAGAGCTCTCAGGCTCAATGAAGACCTTACAGAAGCAATTGCTTTAGGACATGATCTGGGACATTCTCCTTTCGGACACTCCGGAGAAGCTATACTGGATGAAATCTGTCCCTATGGATACAAACATTATCTTCAAAGCGTACGTGTAGTTGATTACATCGAAAAAAAGGGACAGGGACTCAATCTTACTTATGAAGTAAAAAACGGCATTGCATGCCATACCAACAAAATTTCAGCTACCGCCGAAGGAAATGTCGTAAGATTATCCGATAAGATCGCATATATAAATCATGATATTGAAGACGCTATACGTGCAGGTATCCTTAAACCTTCCGATTTGCCGGAAAATGCAGTAAAAATTCTTGGCTCAACCAAGTCGAAAAGAATTACTACTCTGGTAAGCTCAATAATAGAAAACGGTGCTGATGAAATACGTATGACAAACAAAATAAAAGCTGCTCACGATCAGCTTAGAAGCTTCATGTTTGAATTTGTATACACAAATCCGACCGCAAAAAAAGAAGAAAAAAAAGCAAAGATACTTGTTGAACAGCTTTATGAATACTTCAAAAAAAATCCGGAAAAAATGCCGGAAGAATACATTCAGATTTGCAGAAAATTTGACCGTGACAGAGCTGTTTGCGATTATATTTCCGGAATGAGCGACGGATACGCAGTTGATCTATACACCGAATTATTTGTACCTCGTTCATGGAAATAAAATAATCGGGTACTTAAAAGGAGGAACATAAAAAATGCCGCTTCCGGAAGAATTTATCTATCAGCTGAAGCTTGCAAATCCTATTGAATCAACAATCGGCAATTATATTAACTTGCTCAGACGCGGCAAAGACTATGTTGCCTTGTGCCCGTTTCATTCAGAAAAAACTCCGTCCTTTCACGTTTACACCGATACCCAGAGCTTTTACTGCTTTGGCTGCGGCGCCGGCGGAGACGTTATTACATTTACAAAAAAAATCGAAAATCTTGAGTACATTGAAACAATAAAGCTGCTGGCTCAAAAAGGCGGTCTTGACGTTCCGGAAAACGATACTGATAACAGAGCCGCAAATTTAAAAAAACGTATTCTGGAAATTAACAGAGAAACTGCAAATTACTATTTTAAACAGCTTGTTTCAGGTGATGATAAAAAGGGTCTGAAGTATTTTGTTGACAGAGGACTCAAACCTGAAACTATAAAAAAATACGGCTTGGGTTATGCTCCTGCAAGCTGGGACGGTCTGTATAAGCATCTTTCAAAATCCGGTTATTCAAACGAAGAAATGATTGCGGCAGGAGTCAGAACTGTCAGCCGAAATAATAACAATGTTTATGATACATTTCGTGAAAGAGTAATATTCCCTATAATTGATTTAAGAGGAAACGTAATTGCTTTCGGAGGAAGAACACTAGGTAATGGTATTCCAAAATACTTAAATACCGGTGATACTCCGGTTTTTAAAAAAAGCAGAAATCTTTTTTCTCTTAATCTGGCTAAAAATTATCCGGCAAGGAAAATGATTCTTGCAGAAGGATACATGGACGTAATTTCTATAAATCAAGCCGGATTTGAAAATGTCGTTGCAACCTTGGGAACTTCGCTTACCTCCGATCAGGCAAGACTTATGAAAAGCTATGCAGATGAAGTTATTATCTCATATGACAGCGACAGCGCTGGTCAGAAAGCTACTCAGCGTGCAATCAACCTGCTGAGCGAAGCAGGTATAAATACAAGAATAATAAAAATGAACGGCGCTAAGGATCCGGACGAATTTATAAAAAAATTCGGAGCTCAAAGATTTAAGATGCTTCTGGAAAATTCCGACGGTGCAATTAATTTTGAATTGGAAAAATGCCGAACCGGACTTGACCTTAACAGCGAAACTGATAAGGTGACATTTCTGAAAAGATCTGTAAAGGTTTTATCAGGAATTTCCAACCGTCTTGAACGCGACGTTTACATTTCAAAGGTCGCAAGGGAAAATGAAATTAGTATTGATGTTCTGCGAAGTCAAATTGATGCGGAAATTAAAAAAAATATTAATATAGAAAAGAAAAAAGAATGGCAGGCTATACGTTCAAAATCCTTATATAATGATCCTATTGTACCGGAATCCTCCCGAATTCCCAGACAAGTTAAAGCAGAAGAAGGTATACTTGCCTATCTATTTAGATTTCCGGATAAAATGGAAACAGTTATGCAGTCTGTTTCTCCGGAGTATTTTGTAACAGATTTTTACAAAAAAGTTTTTGTCTCATACTGTAAAAAAATGCAGAATCACAGCAATTTCAGCATATCTATGTTCGGCGATGAATTTACTGATGATGAAATGGGCAGAATAACGGGAATAGAAGCAAAAAACAAGGAAATTATTATAACAGAAAAGAATCTTAAGGATTTTATCAATATTCTGATTGATTATAAAAATAATCCGATAAACCATGGAAATAAAATTTCTTCTGATGATGATTTGATCAATATCGTAAAAGCAAAAAGAAAGAAATAAAAAACAGCAAAAACTGCTGAGAAACGGAGCGTTAATATGTCAGAGAAAAAAAATACTATTGAAAGCTTGATGGAAAAAGGTAAAAGCACCGGAAAGCTTACTACAAAAGAAATTACCGATGCTCTGGAAGAACTTGATTTTGACGTTAACCAGATGGATACTTTCTATGACAACTGTGCAAGCTATAACATAGAAATTGTAGATGATTATTCTACTGACGCCGATCTTAAAATCGGTATGGACTCAAGTCTCAACGACGATCTCGAAATGGCCCTTTCAACCGAAGGAATCGCTATTGATGATCCGGTAAAAATTTATCTGAAAGAAATCGGACGTGTTCCGTTACTTACAGCAGAAGAAGAAATTGAACTTGCCCAAAGAATGACTCAAGGCGATTCATATGCTAAAAAACGTCTTTCAGAAGCTAATTTGAGACTCGTTGTAAGTATTGCTAAAAAATATGTGGGACGCGGCATGCAGTTTTTGGATCTTATTCAGGAAGGTAATCTCGGTCTTATAAAAGCAGTGGAAAAATTTGACTATACAAAGGGATTTAAATTTTCAACTTATGCTACATGGTGGATTCGTCAGGCTATTACCAGAGCTATCGCTGATCAGGCAAGAACTATAAGAATTCCGGTTCATATGGTTGAAACAATTACAAAAGTAAAAAAAGTTTCCAGTCAGCTGCTTCATGAAAACGGTCATGATCCAAGCGCTGATGAAATTGCTGAAAAACTGGACATGCCAGTTGAAAGGGTACGTGAAATAATGAGAATCGCTCAGGATCCCGTATCTCTTGAGACTCCTATCGGAGAAGAAGAGGATAGTCATCTTGGCGATTTTATTCCTGACGACGAAGCTCCTGCACCGGCTGAAGCCGCTTCACTTATGCTTTTAAAAGAACAGCTTAACGACGTTCTATCAACTTTAACCGACCGTGAAGCAAAAGTTCTTAAACTGCGTTTTGGTCTTGAGGACGGACGCTCCCGCACTTTGGAAGAAGTAGGAAAGGAATTTGACGTTACACGTGAAAGAATAAGACAAATTGAAGCCAAAGCTTTAAGAAAACTTCGACACCCAAGCAGAAGCAAAAAGGTTAAAGACTTTCTTGACTAAGTCGCTAACCTTAATACATAAAAAAGAGGACTGTTCAGTCCTCTTTATTTTATATTCAATTTTTATTTATTGGAGGTTATTTAAAATAACATAGATTAATACACTGGAATCACCCTATAATTATTAATCAAATATTAAATACAAGTTCTGGCGGATCCACTCCCCTTCTATTATGGTTTTTTATAATATAAAATACCATTCATTAGCATCACCTAAACTCATTAAATAGTCTATACTTAATAATTTAGTGCACTGGTACCACCTTTTCATAATTATTTATCTTTGCGTTTTATGTAAAGACATTAAGTCATAAAATATGAGATATTACCATACCTCACAATATTTAATTTGAAACCACAACTGAACCATCAACTGCTTACTTCAACTTACAACTCAATGACTTACCGATTATCTCAAAGACTCTCAATATTACTCATATGGAACTAAAATCATATTTAATTTAATCTTAATATTCCCGTTATTATCATTTGAAACAATCAAGGAAGCATAAGCCACCAGTCATGGTTTCGGGCTGCTGTTCTTCAATTGATTCCATCGGTACCCATCCTCCATTCCGATTCAAATTTATTTCCGTAAAAGGAACTCCGATTCCTTATCAACTGCCTTACAGAAATACCATCGTTAAAAGATAACAAATAAATCAATGGTTCATATTATGAAATAACCAATATTATAAATGATGAATATCATCTTAGAACTTTTTATTTGTTTTCTTTTGATGTATATATAATAACACTTTATTTATAAAATGTCAATAGTTTTTTATAAAAAAACTGCACAATTTTATTCAAAATGTTCAAGCAAAATTACTATTGACTTTACCCTGCGTTTGTTGTATAATTAATTTGTTAGGGTTAAAAAATCTTAAAACAAAAAGATTGGAGAATTTTATTCATGTCAAATTTAAACGAGTTTGAACCGGATTTATTTACTTTGGAAGACGAAGAAGGAAATGAACAGACCTTTGAACTGGTTGACGTATACAAAGAAGATGACATTACTTATTATGCGCTTATTCCTCAGCAATCTGATCCGGATAACCTTGAAGAAGACGATTATTTCGTGATTCTCAAAAAAGACGACAATGACGGTGATGAGTATTTAAGCTCTGTTGACGATGAAAACGAACTTGACAGGCTCGCAGAAATTTTTATGGAAAGAATTTTTGTAGAAGAAGACTGCGATTGTGACGATGAGAATTGTGACTGCTGTCACTAAAATTTACTATTGATTTTCAGTGAAAAGTATGTTATAATAGTATTAAGAAAGCTATTATATTCTGCCTTGTACGTGTCAATGTAGTTTTTATAATCCAACACTCTTTTAAAGGGAATCTGACTCTGAACAGAGGATTGCAGACCTCCCGCTATGCGGACGAAGGGAGCGTGAGACTTTCAGGAGGATACCCACCTGGCTTTTTAGCTTGGTTTTATGTGCTATATGACGGCAAGGCGGTTTATATTAACTAACGATTAATCCCGTATTCTTAATTGAATACGGGATTTCTTTTAATATAGCTTATTTACTATTGATAATCATTCTTTTTAATTTAACTGCATCAAAAATATTAACTTTGCCGTTCTTATCAACATCTGCTGCCGACTTATCAGATATTTCTGCATCCTTTTTTACAAGATACTTCTGAAGCAGAACAATATCCGCAACTGTAATTTTACCGTCTTTATTTAAGTCGCCAGCTCCGGCGCTTACAATCGGCGTAGTACCGTCCGGTTCTGTACCTCCGATCAGTACGCCATTGGAATATACGCATATATTCGGTGCTTTCTGCATTTCTCCGCTGTATCCGTTGTACTCGGAGTTATCTATTTTAAGCATTCCTTGTGCGCTCCAATCATCCGATGTATCCCACGGTGAACTCCATGAAGCCAGCTGAAACTGATATTTTTTATTTGAATTGGCAATAGCATAACCGTCCCACTTAATTTCAACATAATAAATATTATCTTTATAAAGTTCAGGTCCGGTTAAAACTCCGTCAGCGCCGGATTCAATTGCAGCCTGATCATATACCTCTCTCGCATCAAGCGACGATATATCCATTCCCGATGCATCAAAATAATATCTTACTGAAATGTCCTTCAACGCTTTTACAGAATCGGTACACACATATAATGTCAAATCAGTACATCCAATACCGCTGCCTTGGATCTGATCTGAACACACGCCTTCAATCCAATAATTATTTCCTCCAGATTCACCCGTACTTTTATCCGGCGGCGGAAAATCAGGAGTCACCTGCATTGATTCATCTCCGTAAAATTCATAAAGTCCGGCGCATGCTCCTACAAATGCCGCATTGTAATCAATCGTAACTTCATTATAAATCCAATCATTTGTTGTATCACTATGATTATCATCACCATCAGGACCGCCTACCAGTGCACCGTAAAGCACATGCTTTTGTTCCCTTGTATCCTCTGCCATAGTAAGACCGGAAGCTGCTCTGTGATGAGGATATTTTACAGCATTCTCATTATAGCCTACTACATAAGCCGTTCCGGCGTCATTATCACCCAAAAGGTATTCCATCTGACTTCTTGCCCAATCACTGTATTCAGACGGTTTTCCGTCATTATTGTATTTATCATAAACCAGCGCCGCAAGCTGAGCCGCTGTATTATAGCGTGCTGAACCCCATTTATCAAGGAAAAAATATCCCTGAGGAGATAATTTCCCAAGACTTCCGCTCATACAGTTCTGTATCTGTTTTTCAATCTGACTCCAGAAATCTTTTATTTCATACTCATTTTTCCCGCTTATTGTTCTGAAACGGTCAAGTATTGTATTATCCTTATCATTGCATTCGGAAATAAGGCACATAGCACCCGTCCAGACGTCATTCCAACAGTGAACATAAGTAGGCGGTGCATAATAATCATTGTTCAGAACGCCAAGCGCCTCGTCAAGATAATCAGTATCGCCTGTCGCCATATAAAGCCACATTCCTGCCCAGCAATAATCATCGACCCATTTTGAAGAATTATAAAAGCTTCTGGGTCCATCTTCATTATCACTTAACTGCTTTTCATTCGTCTGAGCAAATTTAAATAAAGCTTTTGCATAATCAAGACATTTGTCTGCATAAGCAGCGTCAGTAGCTTTAAAATTAAGATAAGCAGACGCCAGAGACGCAGCAGTTGCAACTACATAATCGGTCTGCGGCTTTTCAGCCGTAAGAAAAAATCCTTTTCTTTTCATTTCATCAATTTCAGGCGCATTCCAATACGAATGATCAATCTCACCCTCGCCTACCTGGTAACAAAACGCAACTACATCTCCGCTTGCATTCCGGAAAGTACATTTCATAAAATAATCATTAAAATATTTGAGAATTGTTTCTATATGGTCATTTTGTCCGGTTTTTACATATGAATCTCTGAACTCATAATATCCCCATCCCAAAGTGGAAGCCGCATAAGCTTCAGGCATACCGAATTTCACATGATCTCCGGCGTCATGAAATCCTCCTGAAACATCAACATAGCCATCTCCGTCAGGATCAAGTATACCTTTATATTTATTTATAAATTCACTTGACAGATTCGTATATTCCGTATTAAGCGGAAGCTGTGAATCATAAGTATGGCAGTCACCTCTCCATGTAAATCTGGTGTTTTCTTCAACTTCTTCGCCGCACATATTAGAATCATAAAAATAAATGGAATACTGCAAGGCTTTAGCAAAATTACTGTAATCCTCCGCAGCTGATACGCTGATTTCATTGGTTAAAAAAGGAGACGTCATGTAAAGTACAGCAGAAGCGGCACCCACAACAGCACATGACAATTTTTTCAATAGCTTCATTTTTATTTCCTCCGTTCAAACAATTTATGCATCATTCTATCCTCAATATACTTATTAGATTTTCATTTTTTAAGAATTTCATTTTGTCAATCCACATAAATTAATCCATAATTATAATACCTTATTTTTATAAAAAAGTCAATATTTTGTTTATATTTTTCCTATGAATTTTTGTACATATCTAATAAAATTCAAATATTTATGTTATAAAAAAAGTTCGGATAAATCCGAACTTTTATGTATTATTTTCTACCTTCTAATACTCGGGAACAAAGATTACTTCATTTCTTTCAGCATCTTTGGTTCTTTTGGCTGATGGCATCCATAAAATGATGTAGCGCCTGCTGCCTTTACAGCAGTATTCATGCCGATTTTTGCGATTACTTCCATCGCTTTTTTTGAAATTGATTTCATCAGAAAAATTCTCCTTTATAATTATTTACCGAATTTTATTCGGCAAAAAAATAATACCATATTTTGCCATAAAAATCAATCTTTTTTCATAAAAGGAACAATAAATTCATTAACAGGTTAATTTAATTAATTATTAATATTCTAATAACAATTTATTTAAATATTCAAAATGAATTGGAAACAATTGCTAATGATAACAGAAAATTAACATTTTATACACAAAAAATTATATAATATTTTTTCAATTACGATTATAATATAAAAAAATAAAAAGGAATATAGCTTTATGAATATTGCAATTGGTGTTAAAAATTTTAATATTTCACTTATTATTCAGGAAGAAATCTTAAAAATATCTCAAAAATTTACAGTTCCTGTTAATATATCAATATTTACAAACGGTATTGAATTGTTAATTGAAAAAAATAAATTTGATATAATTTTCATTGATACTGATTTAAATGATATAAACAGCATCCAGATTTCAAATTGTATTCGTCTGACAGATAATATGAAAAAATTAATTTTTATCTCTGATGAAGATGAACTGATTTTTAATCTTTTAAAATATCAGCCATACCGATTTATCAGAAAACGATATTTTAAAAGCGAATTGAACGAAGCGATTATATCAATATTTAAATCCCTTCAGGATGTAAATAAACCTTTTATCTGCCGAAACGGTAATATTAAAATACCTGTAAATCTCAATGAAATATATTTTTTTGAAATATTCGGACACCATATAGAAGTAAATACCATAAATTCCAAATTACATATAACCGGTACTTTAAATACACTCCAAAATCAACTGGAATCATTTGGATTCATAAGGGTGCATAAAAGCTATTTAGTAAATTTAAAACATATTATAAACTTCGGTTCAAAAAAAATAACTATGTCCAATCTGGCTGTACTTCCGGTCAGTAAATATAGAAGTACCGAATTAAAAATTAAATTAAAAAATTATACAATTCAGAACGGAGCTTAATTTTATGATAGATAATATATGGACGGCTGTTGAATTTTTAGCCTCAATAATTGAATGCTGCCTTATAACACACTATATTTCCAATTTTCTTGAATTTAAATCAAATGAAAACAAATCAAAGAAAAAAATTCTATTTTTTTTGCTGACTGCGTTCAATAATATTATATTGAGCCAATTTTTACAAATAGACGCTGTAATTGGTATAATCCAACTGATAATTGCTCTGGTATTTTCTTTCTTTTTTATGAAGGACTCTTACTTTAAAAAAATTTTTGCCTCATTCACAAGTATATTCTTGATTTTGGTAATAAATTCCGGAGTATTATTTACCTTCAGTAAAATTTTAAACGAAGATATTCAAGTGCTAGTTTCGTCTATAGGAATTTTCAGGTTATTAATTTTATTTATAACTAAATTTTTATACTATATTTTAACATTAATTCTAATAAAAATATTCCGTAAAGATGAATATAAGCTGGCAAAAGAAGATATTATATACATATTAGTTATATTTTTTATTACCTTGATTGTCGGAAATCTTATGTTTGAGTACGCACTGAAAAACAATAATAATTTCAGCATGCTTTTCAATATAATATTTGTATTCCTCGTCACTACAAACATTCTTTCTTATTTCTTATTGCGCCATATTAAATCAAACACAAATAATGAAAAAGATAATACCGTGAAAATTAATACTACAGTTAATACAAGTGAAATAACTCAAACAACTTTAAATTTAATACATAATAAATTATATAACGACGCTGAAGATTATCTTCAACAAATCAATAACCAAGAACCTGCCGCAGAAATTATACCAGACAGTTCTTTCATAAATGCTATAGCCAATTCAAAGCTTCAGGAATGTAATAGAAAAAAAATAAAACTAAATATAAACTGTACCGGATTAATAGATATTTTTTCAGAAGAAGATATGGGTATAATTTTATCGGTTGTTCTGGATAAAACTATTGAACACTGTTCGTCTGATAAAATTTCATCAAAAATAGATTTAAAAATAGTTAATGAAAACTATCACCTGAGTATTATTATTTCATTTACACATAATGATAATTTTATTTCCAGCACATATATAAACAGCTTATCAGAAGATGCTATTATTAGCAGCATAGTAAAAAAGTACCAAGGACTTATTACATTTGACGATAAAGAAAATTTATTTATTGTTAATATATGGCTTAAATCAAATAAATCAGCTGTTAATTAAAAATTCACTTTTAACAGCTGAACAAAAATACAGAGAACCGCATACAATTAAGGCGACAGAATTCTCAACGGAATAATTACATGCTTTTTTTAACGCTTCTCTGTATTCACAGTACTCAGCCGGACAATTATTCTTCTTAAAAAGGTCACAAAGCTTTTCAGCTGGTATATTATTCTCTATAAAGCCTTCTGCACAAAATACATACTCAAAAATTTCTGACAATTTTTTAGCAGCATACTCATATGCCTTACCTTTAACCATTCCTATTAATCCGACAAATCTTTCTTCTCCACTATTTCGCAGTATTTCACAAAGAGAATTTATTCCTGCAATATTATGTCCGCCGTCTATAATTATTAGTGGGTCATACCGTACTATTTCAGCACGCAGTTCTACTGATACTGACGATAATGCACTATATATATGATCATATGATATTTTAAATTTTATATTATTTAATATTGATAAAATTTCGATGGCAGTAACTGCATTGACGATCTGATGTTTTCCGCACATTTTTAATTTATACGATTTATTTTTATATCTAAATTCCGTTTCTTTCAGATTAAGCTTGTCAATATAAATTTGACTGCTGTCCGGAACAATCAGAGTACTTCCCTTTTCAAATGCTTTGCTTAATGCAATTTTTTTAACTGATTCTTCATTATCGTATGACAATACTGCATAGCTGTTTTCTTTAATGATACCAACCTTTTGTACGGCAATTTCTTCAATAGTATCTCCAAGTATTTGAGTATGATCAAGTGAAACAGATGTTATTACCGATACAAGCGGAGAAGAAATTATATTGGTAGCGTCAAGTTCACCGCCTATTCCGGCTTCAAGAAATACAATATCACACGCTTCTTCTTTATAATAAAGAAGAGCTATTGCAAAAGTAATTTCAAACTGTGAAAAAAATAAATTATCCGCATATTTTTTTACATACATACAATAATATGCAACTTTTTCTTTTGGAATATTCTGACCGTTTATACGTATTCTGTCACAGTATTCCTTAATATAAGGAGAAGTAAACTGTCCGGTTTTATAACCGGCATTTATTAAAGCGTTTGAACAATACTCCAACACAGAGCCTTTTCCGTTAGTACCGGCAATATGAACAAATTTCAAATTATCCTGAGGATTACCGATTAAGTTTAACAACTTTTTTATTCTGGATAAATCTGTTACTTTTCTGCCGCTTTGACTAAAACTATTTATATAAATCATTGCTTCTTCAAAATTCATATTAAATCTCCTAAAAAATAATATTTTCACTTGCAAACATATAAAATTTATGCTATAATTAAATAGATGTTTCCGTAGCTCAGCTGGATAGAGCGACCGCCTCCTAAGCGGTAGGTCGGGTGTTCGAATCACCTCGGGAACACCAAATTTATGTAATCCTACGCATTTACGTAGGATTTTGTATTACATATACGTTTTTTACACGATTTTATTTAAAATTAATATGATAACTGCATTATAACGTTCTGCATTTTTTGCGGAGCATTATTTTTTATAAAAATTCCCCTTCAGTAAGGGGAAAGTTTTATTGTACAGCGTTAGTATTCTTTTGTCAACACGGTATCAATCATGTCTTCTCATCTTTGTTTAATTCTACTTCCTATATTCATAATACACCCTTCTTAAGTTAATGATAGCATATAATTATACCTATGTCAATAAAACAATCTCAAACGATTCAGATACGTTACATTTAATGACTGCATCATTTTTAAAAAAACAGACTGTATCATCAACAGCCAAAACTGTTCCATAAAAATGAAAAAAAGTATTGCTTCTCAGTTCAACACATGATATAATATAGTAAAATAATAACTGGAATAAAACAGGAGCTGTTGGAATTTGAAAAAAATTATATCAGTATTGTCAGCAATACTTATTTGTATATATATATCGTCATATGATTATTGTCAAGCAATTTCTTTTACACCTTCATTTGAGGTATATAGTCAGTCGGCATATATGATTAATCTTGACACAAAAGCTGTAGTTTATGAAAAAAATGCGGACGCAGAACAAATGCCGGCTTCACTGGTAGATATAATGACGGCAATCATTGTTCTGGAAAATTGTACGGATACAGATTCGGTTACGATAACGGCAAATAAGATGTTATATGAAGAATTTGATGAATATGAATATCAGGACGATTTAAGGTATGCTGAGATATGGGACGGCGATACGCTGACGGTGACTGATTATCTTTATGCGCTTATGCTGACGTCTTCCTGTGAAGCTGCAAATATTCTGGCTTATCATTTTGGAAATCAGAATATTTCTGCTTTTGTAGATAAAATGAATAAAAAAGCACAGGAAATCGGAGCCGTTAATACTGTTTTTACTAATCCACACGGACTTTATGATCCAAAGCAGGTTACAACAGCTAAAGACATGGCGCTGATAACTCAGTATGCTTTAACAGTACCGGGATTTGAGGATATCGCAACTACAGAGGAATATGAGGTTCACCCTTCAAGCTATGTGACTGCTCACGAAGGTGATTGGAGTTGGAGCCATTCAAATATAATTATGAGTGCTGCAAGCGATTATTATTTATATGGAGTAAAGGGAATTAAAACCGGAAATCTTCAGCTTGGCGGACGAAATATAATTACAATGGGAAGCTCAGACGGTATAAAATATTTGCTAGTTTTACTGAACGCTCCTTTTTATAATGAAGAAGGAAATTCAAGATATTATCATCTCGAGGACGCCTACAATCTACTGGAATGGGTATTTGATAATTTTAGCTATCAGGTATTGCTTTCTGACGATGAGGAAATTGCAGAAATCAAGGTGGAAAATTCAGATGGAAGCGGATATGTTTTGGTAAAACCAAAAGAAGAATTGTCCACTTTGTGGTATAGTGATATAGATACAACGTCAATACAAAAAAATATCAAACTGGCTGAAAATGTAAAAGCGCCTGTTAAAAAGGGAGAAAAGTTAGGAGAAATTGAATTAAAGCTTTCTGACGAACAAATTGCCGTTATAGATTTGGTGGCGTCTACGGATGTTGAAAGATCTTTTCTGAAATTTAATTTGTCAATGACAAAAAACTTTTTCAGTTCAGTATGGTTTTTAATTGCGATAATTGCAACTATCTTTCTCTCGCTGATATATCTGGGATTATGTATCTGGGCATATACCGATGCAAAAAAACGTGCTAAGGGAAGCTTTTCAAATAAAAAAATAGTTAAAAAGTTATATGGAAATAAACGTAAGTAAAATATTTTAGAAAGTTAAAAAATCACTGTGAAACACAGTGATTTTTTATTATTTTTTAGTGTGTAAGAAGAATTCTTTCATCGCAGTATTCACATTCGATAGTATCTCCTGTACCAAGATATGATTTTGGCAGATAGTGTTCAGTATTGGTTATGCATTTGGGATTTGTACATAAGCATTGCGGACGTTCAATACCCTTAATCAGTTTAATAGGTTTCTGATTTTCCAGCATGGTCATTATAAGCGCCATTCTTACATACATTCCGTATTTTGCCTGTTTAAAGTAAACCGCACGCTTATCATCGTCAACTTCATCTGCAATTTCATCTACTCTTGGCATAGGGTGCATAATAATCATATCAGAACGGCTTTTTTTCAATTTTTTTCTGTCAAGTATATATGTATCTTTTTCCGCCAGATATTCTTCTTCACTTGCAAAACGTTCCTGCTGTATTCTGGTCATATAAAGCATATCCAAATCATTTATAACTTCATCAAGAGATGTGACTTCTGTAAATTTGCTTCCGCTTGCAATAATTATATCTTTTATATATGACGGGAGTCTAAGCTGAGGAGTGGAAATCAGAACAAAAGTATTTCCTGAGTAAGCGGATAGAGCCTTGCAAAGAGAGTGAACTGTCCTACCGTTTACGAGATCTCCGCAAAGACCTACATTGAGATTATCCAGTCTGCCTTTTTCTTCCTTAAGAGTAAGCAGATCTGTAAGCGTTTGAGTAGGATGGAGGTGACCGCCGTCACCGGCATTTACCACTGAACAATCAGCAGTCAGCGCTGCTGCTTTTGCGGCGCCTGGAAGAGGATGTCTTATAATAAGTATGTCGGCGTAGTTACTGACAATTTTAGTGGTATCCTTCAAGCTTTCACCTTTGGAGACAGAAGAAGTTGCCGGATTGTCAAATCCTATTATGCTGCCTCCCAGTCTTATCATTGCCGACTGGAAAGACATCTGAGTACGTGTGGAAGGTTCATAAAAAAGAGTAGCCATTATTTTTCCGTCACATGCGTGAGTATATCTCTGGGGGTGATTTTTTATATCGTGACCCAGTTCGATTATTTTATTCCACCATGAAACCGGATAGTCGTTTAAGTCTATTAAATGAGGATATTGCGATATCATTTTAACCTCCTGAATTTTTACGTTTATAGTAATGAAGAACCGTTTACAATCATTTTAAATTGGATTCCCAAATATGAGCATGCACGTTTGCATAATAGCATACGGTTTAAAAAAATTTCAAAATACTCTATAACGGGAGATATTTCAGTATCAATTATCAAGTCAAGAATAATTGCAGTTTTACTTTCATTAAAATATAAGGCGGATTTTTCAACGGCATAGTTTACTCTGTCGTGAATATCAAATGTAAGAAAGTCGTTGTTTCTTACGCGGCTTCTGCGCACGTCTGTTTTATCGGCAATTATAAGTGCGGCGGAAATTGCGTCAATAGGCTGTGCGGTAGATTCGTCGTGATTACCGATTGCCGATATTATTGAGCATATTTCAGAGGCTGGCATACTTAAATTATCCAGAAGTCTGAATGCCATAACTGCTCCGCTTTGCGCATGGTCAATACGGTTTATGACATTACCGATGTCATGCATTATACCTGCAATTCTGGCAAGCTCAATTTGTCGTTCATCATATCCCAGTTCAGATAGAATCATACTTGCATGTTGCGCTACTATTTCCACATGAGCAAAGGAATGTTCAGTGTAACCCTGAGCTTTTAAAGCTTGATCCGCCCTTCTTATATATTCCATAATATCGGGATTTTGCTTAATATATTTATATGTTACAATACTTGCCATTAATTTTTCGCCTTTCGGATTATTTTACAAATTCTGAATTTTCAAAGTACACATTGTACCATACAAGAAAAGTATATATAGTCCATATTTTTCTGCTGTTGTCCGCCTTGCCGTTTTTGTGATCGTCAAGAAGCTTTACGATCATATCTGTGTTAAAGAATTTATTTGCCGCATTTCCTGTAAAGCTTGATTTTACAATATTATAATACTTATCCTCTTTAAGCCATACACGAATCGGAACAGGAAATCCGAGCTTTTTCTTTGCAGCCGTTTTAGCAGTCTGAGGAGGGGTATCCTTTTTGGCGGCAAGGCGCATAGCATACTTTGTAATGTATTTAGTATCTGCGTCTGTTTGTTCTTTATGTGTTACTCTGTAACGGCGCGGAATTTTTTCAGCAACTGCCATAACTTCCTTGTCAAGGAAAGGTACCCGAAGCTCCAGAGAATTTGCCATACTCATTTTATCGGCTTTAAGCAGAATATCGCCTGTCATCCACATGTGCAGATCAAGGTACTGCATTTTAGTAACATCGTCTTTATTTTTGACTTTATCATAAAATGGCTTTGTAATTTCAGTCGGATCAGGAGCGTTTGTTTTAATTTTCAGGAGTTTTTTTCTTTCTTCAGGAGTAAACATATACGCGTTTCCGATAAATCTTTCTTCAAGGTCTTTGCCTTTTCTGATAAAGAAATTTACTCCTCTGTGAGCCGGAAGCTTTCCGGCCGCTGCGCCTATACCTCTTTTAATTCCTCTTGGAAGTTTGTCATAAAAAGTACCGTCAGGTTCGCTGTATACGTTATATCCGCCGAAAATTTCATCTGCGCCTTCGCCTGATAAAACAACCTTTAATTTTTGCGACGCAAGATTGCATACAAAGTATAGCGCTACAGCCGCAGGATCGGCAAGCGGTTCGTCCATGTGATACTGAATTTTTGAAAGAGAACTCCAGTATTCCTCCGGAGTTATAACTTTACTTGTGTTGGCTTTTCCGATAGCTTTTGAAAAATCCTTTGCCCAACCGATTTCATTGTACTTTTCATCGTTTCCGAATCCTACGGTAAAGGTCTTATCAACGTCTGCAATAGCGGCTACATAACTTGAATCTACGCCGCTTGAAAGAAAGCTTCCGACTTCAACGTCGGCGATTTTATGCGCTTCAACCGAGTTATGAAAAATATCCGAGATTTTATTTACCCAGCTGTCGAGATCAGGCTTTTCATCGGCTTCAAATTTTATTTCCCAGTAACGTTCAATTTTTAAGTTTCCGTCTTTATAGGTAAAACAGTGAGCAGCTGGAAGCTTAAATACGTTTTTGAAAAATGTTTCATTGCATGGAGAATACTGAAATGTAAGGTAATTTTCTAAAGCATCCTCATTCATTTCTTTTTTAAAATGAGGATGAGGAAGAAAACTTTTTATTTCAGACCCGAATAAAAAGCTTTTACCGGAGAGAGAATAATACAGCGGTTTTATTCCGAAAAAGTCACGTGCGCCAAAAAGCTCTTTTGTATTTTTATCCCATATAACAAATGCAAACATACCCCTTAACATATTAAGCAGATTTTTACCGTATTCTTCATAACCGTGAAGAAGAACTTCAGAGTCGGTTTTTGTTTTGAATTTATGGCCGGCAGCAATCAGTTTTTCACGTATACTTTGAAAATTATATATTTCACCGTTAAATAAAAGAACTTTTGAACCGTCTTCATTTAATATAGGCTGATCGCCCTGAGCAAGGTCAATAATACTGAGACGTCTGAATCCAAGTGCGATACCGTCATCAATGTAAGTACCGCCTGAATCGGGTCCTCTGTGAATTATTTTATTCATCATGTTTTCAAGCACGATATTAGAGTTATTTATATAGTTAGTAAAACCAACAAATCCACACATATTTGTATCCTCCAGTTAAAAATTATTTACAAATGCTTACCTTATATTATACTATATGTTGGAGAACTTTGCAATAATTATACAGATTTAATTCTTAAAAAACTATTGCAAAAATTTTGCTGTTGAGGTATAATAATTTTATGGGAATTTATAGAGAAAAAAGAAAAAATATGTTGTAAACTGTATTATAGGAGCATGAGAAAATGTCGGGAAAACGGCGCAGAACTTATACGTATGTGAAAAGCAGCAGCGGTCCGCTGATAAGATTCAGATTCAAAGTGGTTTTTATTATATTTATTATTGTGACTGCCGTTTGCTTTTTTATTTATATGACAGGAGCCAATTTAGGTAATGATGAAACGGAAAACAATATGTTCTTATCGTCTGATGTATCAAAAACAGAAAGTATTGCTGATGATTCTCCTGATAAAGTAAAAGAAATAATAAATCCTGTTCCGTTATCTGAACCACTTACGGAAACTTATTTTGGAAAATGTGCATTTGTCGGGGATTCTATAACTGTCGGATTATCTGATTATCAGTTAGTACCCATAAAAAATGTTTATGCAGAAATTGGCATGAACATTGAAAAAATAAATACTGATACAATTCAGACCCAATTTGGTCAAACAACAGTGCTTGAAGGACTTAAACAGGCGAAGCCTGAAAATATTTATATAATGCTTGGCAGTAACGGAATTGCGTGGCTGTCTGTAAGCGATATGATTTCTTATTATTCCGAATTTGTTGACAGTGTTAAACAGAACCTTCCGGATTCAAATATTTATATACTTTCAATTCCCCCTGTCACAGCTGCAAGAGAATCGGCTGAAGAAGAACCAATATTAAATTCAGATATAGACAAATATAATTCTGAATTACTTAAAATGGCTGATGAAAAGAAAATATATTATGTTGATATTAATACTGCTCTTAAAGGTAATGACGGTAAATTTCCTGAAGAAAATGCCGCTGAAGACGGTATGCATTTTAAAAAGACAACGTACAGTATTATGCTTGACTATATTTTATCTCATACAGCTAATAATAAAAATATATAAAGGGGAAATTAAAAATGTACAGAACAAAAAGAAGAATTGCCGGCGCTTTTGCAGTTACGTTTATGGTTTTTGCATTAGCTGGCTGCGAAAAGGATTCAAATGAAAATGTCAAGACTTCAAAACCGGTAAGTGAAATTACTGCAGAGGTTATTGACTGCGGTATTGAATTTCCGGAAATGGTTGAAGTAAGCGAGGACAATTTTCAGTTCAGATACAATCTGGAGGACGGGGATTATTCTGAATATTCAGTCTGGTGGGCAGGCTCCGGTGGAGATGCTGATGAAATATGTCTGATAAAAGCTGAAGATACTCAAAAGGTTAAAAAAGCAGTAGCGGAAAGGATTGAAAGCCAAAAAGGCGTTTTTAAAGACTATGTGAAAGAGCAATATGATAAGCTCTGTGATGCTGAAATAAATACAAAGGGTAATTATGTATACTGGATATGCACAAATGATAACAAAAAGGCGGAAAATATAATTCTGTCGTATTTTGAATAAATACATATAAATGCCAAATACCTGTAACAGGGGGTAAGAATATAAAGAACTAACTGATTTTTTGATAAGTCAGTTAGCTCTTTTTGTTTTGTTCGGATTCAGCCCCTGCCACTATTAAAAATTGACATATGAAAAATCTTTCAACCTACTTGACAAAATACGAACTGCACGCTATAATATATAGCGTGCTACACATTTTAAAGGAGGAACGATTGTGCCACAAAAGGACATTGGATATTTGATTAAAAACATTAACGACAAGTTAAAGGTCAAAGCGGACGCTGACTTAAAGCATAGTAATTTAACCTTAGCGCAAAGCCGTGTACTGACTTTTTTAGCCAGTCAAGACGGTCAGGCCACACAAAAAGAAATTGAAATATTTTTAGAGGTTTCCCACCCGACGATTGTCGGTATTATTTCACGTATGGAACAGAACGGACATCTGATCTGCTGGGTTGATAAAAAGGATAAGAGAAACAAAATCGTTGCACTGACTGAACAAGCAAAAGCTTTGAGCGATGAAATGGAACAAAGAATTTCCGCCACTGAAAGAAGACTGCTTACTTCACTTTCAGAAGAGGAAATAGAAAAATTAAAACAAATGCTTTTGACCATCTATAACAATTTAGAATGATAAGCCGATGAATTTCGGCTTTTATTTAAACAGAATATGTAGCACGCTACATAAAAAGGAGGAAACTATGATTAGAACATTGGCTCGGAGCCTGCGTGAATACAAAAGAGGCTCTGCTCTCACAATTTTTTTATCTATACTTGAAGCGGCTTTTGAAATTCTCATACCGCTTTGTATGGCGGAAGTGATTGACAAAGGCGTTGATCTCGGCAATATGAGTAACGTATGGAAATATGGTATTGCTCTTTTGATATTTGCTGCTTTTCAACTTATTACGGGCGTACTATCGGCGCACATTGCTGCCAAAACCTCTGTTGGATTTTCTGCCAATCTACGACAAGATATGTACGATAATGTGCAAACCTTTGCCTTTTCCAACATCGATAAGTTCTCGACGGCTTCCATCGTAACCCGTCTGACAACGGATGTTACAAACATTCAAAATGCATATCAGATGCTCATTCGCATGGCAATCAGAGGACCTGTTATGCTTGTTTTTTCTATGATTGTATCATTTCGTATTAACAGTACGATAGCTTGGATTTTTCTTACTGTCATTCCTATTATGGCATTGCTGCTTCTTTTGATTATCAAAAAAGTCAATCCGATTTTTAACCGTGTTTTTCATACTTATGATGAACTTAATAATATAGTTCAAGAAAATGTGCGGGGCATTCGCGTTGTTAAATCCTTTAACCATGAGGATTATGAAATCGACAAATTCAAAGGTATATCCAAAAGCATTTATAACGATTTTGCAAAGGGAGAAAGACTACTAGCCTTTAACTCCCCAATTATGCAGTTTTTTATGTATGCTTGTATGATACTTATTTCGTGGATAGGTGCAAAGGCGGTCATTGCAAGCGGTAACAATGCCGATTTGGGAATGACAACAGGCGATTTGACAGCTTTGTTTTCTTATGCGACACAGATCCTGATGAGCCTTATGATGCTTTCAATGATTTTCGCTATGCTGACAATCTCCCTTGCATCTGCCCGTCGTATCGCAGAAATATTAGCAGAAAAAACAGATATTGCAAATCCCGTTAATCCTAAAATGACTGTGCAAGACGGTTCTATGCGTTTTGAAAATGTAGATTTTGTTTATGCTTCAAAAGCAGATAAAAAAGTGCTTGACAACATCAATCTTTCAATTGCGTCGGGCGAAACGGTCGGCATTATCGGCGGTACGGGTTCCTCCAAATCGAGCCTTGTGCAGTTAATCCCCCGCCTCTACGATGTTACAAAAGGCAAAATTACCATAGGCGGTGTTGATGTCAGAGATTATGACCTTGACACCTTACGAAATGCTGTTGCTATGGTGCTTCAGAAAAATGAGCTTTTTTCGGGTACCATCAAAGAAAATTTGCGTTGGGGCAATGAAAATGCAACTGATAAAGAAATAGAACACGCCTGCCGTCTTGCCTGCGCTGATGAATTTATAATGACTTTCCCCGACAAATATGGCACACATATTGAGCAAGGCGGAACGAATGTATCAGGCGGTCAAAAACAGCGTCTTTGCATTGCACGTGCGCTCTTAAAAAAGCCAAAGGTTTTGATTTTGGATGACTCCACCAGTGCAGTAGATACTAAAACCGACGCTTTCATCCAAAAATCTTTCGCAGAGTATATTCCTGATACCACGAAAATCATTATTGCCCAGCGTGTAAGCTCTGTACAGCACGCAGACCAAATCATCGTTTTGGATGATGGTAAGGTAGCTGCTATCGGAAAGCATGATGAACTTTTAAAAGATTGCGATATTTATCGTGAGGTATATGCATCACAGAAGAAAGGAAACGGTGAAAATGAATAAAAAAGAAAAAACACCTATGATTGACATACCTGAAGGTGTGCCGCAAAAAGCTGGGTTCGACTTAAAAACACTTGGCAGATTGCTTTCTTATATGAAAGATTACAAAGGACAACTGATTTTTGTTGTGGTTTGTATCTTATTAAGTGCTGTTGCCTCTGCCGCTTCTTCGTTGTTCCTGCAATCACTGATTGATGATTATATTGTACCTCTGCTTGGAACATCACAACCGATGTTTCATGAGCTGCTAAAGGCTCTTGTAGTGATTGGGTTCATATATTTGATCGGCGTAATTTCCACTTTGTTTTATAATCAGGTCATGGTCACAATAGCGCAGGGAACGCTAAAAAAAATCCGTGACGAAATGTTTGAAAAAATGCAAAGGCTTCCGATCCGCACCTTTGACACACGCACTCACGGTGATATTATGAGCCTTTACACCAACGATACCGACACACTTCGTCAGATGATCGCCCAGTCTATGGCACAGCTTATCTCGTCAGTGTTTACCATTGTTGCAGTATTTATTTGTATGCTTTATATCAGCGTATGGCTGACACTTGTTGCAGTATTCATTATGTTTTTAATTTTGCAGATTGTAAAAATGATAACGAATAAAATTAGTATCTATTTTATAATGCAACAAAAAACTCTTGCAGATGTAAACGGCTATGTGGAAGAAATGGTAAATGGACAAAGGGTTATTAAAGTCTTTTGCCACGAAGAAAAAGCGAAAAAAGAATTGCGGGAGAAAAATAAAGATTGGGCAATGAGCGCATCTAAGGCAAACGGTTACGCCAACTCTATCATGCCAATGATGAACGCACTTGGTTATATGCAGTATGTAATTATTGCTATTCTCGGTAGTTTTATGGGAATTTACGGCATAACCAATTTGGGACTGACGGGAACGGGAACGCTTACCCTCGGTATGATTGCTTCTTTCCTTACGCTGTCCCGCAGCTTTACAAATCCAGTGTCACAGATTTCAAATCAGTTTAATTTTATTGTCACCGCCCTTGCAGGCGCTTCCCGCATCTTCGCATTTATGGATGAAGAGCCTGAAACTGATGACGGCTATGTAACGCTTGTCAATGCAAAAGAAGAAAACGGAGTGATTACAGAGACTGAACAACGTACAGGGCTTTGGGCATGGAAACACCCGCACAGCGACGGAACCGTTACTTATACAAAGCTTGAGGGCAGGGTTATTCTCGACAACGTTGATTTTGGCTATGTTCCTGAGAAACAGGTTCTATATGATATTTCACTTTATGCAGAGCCAGGGCAAAAGATTGCTTTTGTCGGTGCAACAGGCGCAGGAAAAACAACGATTACCAATCTGATTAACCGATTTTATGATATTGCTGACGGCAAAATCCGCTATGACGGTATCAACATCAATAAGATCAAAAAGACTGACCTGCGCCGTTCGCTAGGAATCGTGCTTCAGGAAGTCAACCTCTTTACAGGGTCGGTTATGGAGAATTTGCGTTACGGCAATCCCGATGCCACCGATGAGGACTGTATTGCCGCCGCAAAGCTTGCTAACGCCGACGGATTTATCCGAATGCTCCCGCAAGGCTACAACACCATCTTAAAGGGTGACGGCAGTGGATTTTCACAGGGACAGCGGCAGTTGATTTCCATTGCCCGTGCCGCCGTATCTGACCCGCCTGTTATGATTTTGGATGAAGCGACCTCCTCTATTGACACCCGAACCGAGGCTTTGGTGCAGGACGGAATGGATAAACTGATGAGAGGCAGAACTGTGTTTGTGATTGCACACAGGCTTTCCACAGTGCAAAATTCAGATGTAATCATGGTACTTGACCACGGGCATATCATCGAACGGGGTAGCCACGAAAAACTTATTGCCGAAAAAGGCACTTACTATCAGCTTTACACAGGTGCCTTTGAGTTGGAGTAAAGGTGATATCTGAATATCAAAAATTTCAGCACCGTTTGTTTTCTAAGGCTTGATTTTCTAAGCAAAATCGCTTATAATTAAATTGAAAACATAACTATTATCCGCAGTTGCAAAGCAAATGTAATTACGTTTTATAAAGCAGTTACAGAATATGAAAAATTGTTATTTGAGATGGAGGATATTGTGTCAATTAATATTGCAGAAACATTTGAATTATTGTTTGATAAAAATAATAATGTTGCATACAAGGCATTACAGATATTGCAAAAGGAAAGTGAAGAAACAGATTGTGTTTATTCTTATATGGATAGATTAAGCGATATGCTTGACAGTGATAATTCTTATATTCGCACAAGAGGACTTACACTACTTGCCTATAATGCAAAATGGGATAAAGATTACAAAATTGATGAAATCATTGATAAATATTTAAAACATATAACAGATGTTAAACCAATTACTGCTAGACAGTGTATTAAGTTGCTACCGATTGTTGCAAAGCATAAGCCAGAATTGAAAAATGATATTCTTTCCGCACTTAATAAAGCAAGTATATCTATTTATGACGATAGTATGCAACCATTGGTTTATAGGGATATTCAAAAATCATTAAAGGAAATATACAAATTATAAAAACACCAAATCAGGATTTTAGGAGGTACTTAACCATGAGGAATATGATTGCATATTGCGGACTGGACTGTGAAAAATGTGACGCATATCTTGCAACAATCAATAACGACCAAGCATTGCGTGCGAAAACCGCAAAGTTATGGGCTGAGTTAAATAATGCTCCCATTCTGCCCGAACATATTAACTGTGAAGGATGTCGTGTTGATGGGATGAAAACTGTATACTGTGATAATCTTTGCAATATTCGCCAGTGTGCATTGAAAAAAGGCGTAACAACATGCGGTAACTGCCCAGACTTAGCAAAATGTCAGATTGTAGAAGTGATTACATCAAACAATCCCGACGCTCTGAAAAATCTGGAAGGATAAACTATATAGTTTAACAATTTCCAGAGGGAAATTTTATTGAAATATCATACAAAAGCATATGGATACAATGGTTTAAACATAATAAAAAAGGGAACGAATCAAACTCCGTTCCCTTTAATTTTAACTACTGCTGTTCTTTCATACCGCAGCATTTTTTATATTTCTTGCCTGAGCCACACGGACACGGATCATTATCAGCTGGTTTCTTTTTAGTCATTCTGATACTTCCCGCATTAGGTGCGTCCGGTTTAGCAATCTGTTCACGCTGAATAGGAGCATTCTTCTGAATTCTTACTGTAAGCAGCATTCTGATCGTATCCTCACGGATTGATTCAACCATAGCGTCAAACATTTCAAAGCCTTCATACCTGTATTCAACAACCGGATTTTTCTGACCGAATGCACGAAGTCCGATACCCTTTTTCAATTCAGCCATATCGTCAATGTGATTCATCCACTTTGTATCAACAACCTTAAGAAGGATGACCCTTTCAAGCTCACGAATAAGCTGTCCGCCGAATTCTTCTTCCTTACGGGCGTAAATTGTTTTCATACGATCCTCAAGAAGTTCCACAATAGAATTTTTAGTAACATCATCAATCTGATTTTCATCATAATCCAGATCTTCATCATTAAGAACCCAACCCATAAAATGATCTTTCAGACCGATAATATTCCAGTTTTCTTTTTCCACATCGTCGACAAGATAATTATTAACAGAATCAACTGCAAGATCATGCATCATATTGAGAATATAATCATGCAGATCCTCGCCGTCAAGAACCTGTGAACGCTGATTATAGATAATCTCACGCTGCTTATTCAAAACGTCGTCATAGTTCAGAACATTCTTTCTGATACTAAAGTTTCTTCCTTCAACCTTCTTCTGTGATGATTCAATAATTCTTGTAAGCATCTTGCTTTCAATAGGCATATTTTCTTCCACATTAAGCGTATTCATCATGTTTTCAAGTCTGTCGCCGGCGAAAATACGCATAAGATCGTCCTCTACAGACAGGAAGAAACGGCTTTCGCCCTCATCGCCCTGACGTCCGGAACGTCCTCTGAGCTGATTATCAATACGTCTTGATTCATGGCGCTCAGTACCCAGAATATAAAGACCGCCTGCGGCTTTAACATCCTTAGCCTTTTCTTTTACCTCAGCATTGAATTTATCATAAAGTTCCTTGTAAACTACCCTGGCAGCTAAGATCTCCTCATCGTCAGTATCTGCAAAGCCTACAGCTTCATTGATAATATCTTCTTCGTATTCTCTCTTACGCATTTCAGCTTTAGCAAGAAATTCTGCATTACCGCCAAGCATAATATCAGTACCACGTCCTGCCATGTTTGTAGCAATCGTTACAGCACCCAGCTTACCTGCCTGAGCAACGATCTCAGCTTCCTTGGCATGATATTTAGCGTTCAGTACTTCGTGCTTTATGCCCTTTCTCTTCAGCATTGCCGAAAGAATTTCAGATTTTTCAATTGAAATCGTACCAACCAGTACGGGTTGTCCTTTTTTATGACATTCAACTATCTGATCAATAATTGCACTGAATTTTCCTGCTTCTGTTCTATAAACCTGATCTGAATGATCCACACGAATAACAGGTTTATTTGTAGGAATTGCAATAACGTCCAGCTTATAGATCTCCCTGAATTCGTCTTCTTCGGTCATAGCAGTACCTGTCATACCCGACAGCTTTTTATAAAGACGGAAATAATTCTGGAAAGTAATAGTTGCAAGTGTTTTTGATTCGTTAGCAATTTTAACGCCTTCTTTAGCCTCAATAGCCTGATGCAGACCGTCGTTGAAACGGCGTCCAAGCATAAGGCGTCCGGTAAATTCGTCAACGATTATTACTTCTCCGTCTTTTACAACATAATCTATATCTACATGCATAACTCCGTGAGCCTTCAGCGCCTGATTAATATGATGCAGCAGCGTCATATTATCTGGATCCATAAGGTTATCAACATTAAAATACTTTTCAGCTTTTTTAACGCCCGAACGTGTAATTGTAGCAGTTTTAGCCTTTTCATCTATAATATAATCAACATTTTCATTAATTTCGTCCTGATCCTGTTTATCATCAATTTCAACTACAGTTGTGGACACAAGATTCTTGACAAATTTATCAACAATATCGTAAAGCTCTGTAGACTTGTCCCCTTTACCGGAAATAATAAGCGGAGTTCTTGCTTCGTCAATAAGAATAGAGTCAACCTCGTCGACAATTGCAAAGTTAGGCTTTCTCTGTACTCTGTCCTTGGCATATATCACCATATTATCACGCAGATAATCAAAACCCAGCTCATTATTTGTAGCATATGTAACATCACAGTTGTATGCAGCACGGCGTTCTTCATTTGTCAGTCCATGAAGAATACAGCCGACAGTAAGTCCTAAAAATCTTAAAACCTTACCCATTTCATCGGACTGCGTTTTTGCAAGATAATCGTTAACAGTTACAACATGAACGCCTTTTCCAGAAAGAGCGTTAAGATAAGAAGCAACGCATGCAACAAGAGTTTTACCTTCACCGGTTTTCATTTCCGCAATACGTCCCTGATGAAGAACTATAGCACCGATAAGCTGTACTGGAAACGGTTTTTTACCCAAAACTCTATCTGCCGCTTCACGAACGGTAGCAAGCGCTTCCGGAAGGATCATATCAAGGTTCTCACCTGTTTCGAGCCTGTCCTTAAAATTCTGTGTCTGCGCTTTAAGTTCAGTATCAGACATTGCGGCATACTGATCTTCCAGTTTTAAAACACTTTCCTTAATAGGTTCTATTCTTGCAAGTTCCTTAGTACTGTAGGAGCCAAAAATTTTTCCAAAAATTCCCATTAACATTATCCGCCTTTACTAAAATTATATTTTACGCTGCCGCCAGAAACATGACCGGCACTGTTTTACAGTCATTATGTAACAAATCAACTGCAATTTAATACTCATATAATATTTTATAACAATTTCATATCTTTGTCAATAGGAATTTTGTTAAAAACAATTAAATATCATTTTAAATCATAGCAGCTGAAAACACTGTCAAGATGTTTTTCATCAGGTTTGACGGTAAATAAGCTTACCAGCGGAACTACAACAATTGAAAGAATCATTGTAATTGCGCCTGCATTTATAGGAGACGCAAGATTCAGTGGGAACGACGCAGCAGTCTTTGCAAGCTCAGGGAACCAGCCGAAGCCGAATAAAATCATATGTCCCACTGTCAGACCGATTCCCAGTACAAAGCTGGTCCAGACAGATGCTTTTGTAATTTTTTTGCTGAAAAGTCCGAACATAAAAGGCCCTAAAAATGCTCCTGCCAAAGCACCCCATGAATAAGACATAAGCGTTGAAATAGACGCATTTTTATTAAATGCAATTATAACAGAAATAATTAAAAATACCGCAATCAGCACACGCATTATAATTATTTCTTTTTTATCATCATGTTTTTTCATTTTAGGCTTAATAAAGTCTATAGTAAGCGTAGAGCTTGATGTAAGAACCAGCGAAGATAGTGTGGACATGGAAGCTGACAGCACCAGTACCACCACAAGACCGATAAGCAGATCTGGCAGAGCCGCTTTGAGTACCGCCGGGATCATTGCGTCAAATTCGGGTTTTCCGTTGGAGTTAACGCCGATTAAAGATTTTGAAGTATCTGAACTGTCAAGAGTACAGAATAGTCTGTCAAAACCGCCCAGAAGATAAGAACCACCCGCAACAACAAGAGCAAAAAGCGTTGAAATAATAGTTCCCTTTTTTATTGAACCTTCATCTTTAATTGCATAAAATTTATGTATCATCTGAGGAAGTCCCCATGTGCCCAGAGACGTCAATATAATAACTCCCAACAGGTTTATAGGATCAGGTCCGAATAGCTTGTCGAAGCCGCCGCCGTCGGCTTCGATCTCACCCAGCTTAGCGATTGATTCTGTAAAACCGCCCTGATTGTTTACCGTACAGACTACAACAGCTATAATCCCTGCAAGCATAACTATTCCCTGAACAAAATCGTTTATTGCCGTCGCAGCATATCCCCCAAGAATTACATATATTGCAGTAATTATCGCCATAGCAATAATAAAAATTTTATATGATCCCTCTGAATCAAGATTAAACGCCATGTTAAACAGTCTCGACAACCCATTGTAAACCGACGCTGTATAAGGAATCAGAAAAATAAATACAATAAGTGCGGAAGCAATTTTCAACCCCTTAGAATCAAAACGTTTTTCAAAAAATTCCGGCATTGTTTTAGCATTTAAATGATTAGACATAATTCTTGTTCTTTTGCCCAGAACCATCCACGCAAGAGCGCTTCCTATCAGCGCATTACCTACGCCTATCCATGCCGCAGATACGCCGTAGCTCCAGCCGAACTGTCCGGCATAGCCTATAAAAACTACAGCTGAAAAGTAAGAAGTACCGTAAGCAAACGCTGTAAGCCATGAACCTACATTTCTTCCTCCCAGAACAAAATCATTTACGGATTTTGTTTTTTTGGTTGTGTAAAGTCCTATGCCCATCATTACAGCTATGTAAATTACAAGCATACTAATTGTTAAAGCAGTCGTCATATTTTTATCTCCTTTATAAGTTTGTGGCTTTAAACCAGTAAAGCATTAATTATTTTACCAGTTTTTCTGATATTTGTCAATATATTTTCTTTGTTTTAGCAGAAAAATAAATGTTGAAGTCAGAGAAAACATTTGGTATAATAAATACATACTGATTTTAATTAAATAACTGGAGAATTATATAATGAAAATGAAAAAAAACGAATTGCAGAGCTTTGATGAAAAAACCTGCGGTTCTGTAATGTTTACAAGAGAAAACGGTATAAAGAAATATCTGCTAATAAAAAACGACAGCGGTCATATAGGCTTTCCGAAGGGACATGTTGAATACGGTGAAAGCGAAGCCGAAACTGCTGAAAGAGAAGTTTTTGAAGAAACCGGACTGAAAATTAAAATAAATACCGATACCCGTCAGGAATACACTTATGAAAATAAAGATTCCATAGTAAAAAACTGCATTTATTTCTGCAGCGAATTTAAAAATCAAACAATAAAATTACAGCAGGAGGAAATCTCGCAAAGCTGGCTGGTTGAGTACGATAAAGCAATGATGCTTTTAAATTATCCTCAGGATAAAATCATTCTTGAAAAGGCGGACAAAATGTATGACTAAAAAAGAAAAAGCACTGCTTGCCTGTGAAGCGCTTGAAAAAATCTATCCGGACGTTGAATGCTCCTTAAATTTTACCAAACCGTATGAGCTTATGATCGCAACCAGGCTTTCCGCACAGTGTACCGACGCCAGAGTAAATATCGTGACTGAAACTCTTTTTAAAAAATACCCCACTCTGGAATCCTTTGCCGAAGCTGATTTATCAGAGCTTGAGGAAGTCGTAAAGCCATGCGGATTTTATCATACCAAAGCTAAAAGCATAAAAGAAATGGCAAATCAGCTTATCAATGATTTCGGCGGAGAAATTCCGCAGACTATGGAAGAACTTCTTACTATTTCCGGCATCGGACGCAAAACAGCAAATCTTTTGCTTGGGGATATTTACGGAAAGCCGTCTATTGTTACCGACACACATTTCATTAGAATAACCGGACGGCTGGGTCTTACAAAAAATACAGAGCCTAAAAAAGTCGAAATGGATCTGGTAAAATTGATTCCGCCTGAAATTTCATCTCATTTCTGTCATCAGGTAGTACAGTTCGGGAGAGATATCTGCAAAGCAAGAAAACCGGAATGCTCACAGTGCCCTTGCAGCGAGTTTTGTCAGTATTACAGCAAATTGAAAAAATAACTTGTTGACAATATGCATGAATCCTGTTAAAATATAATTTATAAAATGTAAAGGGGGAATTTTTTTGTTTGGATATATCCGCCCCTTTAAACCGTATATGCGATTCTATGAATTTGAAATTTATAATGCATTCTATTGCGGATTATGCAAAAATCTCGGAAAAAATTACGGTCAGATTTATCGTCTTATGCTAAGCTATGATTTTGCTTTTCTTGGTATTCTTCATAATGCCGTAAACAATACGTGCAATAAAATAGAACGTCAGCACTGCATTATTCATCCGTTAAGCAAAAAAGCCTGTATATGCTGCGTCAGTAATCTGGACTACACCGCTTCTGCGGCAGTTATATCCATTTACCATAAAATCTGCGATACCATAATTGATAGTAACTTTATTATATCGGCATTTTTCAGAATAGTAAGATTTATACTGAAACCGGGATATAAAAAAGCTAAGTTAAAATATCCAAATTTGTGCAGCGGTATTGAATTTTATATGTCGGAACAGTCCAGAATAGAAAATGAACAATGTACCTCCATAGACCATGCCTGCGAACCTACCGCACAAATAATGTCTCTTATTGCGCAAGGCATATCTGAAAATCCGGAGGACAAGAAGTATCTTTCAGGACTAGGATACCATTTAGGAAGGTTCACATACATTGCCGACGCTTCTGATGATTTGGAAAAAGATATAAAAAACGGCAACTATAATCCCCTGTTTCTTAATTTTCAAGATATTGAGGAAGCCAAAAAATTTGCTGAGGAAAATATAAATATGTCAGTGGGAATGATTGCTGAATTTTACAGTAAAATAAATATTCATAAATTTAAAGAAATAATAGATAATATAATATATCTTGGATTGCCAAATTATAAATTGACCAATAAAAAAGAACGTAAAAAATTTAAAAATAATCTAACTGAGGTCTAATATTATTAAGAACGGAGCTATCAATGACGAATCCATATGAAATTTTAGGTGTAAAATCTGATGCCGGCAAGTCGGAAATAGACGCCGCATACAACCGTCTTATTACCGAATATAAAAATTCAGGCAGTTCAGATAAAATACAGGAGCTTACAACAGCTTATAATCAGGCTGTAAACCAGTATAATGAAAGTATAGTTCTTGGAAATACCGTTTCTCAGACCATTAATCCTTACTACGCCCCGTCTGACAGCGTCAATATAAATGTACATAAAGTCTCTGACAAATCGAATAATTATTGTTCTTCTGAAAATAATACTGATGATAAAAAATCAGAATGTCAAAATTCAGAAAACGTAAATGTTTATACTAATGATGTTTTCGGTTCTGTCAGGCAATTTATTGATATGGAACGGTATATTGAAGCTGAAAATCTTCTCAACAGCATAAACTATAAGGATACCGCTTTATGGCATTATCTTTACGGTAAAATGTGTTACGGCAGAGGATGGATGAATCAGGCAGCAGTACATTTCCAGAGAGCATATACACTGGAACCTTCAAACCAGCAATACAGGGAGGAAAATATGCGGATTAATAATATGAAATTAAACTCCTCTAAAGTTCCGAAAGCAGTTATAGCCGGAGGTATCGCAGTATGTGCACTGAGAATATGCTATTATACCTCTCCCATATTAATAAATTTTTGTGACGATTTATAAAAAAATAAAAGGTAAGCCTACGACCGTAAACAGAGGCAGAACTGGAGATAAAAAATGACAGATCCATATAAAGTATTAGGAATTTCACCGCAGGCAAGTGATGAAGAAGTAAAAACCGCTTACAGAAAGTTGTCTCAGCAATATCACCCTGACCATCATGCGGACAGCGTCATGGAAGAAATAGCAAATCAAAAAATGGCAGAAATTAATGCGGCATACGATCAGATAATGAATATGAGGCGAAGCGGAACTACTTATCAAAACTCAAATTCATCTTATACCGATATCAGAAGCATGATCGAAAACGGTAATTATACTGCTGCGGACAATATTCTGGAACAAAACAGAAACGATGCAAATGCAGAATGGAACTTTCTCAAAGGTACGGTATGCCTTTCAAGAGGTTGGCTGAACGACGCATATTCTTACTTTGAAAAGGCAGTCAGAATTGAACCCTCAAACCGTGAATATCAGGCGGCGTACACGCAGATGCAAAGCAAAAGGAACGGACAGATGTACGGTAATCCGTACAACACAGCCGGAAATAATACCAACAGCACAGCCAACACTTTATGCAATCTGTGCCAATGCATGATATGCGCCGACTGTCTGTGCGACTGTTTTTAATATTATGAATAACGTAAGCTATAAAGTTGCTTTGGGTGGAGTGATTTCGTCACTATGCCTTCTTGCAATGTTTCTAACAAGTGTTGCTCCGTTTCTGTATCTCACGCTTCCAATGATTGCCGGCGCTTTGATAACAATCATTGTAGTAGAAGTAAATATGTCATGGGCGTTTCTGACATATGTCGCAGTTAGTCTGCTTTCAATATTTGTTACTCCTAATAAGGAAGCCGCAGTAATTTTTATTCTTTTTTTCGGACATTATCCTATAATAAAGCAAAAACTTGAAAGTATTCATACCAAATTATTAAAATGGATACTGAAATTTATTATATTTAATATTTGCATTGTAATTGATTATCAGATTACACTGCATCTTCTGGGAATAGACGATTTTGCAGATGATTTTGCAATGTTTGGTAAATTCGGGATTTATATACTCTGGTTTTTAACAAATATTATTTTTATTGTCTATGACTATGCTTTAAGCGGCTGTATCGAAATGTACATAAAATATCTTAAACCAAAAATATTTGGAAACAAACCAAAATAAAAACATACCGCAGTGGAAACAGACTCCACTGCGGTATGTTTTTATATAATTTTCCTTTTTAATATAATTAAATCAAAAATATTCAATTTGCTATCCTTATATAAATCATACTTTATAAATTCTTCTTCCATTAAATTCCCTGATTTTACTAGCCATTTCTGAAATTTTACTATATCTGATACCGTTATAACAATTGGCTTTTCTCCTAATGATTCAAAATTTTTGTCATATTTTTCTGCATATTCCTGAGCTGTTGAATTTTCATATCCATAAATTGTACCTTTGAAAAAATAATTACCATTTTGATCAGCCATTGTATATATTGTTTCCTGACTGTCAGCAATTTCACATTTAGGATTTTCTATTGTTATATTTTTTAGATCTGTGCACCACATAAATGCACTCTCTCCTATACTAATTACACTATCGGGTATTGTTATACTTACCAAACTTGTACCAGCGAATGCACTGTTTCCAATTGATATAACGCTGTCTGGAATTTCTATACTTGTCAAGTTACAATAAGAAAATGTTTTGTCACCAATTGATGTAATTCCCTCTGGTATCGTTATGCTTTCCAGGATATCGCAATAATAAAATGCACCGTTTCCAATTGATGCAACACTGTCTGGAATTGTTATGCTTGTCAAGCTTGTACAATACTCTAATGCATAATTTCCAATTGACGTAACACTATTTGGAATTGTTATACTTGTCAAACTTGTACAATACCCAAATGCGTTAACTCCTATTGATGTAACCCTGTCTGGGATTGATATGCTTGTTAAGTTTTTGCAATAAAAAAATGCAAGATCTCCAATCGAAGTAACACTTTCCGGGATTGTTATGCTTGTTAAATTTTCACAGCCATAAAATGCTTCCTCAATTATTGTAACCGGAAGTCCTTTTATTTTGCTCGGAATTTCAACTTCTGTTACCGATTGATCACAATCGGTAATTTTAACATAATCAAAAACTCCGTCCATGTCTTCATCAACAGTAACATAAGTCATACTATCATATATTCCCTCATCTGCTTCAACAATGAAGGATTGTCCCCCGGCAAAGGCTGCCAAAACCAATGCCAATGCAGCTGCTGAACTCAAAAGTTTTCTTACAATATTCAACAATAATCACCATACCTTCATATTTATACTGATATTTTACCATACATGTTTATTTATGTCAATAAAATATATTTCAAGATTTCTTCACCCATAAAATCTAAACCGCATATTATATAAAAGAAAATCTAATGGGAAACGAGGGCTTGTTATGAATAAGGAAAATGTATTTCTGGTAGTAGGCGGAGATTTGCGTCAGGTCTATACTGCAAAAAAACTGGCTGAAAATAATAAGGTATACGCTGCAGGATTTGACAATAACATTATAGGCGACATCAATGTAATACATGTTGATCACAAACTGGAACTTCCGGAAATTGCAGATTATATAATTCTTCCTCTGCCTGCATCACAAAACGGAGTTTTTGTAAATGCGCCGTTTTGCAGAAACAATATTCCCCTGACAAGTCTGGCTCCGCTTCTTAAATGCGACGGAATAATTTTCGGCGGAAAAATTGACCCTTCAACCATGAAGATTTTCAATAAATGCGGAATTAAGACAGTTGATTATTTTGAAAGAGAAGAGCTTAATGTCCTGAATGCAGTTCCTACAGCAGAAGGCGCTGTTCAGATTGCTATGGAAGAAATGGCTTCTACTATATATGGTCAAAAGGTACTGATAACCGGTTTCGGAAGAATTTCAAAAGTACTTATAAAGATACTAAACGGATTAGGCGCTGATATCACAGTTACAGCAAGAAAATATTCTGATTTGTCATGGGCTGAAATTTACGGCTGCAAAACCGTTCATACATCGGCTCTTGAAAATATTATCGGAGAATATGACTTGATTTTCAATACTGTTCCGGCTGTAATACTAAACGAAAAATGCCTGAACCAAATAAAAAATGATGCCCTTATAATAGATCTTGCTTCAAAACCGGGAGGCGTTGATTTTGATACTGCCGGAAAGCTTGGACTGAAAGTCGTTTGGGCGTTATCACTGCCCGGAAAAATTGCGCCTGTTACCTCCGGAGAAATAATCGCCTGTACTATCCTTAACATCCTGAAGGAGAGGAGATACACGGATGACTGACCTTTCAAATGTTAAAATCGGTTTTGCAGTAACAGGTTCATTCTGTACATTTGAAAAAGCATTTGCAGAAGCTGAAAAACTAAGAAAAGCCGGTGCAGAGCTTATCCCTGTTATGTCTTATAACGCTTCTTCAATTGATTCAAGATTCGGAGAAGCTGTAAATAACATAAAAAAACTCGAAAATATCTGCGGACGAAAAGTTATTAATACAATTGACGGCGCAGAACCTATCGGTCCCCAAAAAATGACTGATATTATAGTTGTCTGTCCATGCACCGGTAATACATGTGCAAAGCTTGCCATGAGTATTACAGATACACCTGTTACAATGGCAGTAAAATCTCATATCAGAAACGGCAAACCGGTAGTTATTGCACTTGCATCAAACGATTCATTAGCCGGTTCAATGAAAAATATAGGACATCTGATGAATATGAAAAATTATTATTTTGTTCCCGTTTATCAGGACGACTATCATAAAAAGCCAACCTCGGCAGTTTGTGATTTTTCAAGACTTGAAGAAACAATAATTAATGCTCTTAATCAAAAACAAATCCAGCCAATATTATGCTGAATATATTAATATGAAAATAATTTCTGACCGGTATTTATTATATCGGTCAGAAATCAATTTATAAACATATTATACAAAAAAATATTAATAGTATTGTTTTTTTGAAAAATATGATAAAAAATACTTGATTTTCTTATAATTATAAGTTATAATGGAATAAGAAAAAAATTTTAAAAAAGAGATCAGAGAATTTAGGATGACAACAAAAAAATATTATGGTATTTTATTACCGCCTGTTATAACTTTATGTTTAATAGGTTTTTTCTTTATGTTTTTCGGGATTTTTCCATTTGGAAATAAAACTGTATCATGGTGCGACATGAACCAGCAGACCATACCTTTATTGATGGATTTAAAAGATATTCTTGAAGGTAAAAGCAGTATTTTTTACAGTACGGGAAATGCCGGAGGAATGAATTTCTGGGGCGTGTTTCTCTTTTTTATAGCCAGTCCGTTTTATCTGCTGGTAATATTTATTGAAAAATCTCACTTGATTTATTTTGTAAATATATTGTTTGCTGTCAAGCTTACAGTATCTTCTATAACAGCAGCAATTTATTTTAAATATTCACATAAAAAACTTAAAACCGGTTACGTTGTTATACTAAGCGTCATGTACGCTCTCTGCGGTTATGGCATAATGTATTATCAAACCTTGGTATGGCTTGATATAATGTACCTTTTTCCTCTGCTCGTTATGTCAATTGAAAAGATGTGCACACAAAACAAATCAGCAATGTACTGTGCAGTTCTTTCTCTTATGGTAGCGATCAATTATTACTTATCTTTTATGATCGTTATTTACATTATGATTTCAGTTCCGCTGTTTATTTATATCAGATGCAGATCAAATCAGCGTAAAAAAGCTGCGTTTTCTTTTATATCCTCAAGCTTTATTTCTCTGCTGATCACTGCTCCGGTATGGCTGTGTTCATTCCTTCAGATTTCAGAATCTGCAAGAGGCGGCAATACTATTTCAGGAATTATGTATGATAATATGTTTAAAAATACAGGAAATAAGCTGTCTGTTATAATGTGTACCGCTTTGTGTGCCGCTGTAATTCCTTTTTTTATTAAAAATAAAATTACCAGAAAAAAAAGCGTACAATATAATCTTATTTTACTGGCGTTTATGACGGCTCCTGTGTTTCTGGATCCAATAAATAAGATGTGGCATACAGGAAGCTATCAATGCTTTCCGCTTAGATATGGATTTATAATTATTTTCACATTGCTTACTCTGTCAGCCCATTACTTTGAGTCGATCGGCGAATACGGTAAAACATCATACGGTTTCGCCGTTATTCTGATTATTCTTGTATTAAGCTTTTTTGCCGTCAGCGTATACACTGTAAAAACTAAAAAAAATACGCTGACAAGCTATGTTAATATATTGCATATCAGTAAAGATTCTCTGAAAATCCTTATAACTCTTGCTGTTTTTGCATGCTTGATTTATATTATAAGCATAATTACAGTACGGCAAAAGCTTCTGAGTTATAAAATGTTTTGTCTGATTATATCCGGCGTATTTATAACTGAATTTTCAATAAGCGCATCAGTTAATATCGGATATGCCGTAAACGACGGTGAAATTTTTACAAGCAGCGCAAGCCTTGAAAATAAAACCGCTCAAGAACCATATTACAGAACAAAAACCGAAAAAAAGTATCTCCATGTAAATATGATAGGCGGACTGGGTTATAATTCCATATCCCATTATACTTCCCTTACTTCAGAACAGTACATGTATGCTATGAAAAAACTTGGCTATTCATCATATTGGATGGAAGTGGGTTCAAACGGAGGAACAATTCTTACAGACGCTTTACTTTCCATAAAGTATTCCATAGGAGAATATTTTGGTTTTAACTCCTGCCAAAGCATTATTAAAACCGACAGTAAGCTTAAAATAGCTGAAAACAAGATATGTTGTCCTATAGGAATTCTTAGCAATACGGCTCCTGAAAAAATGAGTGATCTGGATTTTGACGACAGGTTTTCCGTCCAGAGCGAGCTTGCAGAAAGACTTCTCGGCAGTGATGAAATGCTGCATAAATATAACAGCTCATATATAGCTGACGGTACCGTTAAATACAAAAACGGAAAATATATAATAACAGCTGCCGAACCTGATAAAGCTCTTTGTCAGATAAGATACTCACTTAATATAAAAGAAAATCAAATACTGTATTTTGACGTATTTGACAGGCTCAGCAACAACATTTCCGAAAATTATTATGAATCTGTTAAGGTTTACGTAAACGGTAACTGTATCACATCAAGTTACCCTTCGCAAAAAAATAACGGTATTTTAAAGCTTGGAGAATTTAATAATGAAAGTGTCGAAATAATAATTATAATGACAAAAGATATTGCTGTTAAATCATTCGGCGTTTTCGGCATTGAAACTGAAACGTTTAAGTATTACACAGATAAATTACAGGGATGCGATTTTTATTCCCATGGCAGATTTATTACCGCAAATCTTAATGCTGAACATGAAAGCTATTTATATATGGCTATTCCCTATGACAAAGGTCTTACTGCTTATATAAACGGCAAAAAAACAACTCTTTATAAAGTAAACGACAGTTTTTGCGCAGTTAAGCTGCGATCGGGAAAAAACAGTATTAAGCTTTCATTTATGCCGTCTGGAATGGTTATCAGTCTTATGATGCTTATAGCAGGAATTGTAACTACTATAGTGTGGAAACTTAAGCTGTCTCGTCTTTCAAGACCAAGGCAAATATTATGCAAATTGTCTTCATTATTTTGTATTATTTGCTTTACAGGAACTTTTATATTTATTTACATTATACCTACGGCTTTACGTTTAGCTGTGTGGATTTCTGATTTGATTTCAAAATAAGCTGTTATATAATTTGTCCTCTCATAATTATATCAGCTGTGAAATATAAAAAATAAGAAAAAAGGTGGTAAATTAAATGGAATTACAAGGTATCAGTAAACTGGATTTGAAAAAAAGAAACCGAATGCAAATTTTAAGAGTTATCAGAGAATCGGGTCCTATTTCCAGAGTCGATATTGCAAGTTCTATGAAAATCACAAGAGCAGCAGTTACGATAATAACAAATGAAATGATCAATGAAGGCGTACTTTACGAAGTCGGCGAAGCGCCTGTTTCATTGGAAAATCTTCAGAAGGGCAGACGAAAGATTCTGATCGATATCAACGAAAATTTTAAGTTTGCATTCGGAGCTTCCATAAGTGATGAATTGATCTGTGTAGGTCTAACAAATCTGAACGGTAAAATCATGGATAAAACCAACACTAAAATTACTGAGAATATGACTGCTGAAGATATTCTTGAATATATAACTGCAGCATGCAAAAATATTATGCAGAACAGCTGTCTTGACTCTTCTCAAATTATTGGTCTTGGACTTGGAATACAAACAGATATGTGCAGTAAAATGAAAGTATATTTTAAAGACGGAAAACTCGATTATACTCCGGTTACTGAAGTATTATCAGATAAACTTGGCTTCGATGTTATCTGCGCTAATCTTTCAAGCGTTCTTGCACTGGCAAACCAAATGCAGGATGTTAAAGATCGCAAGGGTAACTATGCTTTCATTCAGCTTGGAAAACATGTAAATCTCTCTATACTCCTTGAAAATGAAATAATGAATGAGAATGTTTATTATACCAATCATGTTGAAAATATGATCGTTAATCCGGGCGGAAGAAAAATTGACGGATATCCTGACGGCTCCGTCAAGGCTGAACTGACATACGATGCAATAATTAACAAATACCGTGAAATTTATTCAAAGGAAAATACTCCGATTCTCTGGGAAATAACAAACGGTGATGCAAACAAAATATATTACAAAACCCTATGTGCGGCAGCCGCTAAAGGTGATGCAAAAATGCTTGAAGTTTTAGACGGAATACTTGGATGCCTGGCAGTACTTATTAATAATATTTCAACTGCATTTTTTACAAGAAGTACAATACTCCATGGTTTCAATATGAATGACTGGATGTTCGAATATTTTAAAAAACACCTTATAAACTACTGCGGTGAAGAAACAGCAAAAAAAGTACGGTTAAGCTGCGTTGAAGAAAATCTTGAATTCAAAGGCGGAAACTGTATAGTAATAGCAGAAAACTTTTATAACAAAGGCGGTTTGTACGAAGAATAAACAAAAAATTAAAGCAGCTCAGATTAACTAAGCTGCTTTTTTATCAATAATCTTTGACTATTATTTCCGAAAATCTTGAAATTTATTGAAAATATGATATAATATAAAGAAGTAATGATATAAAGGGGTGAATTACATGAGTGAAACCATTACTTATTTGATTAAATTCTGCGCAATGTTTTTTCTTATATTGCTGCTAATCTTTATACTAGCAGTAGTAACACCGAAGCTTGCATCAAAAATTGATAAACTTATTTCCAGAATCATTAAACCAAAACCCGAAAGGGTGGATGATAATATATATAAAGTTAAAAGTATTTATGATATACCTGAAAAAAAAGACACTGTTGAAAAAAATAATGAAAACGGAGATATTGAAAATGGCAAAGAATAATTCAAAAATGGTTGAAGCAATTACTCCTATGGATGAGGATTTTGCAAAATGGTACACCGATATTGTAAAAAAAGCTGAGCTTATTGAATATACCAGCGTTAAAGGCTGTATGGTCATCAGACCATATGCTTATGCAATCTGGGAAAATATTCAGAAAATACTTGATGGAATGTTTAAAGAAACCGGTCATGAAAATGTGTGCATGCCTATGTTCATTCCCGAAAGTCTTTTACAGAAGGAAAAAGATCATGTAGAAGGATTTGCACCTGAAGTTGCATGGGTCACATACGGCGGAAGTGAAAAGCTTGAAGACAGACTTTGCGTTCGTCCTACTTCTGAAACACTTTTCTGTGAACATTATTCACACATTATTCACTCTTACCGTGATCTGCCAAAATTATATAATCAATGGGTAAGCGTTGTAAGATGGGAAAAGACAACACGTCCTTTCCTTCGTTCAAGAGAGTTTTTATGGCAGGAAGGACACACCATTCATGCTACGGCAAAAGAAGCTATTGAAGAAACAGAAAGAATGCTTAATGTGTATGCAGACTTCTGTGAAAAAAGTCTTGCAATGCCTGTAGTTAAAGGTAAGAAAACTGAAAGCGACAAATTTGCAGGTGCTGTTTCAACTTATGCAATTGAAGCTCTTATGCATGACGGTAAAGCTCTTCAGGCAGGTACGTCACATTATTTTGGAGACGGTTTTGCAAAAGCTTTTGATATTGAATACACTGATAAAGAAAATAAAAAAGTATTTCCTCATCAGACAAGCTGGGGCGTTACTACACGTCTTATAGGTGCAATAATAATGACTCACGGCGACGACAGCGGACTTGTACTTCCTCCTGCCATAGCTCCTATACAGGCAGTTATTGTTCCGATAGCTCAGCATAAAGAAGGAGTACTTGACAAGGCTAATGAGCTTCTGGAAAGTCTTAAAGCTTGCGGTATACGTGCAAAGCTTGACGACAGCGATAATTCACCGGGCTGGAAATTTGCAGAGTATGAAATGAAAGGAGTACCTGTCAGAATTGAAATAGGCCCTAAGGACATTGAAAATAACCAGTGTGTTATTGTAACACGCCATAATCGTGAAAAGACAATTGTCTCCATTGAAAATCTGTCTGATATATTCTGTAAAGCTGTTTCCGATAAGCTTCAGGAGGTTCACGACGGAATGTATCAAAAGGCTCTTGAAAACAGAAAAAAGAAAACCTACTCATGCACTACAATTGAAGAAATTATTAGCGCTCTTGAACAAAACGGAGACGGCTTTATCAAAGCAATGTGGTGCGGAGACGAAGCTTGCGAAGACGCTGTTAAGGAAAAAACCGGCGTTGGTTCACGCTGTATTCCTTTTGAACAGGAAAACCTCTCTGACAAATGCGTTTGCTGCGGAAAGCCTGCTAAATGTATGGTATACTGGGGCAAAGCTTATTAAATAAAAAAGAACCTGTACTTACATAAATTTTTGTGCAGGTTCTTTATATAAAAAGAAATAATCCCCTGAATACATATTCAGGGGATTATCTTTTGAGCAGATTTATTCAATTGAATACTCCAAATAAATCATTCACCAGTATAATTTAATATTTTATGAATACCCTCTGTAATAGACAGATATTCTCCATAAATAGCATCAAGATATTCAATACCAGCTTGCTCAATGTGGTAATAAACTCTAACACGACGTTTACCAATTAATTCTTTTCTGTCAGAAATCATTCCTTTATCAATCAAACGATAAAGACTTGGGTACATCGTGCCTTCCTTCAAAATAAACAGACCTTCGCTGCGCTTTTCAAGTTCTTGAGTCAACTGATATCCATACATGTCATCTTCTTTTAACAGATGGAGAATAAGCAATTCAGTCATACCACGTTTTAAATTTTCTTGTATCTTCACAATATCACCTCTATATAATATTAAACCATAAAAATTGATTTTTGTCAATAGCTATTTTAAAAAAATAGTATATTTTTTTATGATTTTGTTTTTTTTTAAAGAATAAATTATTTTTATTCAATAATAAAATTAATTTCTCCCATACTGCAATCTGTTTTAAAATAATATTTTCCGTCTTTATTTTGAGGATTTTCTATATTATTAACACTAACATTGCCTTTGAGAACATTAAAATTATAATCAGATTCGTTACCGTATAAGGTAGCGTTAACATCGCCCATACTGCACACTATGCTGCAATTGCCTTTAATAATACCCGAAAGCGTCAGGTCACAAAATTTGTTTTCTATCTTCACTGATTCACTTACAAAATTACAAAACTCTGCATCTCCGGATCTCAGCGTCAAATCAGCTGCAGCAGCGTCAACATTCATACAGCTTATGCCTCCCCCCTTATTGTCGATTTTAACATAATCACAGGTAAGATTAGTAATATTACTGCTGCCTGTTCCGCAGTCTATAAATATTCTTTCTGCCGTAATATAGCTTAATTCAGATGAACCGTATCTGCTGTTTATCTGAACATCTTTAAAGTTAAGCGAAGCGGGTATATAAATATTTATTTTCCCTTGCTTATGAAGAAAGCCGGGTATAAATGTTGTCTGATACCATTTTTTAGTCTCATATCTGAGTTTAAAAGTATTATTAGTAGTAGAATAATCCAGAAATTGCTTTGAAATATTGTCCGCCTTAATATTAAATTCCTCAACATCATTAGTACAAACTATATTTATATCAGCCAAAGAAACATTTATATCAAGATTAAAGACTCCGGAAGAAGGAACATTTGCTTCAAAATCAGTCAGTTCCAAGGATTTCACATAATCTCCCTTTGCTCCCATAGCAAGTCCTATAACAGCAAGAACAATGCCAACAACTAAAACAGCGGAGGGAATTATTACTTTTAATTTCTTTTTTATTTTCATACCTTAACCGCCTTTCTGCCAATTAATTTATTAAATAATAAAATAAGACTTTTAACAGTTAATTTGAAAATATAAAAAACCAAATTCATCACCGGAACAAATAAAAGTACAGCCGCACTAGCCATCACCATTCCGGTTCCCATAAAAAATAAACCCACTGAAGTATTATTGCTTATGTAAGGTATGCTCATACAAAATAAAACAATTCCTGCAACTGCCATAAGCAGAAGTATTCCGGCGGCAGCTATAAAGAGTGCAGTAGCTGCTAACGCAATGATCAGCGTGACTCCTCCCCACACAGGAAATAGCAGTATTGTCATTAATAAAGCTGTTCTCCTCTGAGATTTAGTCATTTTCCCTTTAGCTTTTTTTACATTTGACCTTGTCTGATTAAGCATACCTGAAATAGTATTCTTATTCTTTAAAATTTTTTCTGCCAGTTCTTTGGGACTTCCAAGATTTTTAATAACATTATATTCGTTTTCGGGTCCGGCGTCAGTAAAATATTTATCATAATACCTCAGAGCTGCATTACGCTCCTTTGCCGGAAGCGGATGAAGATAAGCTTTAAGTTTTGAAAGATAATCATACTTTGTCATTTTACGCTGTTTCTCCCTTGTTATATATGTTCTATCTATTATATATTATTCTTCGCCATAATGAATATCATAACATCTAAGATTTATCCGCACAATGCATATACATACATTTCACATGACATTACACAATACCAATTTATATTATATACCAAATAAATAAAAAAGTCAACGAGCAAAAATAAAACTTTTATAAATTTATATCCAAAGACAATATCCTGCACCTCTCAGGCGGCAAATATCTTTAAATTCTTGGAAACGGTTCACTGAATCTGTTTCATAAACAGTATGATTTTTCACAGCAGAAATTTGAAACAAAAAAGCGGACAAACTGTCCGCTTGCTTATCCGCATAATACCTTTTTACTATTGTTTATAAATTTCAACTGTACAATTTAATGCTTCCTCACCATGTGGTTTTATCTGTATCAATTGATTCCGGTATTCTATAAGATTCTCTTTCTTCAGATACTGAACTCTGTTTTTTATAAACACTGGAGCTATTCCCAAAACATTAGAAATATTTTTAACGGAAAGATACTCGTTTTTAAATTCCAAAGCTGCTTTAAGTATAAAATAATCCAGAATATTTATGTTATTTTCATTATTACCGTATTCTGTTTCATCATTATAATTCTGATAAATTGAAGATTCATATGCCGATGTTTCGAAATTATTATCATTACTATCAGAATTAACATATAATTCAGGCAGATCTTCAGCGTTTTTCAGTCCGTCCAGCTTTTTAATTATATTATAAACAGTTTCAAACATTTTAGATGTTTCATTATTACCTGATTTAATAAAGTTATCCGAACTTCCTACAATAATTAAAAGTTCCTTAGCTCTTGACAAAGCCACATTAATTCTGCGACTGTCTCTGGCAAAACCTATGGCGTGCTCATTATTATTTCTAGCAAAGCTTATTAAAATTATATCTTCTTCCATACCCTGAAAACGGTCCACTGAACCAATTCTCAAAGTTATATGTCCGAATCGCTTATAATAACCGTTATTAATCAGTTTTTCCTCAATAAGCTTGACTTGAGCATCATAAAAGGTAATAATACCTATACTTTTATGTGAATTGTTATCGGTCAGATTCTTTTCTAATAAACATAGGATTTTTTTAATGCATTCAGCTTCAAACTCATTAGAATAACTTTTATTATTTTTCTTTTCATAATACTTTTCTATATTAGGCACGTCATACCAAATCACATGATTGTCAGCATTGATCCCACGTCCCTGACAGCAATGCCGTTTAAATTCAGACGCAGGCGATTCCAGTCTTCCAGCGTCTGTATTTACATAAAACTGATTTATCAGCGCCGCAATATCCTTATGCATACGATATTGCCTGAAAAGCATAGTTCTCATATCTGTTCCGGACTTTTCATAGAGTTCTTCAAACAAACTTACTTTAATAAGCTTTTTCAGCTGATCATCATCTTCTTCAATTTCATCGTATGCATTCTGGTCAATAAACGGCGGAAGCTGTTTATGGTCTCCAACTAAAATAATTTTCCTGCCTTTAAGCATAGGGAGTATAATATCAGGAGGAGTACTTTTACTTGCTTCGTCAATTATCACCACGTCAAAAGACGGATAATTTTCATTAAAGTCCTTTGTACCGCTTTGTATACACGTAATTCCTATAACGTTTGCATTTTCAATGTAAAGTTTTTTCAATTCGCTGTAGTTATTTGAGCTTTCGTCTGAAATCCTGTTTCTCCATTCATCAAGCAGCTTCTTCCATTTTTTATATCGGTTATATCTAATACTGTAATATCTGTTTACATTATATTCAAGTTCGTCAAGATTAATTTTCTCAAAATCAAAGTTCTTTAATGCGGCAGAATAAAAATCATCCTTTATATGTTCTTTAAAATACTCAACCGAATACTTATAATCCCGAACTGCATTCATACAATCATTATATATCTTTTCATACTTACCTTTAAAGCTGTAGTATTGAGCGTCATAATCCTCTCCCAATGCATCAAGGCAAAAGTGAAAGGACTCAACATTATCTGTAAATTCCCTATCAGTTTTTAAATTATAAATTTTGTCACATATTCTTATTGTTTTAAGCTGAATGCTCATTATTAGATTTTCAGCACGTCTATAATAAATCGCAGCAACCTGATTCCATTTATGACCGAATATAAGTCTTTTTATTCCGTAAGGTTCAGAATCAAGTATTCTTTCCCCCTCTTCATAAAGAGACTGAACCATTTCTCTGTCGGCATAATAAAAAACCCCCTCATAGGCAGTACGTTCAATTATTCTGCTGCTGACCGTCTCTGTTATATAACGGAACTGAGAAACGAATTTTTCAGTATATTCATTATAAAATTTCATATCAGCTTCATACTCACGAATCATATCCAAATCCGCTTTAATATCCATATATTTATCTTCTAAATCATTATAAATACTGTTAGGCAATTTAAAATCAGGAGGATAACAATCCCTTGCTTTATTTGCTTTTTCCAGATCGTCATTTTCATAAGCGTCGGTTATAAGCTCAAAAAAATCTGCTCTCTGCTTTTTGGCGTCCTCTAATACATTCTGAAAAAAGTAAAGCTGTGATTCATGAAAATTCTTATTTTTCTCTAACTCTTTAATATTTTCCGCAAGCTCCAGCAATTCAGGAAAGCGTTCCTTCGATTCTTTTAAAAACGTCAGACGACCTGTTAAATTCTTATCCATTTTCTTAGTAGCTTCTGATATCTGTGAAATCCATGTCCTGACAACATTATCCTCTACAAACGGAAGTCCTTCTTCTTCAACCCTTAAAGCGTCACCCTTTCGCAGTACTCTTATATCTGCATGATTCATTACCCTTGAAATAGCATTATCAACCGCAAGATTAGACTGTGATACAATAAGCGTTTTCAATCCTCTAACAGCATTCTGATAGCAGATTTCAGCTATAACGGTAGTTTTTCCTGTTCCGGGAGGACCTTGTATCAAATATAAATCTTCTGCATTAAGCGCCCCTTCAACAGCGCTTATCTGTTCAGGATTCATTGTTTTTGTAAGAAGATTTTCCACAGTTAAGATTACATTTTCTCCGATTTCACGATTAGCTTTTTTAGGATCAAACAAAAATTCCGGCAGACGGCGGTTTACAGCTTCGCCTTTACAGAGCTTGTCCAGTCCGGACTTCATTCTTTTACATGTAATATCAACTGCCCCATCATATATAATCAAATGTGTTCCGGCAGTCAAACGGGACATAATTTTTGAAAGCTCACTGCCGAACGGCTGTATGAATAAAACTTGGCTTTCATACCGTTCAACCTTACCGAATCCCCATGAAGGCTGATTTTTTTCATCTAAAAAACCAACGCTAAGATTACGTATAACTGCACTAGGTTTCAAATTACTTGTAATAATAATTATTTTTTCGTTTTTCACTTCAGCACTGTCGCATGTAAATTTATATGAATTTTGTTCAGCCTTTTTCTGCATTGATTCAATATAATCGTACCACATCGCAAACCGCTGCTTGATTTCTTCATTTATATATGTAAAATCTTCACTTTTTTCCTGTAAAAAAACAAGATTCAGTTTTCTTCCGTCAGTTATGGTTTTATCTGTCACAGATGTACAGAAAAAATTATTGTGCTCCAAGCCTCCTGAAAGTACAATATTTTTGCCGTCAAAAATAAATCCCAGACATACTGTCTTACCGTCAATAACAGCGGCGGTAATCTCAAAGGTCTTATTATCCGGAAACATTATTAAAGGCAGTTCATATTTTGAATTGTATTTTACATTACTGTACTGTTTCAATTCGTCTATCGCTCTGGGTGACATACTCAAATTAAGATGTAATGTTTTAGTATTATCCATATAACCGCCTCCAATACTCAATTAAAATTATTATAGCATAAAGCGAACAATATTACAATTATTATAATATACAAAAATACCGTGTAATTCGATACACGGTATTCCTATAAATATATTTCCGGTCAGTTTTAATTAACAATTGCAATACACCTTTATGGCTTCTGACATAAATTCAGCAGTACCATTTCCGTAATTGTCAATATTAATTCTGAAACGTTCATCTTTTGTATACATTTCACCTAATCCGTAAAGAATTTCATTATTGCAGAGATAGTAATTCTCAGTGATAAACTCCTGCCACTTCTTTACAATTGCTTGTACTGAACTGTCAGATGGATTTACACCATTTTTCATACAATCTGCAAACTCTAAAATGATATCTTTCATATCAGAGTTTATCATATCCCATTTTGACTTTGTATAAGATGCAGTCTTTTCTGTATATTCCTTGTATGAATTTGTATTTCCCCACTTTTCTTTAGCTTCCTGTGCATATTTTTCACGAGCCTTTTCAAATTCACTGTTGTCAAATAAATTAGGATTCACAACAATTTCTCCTTTCACCGCACTATCAAGAGCCTTTATTAGCCGTTCCAAACGATCTTTTTTCAATGTCAGAAGTCTCTTCTGCTCTATAAGTGCTTTCCGTTTATTATAATTTGGAGAAGACAGAATTTCTGCAATACTTTTTAAAGAAAAATCAAGCTCACGATAAAATAAAATCTCCTGCATTCGCTCCAGAGAACGTTCATCATAACAACGATAACCATTTTGTTCGTCAACAAAAGATGGATTAAGCAAGCCTATTTCATCATAATAGTGCAGTGTGCGCACACTGACTCCCGTTAACTTTGCAAATTCTCTAATATGCATTTTCATATTTCCGCCTCCTTGATTATGAGTATACACTATAACGTAACGTGAATGTCAATAGGTATAAATAAAATTTTATTAAAAAACTCCCCTGCAAAACGCAGAGGAGTAAATTTCTGTATTATTGATTTTTCTTAGATTCAAGATCAGCAAGAGCGTCTTTTCTGGAAAGATTTATTCTGCCTTGCTTGTCAATTTCAACAACCTTAACAACAATTTCATCACCGATCGAAACAACGTCCTCGACCTTTTCAACTCTTGCCTTATCAAGCTTTGAAATGTGAACCAGACCGTCCTTACCCGGAGCAATTTCAACAAATGCACCGAATGACATAATTCGTACAACCTTACCCTTGTAAATAGAACCTACTTCCGGTCCGGCAGCGATTGTATGAACAATTGACAGTGCTTTATTACACTTATCAAGATCAACTCCGGAAACAAATACACTTCCGTCCTCATTAATATCAATCTTTACATCACATTCAGCAGTAATTTTCTGAATAACCTTTCCGCCCTGACCGATTACATCTCTTATCTTTTCAACATCAATCTTTGTCTGAAGCATTTTCGGAGCATACTTATTTACAGTCTCTCTCGGCTGAGGAATAGCCTTCAACATAATCTCGTCAAGGATATAAAGTCTTGCTTTTCTTGTCTTTTCAAAAGCTTCTTTAATAATCGCAGGAGTAAGACCGTCAACCTTGATATCAACCTGAATCGCAGTAATACCCTTATGAGTACCGCCGACTTTAAAGTCCATATCACCGAAGAAATCTTCCAGTCCCTGAATATCAACCATTGTCATAAATTCGTCGCTGTCAGGCTTTGTAATAAGTCCGCATGAAATACCTGCAACCGGCGCTTTGATCGGTACGCCTGCGTCCATAAGAGCCAATGTAGAGCCGCAGATTGAACCCTGTGATGTTGAACCGTTTGAAGAAAGTACTTCTGATACAAGTCTCAGTGCATAAGGAAATTCCTCCACTGACGGAATTACAGGCTCTAACGCTCTCTCAGCCAAAGCTCCGTGACCGATTTCACGTCTGCCAGGACCTCTGCTCGGCTTTGTTTCGCCTACAGAATATGAAGGAAAATTATAGTGATGCATATATCTCTTAGACTCTTCTTCATCAAGACCGTCAATTCTCTGTGCTTCACTTATTGGTCCTAATGTAGCAATTGTAAGAACCTGAGTTTGTCCTCTTGTAAACAGTCCGGAACCGTGAACTCTCGGCAGTACGCCTACTTCAGCAGCCAATGGTCTGATCTCATCAATACCTCTTCCGTCCACACGCTTGCCTTCATAAAGCCAGTTTCTTACGATTTTCTTCTGAAGCTTATAAATACATTCATCAATCATTGCAGTCTGTTCAGGATAAACCTCGTCAAACTTTTCATGAATATCGTCCTTAATAGGCTGAAGTCTTTCCTCACGAATATTTTTATCATTTGTATCAAGAGCAAATTTTACTCTTTCAGACGCAAATTCTTCAATTGAGTCAAACATATCGTGATCGACTTCCTGTGACTCAAATTCAAATTTCTTCTTTCCGATTTGTGCCTGAATGTCACTGATAAATGCAACTATTTTTTTGATTTCCTCATGACCCTTTAAAATTGCATCAAGCATTATATCGTCTTCAACCTGATTAGCGCCCGCTTCAATCATAACGATTTTTTCAGCAGAACCTGCAACAGTAAGATTAAGATCGGTTTTAGCTCTCTGCTCCAGATTTGGATTAAGAACGATTTCACCGTCAACAAGTCCCACACTGATTCCGGCAATAGGACCATTCCACGGAATATCAGAAATTGAAATAGCGATTGCCGTAGCGATCATACCCGTAATTTCAGGGGAACAATCAGGATCAACTGCAAGAACAGTCATTACTACTGATACATCATTTCTCATATCTTTAGGGAAAAGCGGACGAATAGGTCTGTCCACCATTCTTGAAGTAAGGATAGCCTTTTCAGACGGCTTGCCCTCTCTCTTAGTAAATGATCCCGGAATTTTACCTACTGAATATAGTCTTTCCTCATAATCCACTGATAGAGGGAAGAAATCAACACCTTCTCTTGGTTTTGGGCTTGCTGTAACATTTGCCATAACTACTGTTTCACCGTAATGTACCCAGCATGAGCCATTTGACAACTCGCATGTCTTTCCGGTTTCAACAATCAATTCTCTGCCTGCAAACTGTGTTTTAAAAGTTTTGTAATTTTCAAACATAAATAAACTGCCTCCGTTTTCAGTAGCAGCTTTAGCAATAAATCCTGAATCCCCAAAATGAGAGTCACGATTTAATGCTAAAATTACCACTACTGCACCTATTTTTTTATTCTTTGAATAGCTTAAAAGGCAGAAAGGATTCCTCCCGACTGCCTTTTATAAAACTTACTTACGGATACCAAGCTTTTCAATAATTGCACGATATCTGTTAATGTCCTTCTTCTTAAGGTAGTTGAGAAGATTTCTTCTGTGACCTACCATTTTCAAAAGACCTCTTCTTGAGTGATGGTCTTTCTTGTGAACCTTAAGATGTTCTGTCAGATCGTTGATTCTTCTTGTAAGAATAGCGATCTGTACTTCAGGAGAACCTGTATCATTCTCATGAGTCTTATTAGCTTCAATAACCGCTGTTTTTTCTTCTTTTAAAAGCATATTTTTCACCTCTTTAAATATTTATGCTGATAACTTAGAAAAAGGCAGGCAAATTCCCAGTTGGGCTTAATCCTTAATCCAAGTACAAAGCATATTTAATATTATACCACACTTTACCTCATTTGTAAAGAGTTTTTATGAAATAATTTTACCTTTTTTCCCTTTACTCTTTTCAATCGGCTTTTCACTGCCGCCCTTATCTTCAAAAATCACTTCTTCATCATCAGTATCCGCTGTACCTATTTCAGGATTTACTTCTCCTCTTTGTTCATAATAAGGGTTAATAACATATTTCTGAACAACAGTATAAGAATTAAAGCATATTATAAAGCATATTATCGCTGCCGGTACAAACGGCAAAAGTAAAATAAAACTCAGATTCCAGATGATCGCCACAATAAACACGCCTGTAATAAGAAGTGTAATAAGCAATGTCAAAAGATTTTTCTTTAACGCAACCAGTGAAAGTACTAAGGAATTTTTCAAAATATTTTTAAAGGAAACATCAGTCGATATGATCATCAAAAAAGTATAGAAATTCATCATTACCGCAATGAGCGCCATACTTGCGCAAATTACAAATAAAATCAATAACAGGTTATTTCCTGTTTCCCTTGCCATTTTTACATACACATACATTGCCGTACTGATAATTGCGAAAAATAATATATCTATTACTCCCATTGCCAATGACTTCTTATAATTTTCAGTAAACGACTTTTTAAAATCAGTTAAAATAAACGCATGCTTTTCTACAGTAAAATTTCTGAGTATCTTGAACATTCCCGAAGTTGCAGGACCTATTGTAAGTACAAAAGCAATTAAACAAACCGCCAGCATAAGAGTAGTTACAGTAGCGCTTGAAACACGTATAACAGCGTATAATGCCAATACTACCGGTATGAAAAAAAGTGAATATAAAATATTAACTTCGATCAGCTTCCAGAACTTTCTGAAAAAAATCTCAAAAAATCTAAGTATCCCCTTTTTTTTCGGTGCATTTTTTGGAATCCCCACTCCTGTATTATTATTACCAAACAATTTTTACACTCCTTGAAATATCAGGGATTTAAAAGTATCCCCGTAAAAAAATATGTAATTATACTGTCCGCCGCCGCCGCAAGCAGACTTAAAGCAATAAGAACGATAAATTTTACAGTAAAAAGCTTAATTCCAGAACGCTTGTCTTCTTCGACATTTTTATTAAGTGCAAAATTCATAAACATATTAGAAAATTTTATTGATTCTCTGGCACCCAGTATTAAAATTACTGAACTTACTGCCGCAAACGGAAACAGCATTATAAGTATCGCTAGAAAGCCCTTTATGCCCAGCATAAGATAAAAAACTGACGCTGAAACACCTGTTGAAACGCCTCTGTATATTATACCTGCAATAGTTAACGGTTGTCCCAATGCAGAAAAGCCGCATATATACTGTATTGTCAAAGCTGCTGCCAAAGGCAGAAAGGCGTTAATATAAATTTGAATTATTGTTTTCACTTCAGACGTTTTAAGAAGATTCTGAGTTAAAACGCTTTTGCTTACCGCATCCAGACTATCCGCAGAGCATACTATTACCGTCCCCGCAACTATACCTCCCGATATAAGCAATAAAAGCAGTCCCAGACTAAGCTTTCTTCTTTGTGTTCCTGTAAGATTTGTCTTGTCCGATATTTTCATATACACCATTCCTTTTCAATTCAGCTAACAAGCCTTTTTAAAAAGGATATGCCGGACAATCTGAATTTATACTACTTTGATAATTCGTATGCTCGTTTTGTACATGCCTCACAGGCATTATTTACAGTATTCAGCAAATTTCCCTTGTTAAGCTCTTCCAATCCGGCAAGAGTAGTACCGCCCGGGGAGGAAACCATTTTTATAAGCTCATCTATAGTATAACCGGAATCAGTAATCATTTTAGCCGAACCTATAAGACTTTGTGCAAAAAGCTTCTTTGCAACTTCTCCGTCAATACCTTCCTTAACGGCATAATCAATAAACCCCTTTGCATAAAGGTATATAAATGCCGGACTGCTTCCGTTTACAGCAATTATTTCTTTCATTTTGCTTTCATCAATAACAGCAGTTTTACCGCATGCTTTAAAAATACTGCATACAAAATCAAATTCCTGCTGAGACACTTGACTGTCCTTTGCCAGCGCCGAAGCTCCCTCATTTAACAAAAGCGGAGTATTAGGCATAACAATAACCGTTTTTACGTTTGTTCCTGTAGCTTTTTTTACAAAATCGCTGTTTATTCCTGCCGCAATTGAAATAAGTACGGTATCATCTGTTATTTTCTGACCGATAGAATTAAGAACTCCTTCTATTACCTGAGGCTTAACAGCCAGAAAAACATATTTGCATGCCGAAACGACTTCAGAACCGTTAACGCATTTATTTACTCCGAATTTTTTTAAAGGTTCAATTTTAAGCGAATCCTGATCAGCGGCAAACAACTGAATCTGATTATTCAAACTGCTGTTTAAAATACCTTTCATTATGGCAGTTCCCATATTTCCGGCACCTATGAATCCGACATTAATTTTCATAATAACAAATCCTTTCATAAAAAAATCACTTGTATAATTATAACTCAAAAAAGCTAAAATAACAAGTGATTTTATAAAACTTTATATTTCTTTTATTATACGGCTTTTTTTATGCCGAAAACCTTCCTGTACGCCATAAGAATTATAGGCATAACAATTGAAAGAAGTACAACATCAACCGGAAGCTGTATTGCATTTTTTATAATTCGTGATGTAAACATTGCCCAGAAACTCCCTGTTCCGTATAAAGCGCATATAAAATATGTATTCAGACATAAATTACAAATCAAAACAACAAGAATCTTTGAAATAGCACACCTTATTGTCATAAATCTGCCTATTTCTGCTTTGTATAAACAAATTCCGTAAATAAAGCCTGCCATAATTTGTACAAGAGTAAAACCCGGGTGATATGCGCCTCCGGTTTTATTTGCAAGCATAAACCCTAATATGTCTGTAATACCTCCTGCAATTGCCGCAGGTATTGGTCCAAACAACATTCCTATAGATGCCAATGCCAAAAAGCTAAAAGATATTTTTATATTCTCCCCTATAGGAATCATGACAAATATACTTAGCAGTACATGTACTGCTATCAACATTCCCGTCATGACAATGCACCTTAGATTCGTTAATTCTTTTGCCGAATCACTAAAAATTGCTAAAAACCTTTTCATAAAAAACCTCCTAAATTTGTGCTGATTTGCACAAAGGAGCCATTATGAAAAGGTTTACCTTTATGCATACAGCGGGATGCGAAAACTGTACCGCAAGTCTTTTTTAAGGCTCTTCGTCCCGACAGCAACTCCCCGTCTGCCGGACACTTCACGCACAGCTTTCTACTCTGATGCCAATATTCGTATGATTTTCCGGTTTGACTGCTTATTAAAAAGCAATTTCGCCGGCAATATGATAAAGCTCTTCCTCGAAAGGCTTTTTCATCGATAATGCTTCCTGAATGTCAAAGTCAACAATTTTGCTGTTTTGCATTCCAACTACTCTGTTGCCTATTCCCTGTGAAAGGAGTTCAACAGCATAGTAAGCCATCTGACTTGCTACAACTCTGTCTCTTACTGTAGGAGCACCGCCTCTTTGAACGTGTCCGAGAATTGTAGTTCTTGCTTCAATACCTGTTTTATCCTGAAGTGTTCTTGCAATTTCATCAGAATGACCAACACCTTCAGATACAACAATAATAAAGTGCTGTTTACCTGTTTTTCTTGATTCAAGCATTTTCTTTGCAACCTTATCAAGATCATAAGGGATTTCGCTTGTAATTACATATGTCGCACCGCAGGCAATACCAGCGTTTAACGCAATATATCCGGCTCCTCTGCCCATTACCTCTACAACACTGCATCTGTCATGTGACTGTGTTGTATCCCTGAGCTTGTCAACCATTTCTACGACAGTATTCATTGCCGTATCGTAACCTATAGTGTATTCCGTACAGGAAATATCGTTGTCAATTGTACCCGGAAGACCTACACAAAGAATTCCCTTTGCAGAAAGATCTGCCGCACCTCTGAAAGAACCGTCTCCGCCGATAACAACAATACCCTCAAGACCCAGTTCTTCGCATTTTGCTCTTGCCTTTTCAACGCCTTCTTCAGTTCTGAATTCAGGACACCTTGCAGTATACAGCATTGTACCGCCTCTCTGAATAATGTCCGATACGCTGCGTTCATTCATTTCAAACACATCGCCGTTAATAAGACCGTTGTATCCTCTGCGGATACCATAAACCTGCATGCCCTTTCTGATTGCCGCTCTTGTAACTGCTCTTACTGCCGCATTCATTCCCGGGGCGTCGCCGCCGCTTGTTAAAACACCGATTTTTTTAATCATTATTATAACTCCTATCCGCCTTCAGGCAATTGATCTCAGTTTACCGTCTGAAACCGATAAATGACAAGCGTTGTATTTCACGCAAATCCACTATATACTATTTTACTACATTTCAGATTTTTGTCAAGTGTTTTCAGCTGAAAATAGGAAAAGTTTCGGAAATATTGTAAAGTATGCTTAATTGATAAGTCCTATATCATTTACATTTAATATTTCACATAGTTTATCCAAAACGTCGTCTTTAATACTTATTTTATTAAAATCCTTTAATCTCAAATATTTTTTTAGATCTGTCAGATAAAAACAAACCTCATTTTCTCCGCTGTATTGTCTGATTATTTCAGCCGTTGAGCGTATAATGTCCTTCTGACTGCTTTTAACCTTAATACACAGCCTTTTCGAACTTAATATATTGTCAAATTCATTTTCATCAAAAATACTATCAGCAATAACAGAGTACCCGTAAGAATTCTTTGACGATACTTTGCCTACAACATATAAAACATTCCCATAAACCAGTTTCTTTTCATATTTTGCATAAGTTTCAGGAAATAAAGTACACTCAACCGAGCCGCTGGTATCCTGTAAAGTCAAAAATCCCATTTTTTTGCCTGTTGAAGTATATTTTACAGTTATATCGTCCATTGCTCCAAAAAAACTTATAACCTGATTTTTTGAATATACTCCTTCTTTCAAATTGCTCTGAACATGCAAAGCGTCCGGTATATGCATAAGCTTCAGTGCCGTTTTATACGGATCCGCAGGGTGACCGGATATATACATTCCTGTTGCAAATTTTTCAAAACAAAGCAGATCTGCATAACGATATTCCTCTTCCGGTTTAAACTCAACATCAACCGCCGTCGGACTATTTTCCTCTGAAAACAGTCCCATCTGTCCCTCAAGATTGGATTTTGAAAAGCTGCTTGCACTATCCATAAGAAATTCATAATTGCTGATCATCTGACGTCGGTTTGCACCAAGTCCGTCAAATGCTCCGGACTTAATCAAATATTCAACAGAAACCTTGCTGACTCCTATTTCTGCGGAACGACTGCAAAAATCCTGTAAATTTTTAAATTCCCCGTTCTCGTTACGTTCCTTAAGAATACCGCTTATAACACCCATTCCCAGAGTTTTTATTGCAAGAAGTCCATAACGTATTCCGCTTTCTTCAGAAGTAAAATAAGCAGAACTTTTATTTATATCCGGTTTCAGTACCTTTATATTATTTTTTCTGCACTCGTCAACATATTCTATCAATTTATCAGTATAATCCAAAACACTTGACATAAGTGCCGCCATATACTCCTTAGTATAATGACATTTCAGAAAAGCTGTCTGATATGCAAGATAAGCATAAGCGGCAGCATGAGACTTATTGAAAGCATATGACGCAAATCCGCTCATTTCATCAAATATTTCATTTGCGTCCTTCTCATCTATTCCGTTGGCAACTGCACCCACGCAGTTTACTGTACCGTCAGGATTCTTATCTCCGTAAACAAAGCTATGACGTTCTTTTTCCATCACACTGTGCTTTTTCTTAGCCATTGCACGACGCACAAGATCAGCACGTCCATAGGAATACCCTGCAAGAGTACGGCAGATTTCCATTACCTGTTCCTGATATACCATACAGCCGTAAGTTACATCAAGAATATTTTTCAGCATAGGGTGCTTGTACTTTATATTTTCCGGATTATGTTTGTTGCTGATATATTTAGGAATAGATTCAGAAGGTCCGGGACGGTAAAGAGATATTACAGCTATCAGATCTTCAAGATTTTCAGGTATCAGCTGAGAAAGAACCCTCCTCATACCTGCACTTTCAAATTGGAAAACACCCGTTGTTTTTCCCTGTGACATCATGCGATAAACTTCACTGTCTTCAAATGAAATTTTATTTATATCAAATTCAGGAACTTTTTTTCTTATTTCTTCCACGCAATGTTTTATTACAGTTAAGTTGCGAAGTCCTAAAAAATCCATTTTAAGCAGACCCAAGCTTTCCAGCGCAGTCATAGTATACTGAGTTACAACAGCGTCACCGCTTTTTTTGACCGGTACCAAATCGGTAACCGGAACTCCGGAAATAACCACTCCTGCCGCATGGATGGAATCGTTTCTGGGCATACCCTCAATTTTCATTGACATATCAATAAGCTTATGTGCAGAATAATTGGAATCGTAAAGCTCTTTCAACTCTTTGCTTTTTTCCAGCGCCTGAGCAATAGTTATATTCAAGTCTCTCGGAACAAGTGAAGAAACGTCGTTTCTGAATTTTACAGACAGTCCCATAGTTCTTCCGGTATCCTTAATAGCCGCTCTGGCTTTAAGCGTATCGAAAGCTATGATCTGAGACACACGGTCACTGCCGTACTTTTCAACTACATAATCAATGACCTTCTGCCGTCCCTCTATGCAGAAATCAATGTCAAAGTCCGGCATACTAACTCTTTCCGGATTTAAAAACCTTTCAAACAATAAATTATATTTTATAGGATCAATATCAGTGATTTCTATACAGTAAGCACAAATACTTCCTGCCCCCGATCCTCTTCCCGGACCGACGGGAATATTATTGTCCTTTGAGTATTTGACAAAATCCCATACGATCAGATAGTAATCCACATATCCCATACCGATTATGATATCAAGCTCATAATCCATTCGTTTTTTTATATTTTCAGAAAAATTTTCACCGTATCTTTTTTTCAATCCGTCATAGCAAAGCTTTCTGAAAAATGCTATATTATCGTCTTCACCGTCAATATGAAATTTAGGCAGCTTTATTACTCCGAATTCAAACTCAACATTGCATTTATCAGCTATTATCGAAGTATTCACAATTGCTTCGGGAAAGTTTCTAAAAAGCTCGCTCATTTCCTGTCCGCTTTTCAGATAAAACTCCTCGGTAGGAAATTTAAGACTGTTCGGCTCATAAATAGTCTTTTTTATCTGTATGCACATCAGAACATTCTGCATTTCAGCGTCTTCTTTTTCAATATAATGCACATCATTTGTAGCAACAAGAGGAATACCCGTCTCTTTTGAAAGACGGCAGATAAGCGGAATAATATTTTTCTGCTCGCTTATTCCATGATCCTGAATTTCAAGATAGTAATTACCATCACCAAAAATCTCCAAATATTTCAGCGCTGTTTTTTTAGCGCCCTCATAATTGTTATTAACAAGCTGTCTGGGTATTTCTCCTGCAAGACAAGCCGAAAGACAAATAAGTCCCTCACTGTACTTTTCCAAAAGTTCTACATCAACCCTTGGCTTACTGTAAAATCCTTCAGTATAACCCAATGAAACAAGCTTAATAAGATTCTGATATCCTTTATTATTTTTACATAGCAAAACCAAATGATAAGGACGGCTGTCAAGCTTTGACTCCCTGTCAAATCTTGTACGAGGAGCTACATAAACTTCACACCCTATTATCGGCTTTATTCCGGCTTTAAGCGCCTCCTGATAGAACTCAACAGCTCCGTACATTACTCCGTGATCAGTGACAGCTATTGCTTTTTGTCCCATTTCAGCCGCTTTTTTCACTAACTGAGGGATACGGCATGCACCGTCCAAAAGACTGTATTCACTATGAACATGTAAATGTACAAAGCTGTTATTGTTTTCATTATTATTCATAGAACACCATTATTATTTTCTTTTTTTCTTATCTCATCTGCAAATCTTGAAATCTTCTGAAATCTTCTGGTAACACCGGAACGACCTATTGGCTTTGAAAGCATTTCACCGATCTCCTGAAGGCTCATTTCCGGATTGTCCAGCCTGATTCTGGATACCTCCTGCAAGTCAGCAGAAAGTTTGTCAAATTCTCCATGTTCCATAATAAATTCAATATCATGAATCTGCCTAGAAGCTGCCGCAATTACTTTGTCAATGTTGGCGGAATCACAGTTTGCAATACGGTTTGCTTTATTTCTTACGTCCTTGTAGATTTTTATATTTATCAGATCTATAGTACCCTGCCTGGCGCCGATAAACGTCAGTATATCTTCAATGTTTTCGCTGTCCTTTACATACAGCACCGTCAATCCCTTTCGGACTGTTTTTCCCGATTCAATACCAAGACTTAAAAGTATGTCATGCAGATCCTTATAAAGCTGTTCGTTGGGAACAGTAAACTCAAGATGATACTCCTTATAGGGATCGCTGACGCTTCCGCATATAAAAAATACTCCTGCAAGAAAAACGTTTAAACTATTATTAACTATATTTTTTAAATTTATTTCACGTCTTTCAATATTAATATTATATGTTTGCTGAATACGGCTCACAGACTGCTTATCTTCTATACTCAAAGCGTATGCTTTATTTCCGTTTTTTCTCGAACCGGTTTCAATTTTCACTTTGATCTCATTATTAAAAATACTTTTTACAAGCATTTCAAAAAGCAACGCAAATTCTTCACACTCAGTACTAAAACTTATATGACTGTCAGTAAGTCCCTTGCAATAAAGCAGAATTCCATAAAGACAAGCATATCTTTTATCCTTATCTGTTATGCCTTTACACAATTCTTTTTTTACATCATTAGAAAAGGATGCCAATTAAAGGACCTCCTTTAATTAATTATGTTCGATAATAACTGATGTCCTTGTTAATATCCCTATGACTTTTCTGTACCCTCAATCCCTGCTTTGAAAGATAATCTGCTACCAATTCAGTAAAAGTAATGGATCTGTGTTTTCCGCCCGTACATCCAAAAGAAATTACCAGCTGGCTTTTTCCTTCATGTACATACAATGGAATAAGAAAATCAAGCAAATCTTTTATTTTTTCAAGAAGCTTTTTCGATTGCTCGAATCCCATAACATATTCCCTGACGCTTGAGTCACAACCGGTCATAGGCCTTAATTCCTTGACATAATAAGGATTCGGCAGACATCTTACGTCAAAAACAAGATCGGATTCAGTTGAAACTCCGTATTTATATCCGAACGACATAATTTTTATAATCATTGAATCACTATTCTTTTCAAGGAAAAGCGACTTCACCTCTTCTTTAAGCTGTGAAGTGGATAAATAAGAAGATTCAACATAATAATCCGCTACTTCCCTCAAAGGATTAAGCTGTTCGCGCTCAAAGGCTATAGCCTTATGCAGACAGCTGCTGAATTTTTCATCAAGAGGATGCTTTCTTCGGGTCTCCTTATAACGTTTAATAATAACCTCGTCATTAGCTTCAAGATAAAGAATTTTAACGTCAAGATCGGCAATATCCTTTAATATTTTCCAGCGGTCAAATATCTCACCGAACATATCTCCTGATCTTATGTCAACTGCTACCGCAACACGGTCCAGCTGACCTTTTGAGTGCATACATATATCTGCAAATTTAGTTAAAAGCTGAGGAGGAATATTGTCTATACAATAAAATCCTATGTCCTCCAAAACATTCATTGCACATGATTTTCCGGAACCCGACATACCGGTTACAATAACAAACTGCATAGCTTACAGCGTCCTAAACAGACGCCTTTCCCTCCTTTATATTTTTATGGATAAATGATTTATTTTAAAATTATCGGTTCAAGCTCAAGACTGTAGCCTGTTTTTTCATAAACGCATTTTTTTACCTTATCAGTCAATTCAATTACGTCTTCAAAAGTTGCGCCGCCTTTATTTATAACAAATCCGCTGTGCTTTGTACTCACTTCCGCACCGCCCACGTTCAACCCTTTAAGTCCGCATTGTTCTATAAGCAGTGAAGCATAGCTTCCCTCCGGACGCTTAAACGTACTTCCGGCACTTGGAAAATCCAGCGGCTGTTTATCTTTTCTTTTATGCATAAGCTCATTCATTTTTTCACGTATCTGTTCCCTATCTCCTTTATTCAGGGAAAAAGTCACGTCAGTTATAACCCAATCCGGATTTTCACTGAAAACGCTATGCCTGTAAGAAAGCGACATTTCAGCCGACTCAGCTGAGCATATTTCACATTTTTCATTTAAGTAATGTGCCGATGTCACAACATCTTTCAGTTCTCCTCCGTACGCTCCGGCATTCATAAATAAAGCGCCTCCCACAGTTCCCGGAATTCCGTAAGCAAATTCCAGTCCGGACAAAGAATTTTCCATAGCATAAATGCAAAGCTCGCTCAATGATGTTCCGGACGTACAGAAAATTTCAGTTTCTCCGGTTTTTTCAATATGCGAGAAATCCTTTGAAATTTTAAGTATAACACCGTCAAAGCCGTTATCGTCGGCAAGAATGTTGCTTCCTTTACCCAATACAAAAAATCTTATATTTTGTTTTTTGAGAAATTTCAGTATTTCAGCCAATGTATCCGAAGAATTTATATTTATGAGTATCTTACAGCTTCCGCCTATTTTAAACGTAGTATGTTTTTTTAACGGTTCTTCCGTTTTATATTCACAGCAAAGCTTACGGCACAGGCCGCACAATTCGTTTGTATATGGCATAAAGCTTCTCTCTCTCTGATTATTTTTTTAAAATTATATTATGCTTTTTTGAAACATATTCCAGTACTTTATCAGCGTCCCTGTTGAAAATCAGCTTTTCAGGAAAATCAACAGATTCAAGAATTTTTTCAGTCAGAGGAGTCTGACCTATAAGTCCGGCATAATGACAGTCTGTATTAACAGTTATTTCCGTTTCATATTTTTTACATGCCCTGAGCATCGCAATACAGTTTTCTTCCGTACTTCTTCTATACTGAAAAGAGCTTTCATTAAGTTCAATAAATTTACCATATTCTTTACATGTTTTTGCAATCACTTCAAAATCCACAGGATACCTGAATACGGTACAGTGTCCGATAACATCAATAGCCGCATTATTTTTTACCGCATTTACATATGCGGCAGTATTTTCCTTTTCAGTACCCGGCTTAATTACCGGTACATGACATGAAGCCACCACCCATTGCAAATTGGAAAGATCAAATTCCGTCATATCAATATCCCCCTCGGAAGATTTGATATTTACTTCTGCGCCTCTTAAAACCGTCACTCCGTTTATTTTCTGAGGAAGAACCGATAGATTATGAAAATGCCATACATGAGGCGCATCGGGCATTGACATAGCATGATCCGTAAGGGCAAAAGCTTTCAGTCCGCATTTATCAGCCGCTGCCGCCATTTCATTAACGGTTGAATACGCATGACTGGACGCCAAAGAATGACAGTGTAAATCAGCTTCAATTATCATATATTTACCTCTTAATTAAAATTGTTCGTAATTCTTGACCGTTTCCGTTCCTTCCATATCAAGTCCCAGCTTATCAAGAAGTTCCTGAGCCGCATTATAACCCATTTTCTTCTGTCTGTTGTTCATAGCTGCAACCTCTAAAATAACCGCAAGGTTACGTCCTGGTTTTACGGGAATTGTAAGAGACGGTACTTTGACCCCAAGAATAGACGTGTATTGATTGTCGACGCCCATTCTGTCATAGACTTTTTCAGGATTCCAAAGTTCCATTTCAACAATAAGATCAATTTTTTCAGTCAGCTTTACGGCTCCCATACCAAACAGTCTTCTGGCATTTATAATGCCGATGCCTCTAAGCTCAAGAAAGTGACGGATATTATCCGGCGAACTTCCCACAAGACTGATATTGGAAACTTTTTTTATTTCAACTGCATCGTCAGCAACAAGACGGTGACCTCTTTTTACAAGTTCTATTGCAGTTTCACTTTTACCTACTCCGCTTTCTCCTGTAATAAAAACGCCTTCGCCGTAAATTTCAATCAATACTCCATGACGTGTAATTCTGGGCGCAAGATTCAGATTCAGAAAGGCTATCAAACCGGACATAAAATTTGAAGTACTTTCCTTGCTTCTCAGCAGCGGAACTTCATATTCCTTTGCCAGTTCAAGCATTTCTGCAAAATAAGGAAGTTCTCTTGTAATAATAAGTGCCGGAAGTTTTTGTGAAAAAAGCTTATCAAGGGTTTCACGTCTGGTTTTTTCATCTATTGTAGATAAATACGCAAACTCCATTTTCCCGATGATCTGAATTCGTTCCGGATTAAAATATTCATAAAATCCCATAAGCTGCAAACCCGGACGGTTTACATCGTTTTCATCTATAAATATTTCCTCCGCATCCTTAGGAACAAAAATCGATTCAAGCTTAAATTCATCAATAATTTTTTTCAATGATACCTTAAATTTATCTGCCATAACTTCCTCCGTTACTAATTTTCAAAATCGGTTATTATAATTATACTATACCCTGATTATTTTTTCAATACATGAAACAATATTTAATTTTTATTTTACAATACTTATTTCCGTTCTTTTCAGTATAATAAAAAAGAGACCGCTTACGGCATATACGCAGCAATCTCTTTTTTATCACATTATCAGAGTACCGGAAGAACCGATACAACATTTATGCCATTAGCTTCAAACCTTGCTGAGATTTCTTCAGCTGATTTCAGCGTAATCACATCGGTAACAAAAGCAGTCTGGTTTGTTTCTTCACAGATAAATTCAGCGTTGCCTGCGATCTCACTGATTTTTTCTATGCTGTCTGTTTCAACTCTGAAATAAACCTTAGCTTCAAGCATTCTGTAATCTTCAACAAAACTGTTGTCTGAAACGGAATTCCACATCTGTGAAAATACTGTTCTGTCGTGCTTTACAGACTCAATAACATCTGCTAACACTGCGCTTGCCGTAGGCAGCTTACCTGCGCCTCTGCCGTAGAACATAGTCTTGTCAATGCCGTCGCCATATACCATTACAGCGTTAAAAACATCGTCGACCCTTGACATAAGATTATCAAAAGGAACGATCATAGGCATAACTGTAGGAAGAATTTTACCGTTCTCCAGTTCTTTGACCCTAGCAATCAGTTTGATAGCGCCAAATTTACTTACTATTTGAACATCTTCAAGCTTTACATCTGTGATACCCTTTGTATATACGCTTTCAGGATAAACATGTTTACCGTAAACCAAAGACGAAATAATACAGATTTTTCTGCATGCATCGTGCCCTTCAACATCAGCAGCAGGATTTCTTTCTGCATAGCCTAAATCCTGAGCAAGCTTAAGCGCATCGTCAAATTTCATACCGTCAACAATCATTTTGGTAAGAATGAAGTTAGTTGTACCGTTTAAAATTCCGGCAACTTCAGTTATATCATTTGCCGCAAGACATCTGTGCAGCGGACGAATGATCGGAATGGCTCCGCCAACGCTTGCTTCAAAGTAGTAATTACAGTTATTTTCCTTTGCAAGCTTTAAAAGTTCATCGCCTTTAGCGGCAACAAGTTCCTTATTGGAAGTAGATACGCTTATACCTCTGGAAAGGCATTCCTTAGTAAATGTAAATGCCGGTTCAACTCCGCCCATACACTCCGCAGCAGCTGTAATTTCACTGTCACCGACTATATCATCTATACTCTTGACAAACTTGTCCGCATAAGGACTGTCCGGAAATTCTCTTATATCCAGAATATATTTAACGTCCATTTCATGTCCGGCTTTTTGTTCGATCTTTTCTTTGTTTTTATAAAACAATTCTACAACTCCGGAACCGACAACACCATAACCTAATACTGCAAATTTAGACATAACTTCCTCCATACATATAATATATCATTCTCCTGAAAGCAGTTGAATATCCACAACACCTTTCAGCTGCGCAATAATTAATTTAATTGCCTGTGCTTCATCAAAGCTTTCCTTTAACCGCAAAGAAATAGTAACAGTTGCAACGCCGTCAATTGGAATACTTTGATTGACAGTCAGTATATTTGCATTTAAATTGTGAAGAGACACCAAAACGCTGGACAATACACCCGGTTCATCTCTCAGCAGCATATAAAGAGTTATGATTTTCTGCATAAGCTTTTCTTCATAAGAATAAACACTGTTTCTGTATTTATAATAAGCGCTTCTCGATACCCCAACACGCTTACACGCAGCCGCAGAGCTTTTCTCTTCCTTGTTGGCAAGAAGCTTTTTAACCTCCAGAACTTTAATTATAACCTCAGGTAAAACTTCTGATTCAACAACAATTAAATGTGATTTATTTTTCATGTATATTCCTCATAATATAACAGAAATATTTAAAGTCCACCTGTGACATACAAATGTACTTGCGATATACACTATACCACAATTTTGAATTTATGTCAAGTAATCAGATTAAAAAACACAGCTCAATTATAATTCCGGTTTACAAATTTTCATTTATATGGTATAATAATTTCAAGTATAAAAAAACAGGAGGAACACGAATTGGCAAATGAAAATATCCGCAATTTCTGCATTATTGCCCATATAGACCACGGCAAGTCAACTCTTGCCGACAGAATTCTTGAAAAAACCTATACAGTTGCCCAGCGTGACATGGAAGAACAGCTCCTTGACAACATGGACATTGAAAGAGAACGTGGAATTACCATTAAAGCCCGTTCTGTCAGACTTAATTATAAAGCTCTGGACGGAAAAGAATATGTTTTTAATCTCATCGACACTCCCGGACATGTTGACTTCAATTACGAGGTTTCACGTTCTCTTGCAGCATGCGAAGGCGCAGTGCTGGTAGTTGACGCATCACAGGGAATCGAAGCCCAGACACTGGCAAATACTTATCTTGCTATCGAACACGATCTGGAAGTACTTCCTGTTGTAAATAAAATAGACCTGCCGTCAGCCGATCCGGAAAGAGTCTGCGAAGAAATTGAAAGCGTTATCGGTATTCCTGCAATGGACGCTCCGAGAATTTCCGCAAAAGCGGGAATAAATATTGAAGCTGTACTTGAACAGATCGTCAAAGACGTTCCGCCGCCGTCAGGTGATGAAAACAAACCATTAAAAGCACTTATTTTTGACAGTTACTATGACGCATACAAGGGCGTTATTATTTATGTAAGAATCAAAGAAGGAACAGTAAAAACCGGCGATACTATCAGACTTATGGCAACCGGTGCTGAATTTACTGTTGTTGAAGCCGGATATATGGACGCCAATAATCATATTAATCAGGGCATATTGTCTGCCGGAGAAGTAGGCTATATCTCTGCTTCAATAAAAAGTATAGGCGATACACAGGTGGGCGATACTGTTACAAATGCAGACAATCCATGCGATGAAGCTCTTCCGGGATATCGAAAAGTTAATCCTATGGTTTATTCGGGTATATATCCCGCTGACGGTGCTAAGTACGAGGATTTACGTGAAGCATTAGAAAAACTTCAGCTCAATGATGCTTCCCTTGCCTTTGAACCGGAAACTTCTATCGCTTTGGGATTTGGCTTCAGATGTGGATTTTTAGGACTGCTCCACATGGAAATTATCCAGGAACGTCTGGAACGTGAATATAATCTCGACCTGATTACAACTGCACCATCGGTAATTTATAAAGTCAAGCTTAACAGCGGCGAAACGATTTACATCGACAATCCTACCAATTATCCTGATCCCGGAACAATTGCAGAAGCGGAAGAACCTATTGTAAAAGCTGAGGTTTTAGCTCCGTCTGATTTTGTAGGTAATATTATGGAACTTTGTCAGGAACGCAGAGGCGTGTTTAAAGACATGAAATATCTTGATGAGTCAAGAGTTGCCCTTCACTATGAACTGCCTTTAAACGAAATTGTCTATGATTTCTTTGACGCACTTAAATCCCGTACAAAAGGCTATGCATCCTTCGACTATGAAATGACAGGCTATGCGCCGTCCAAGCTTGTAAAGCTTGATATTCTTCTTAACGGCGAGATCGTAGACGCTCTTTCATTTATTGTCCATACCGACAGAGCTTACAGCCGTGGAAGAAAAATGGTTGAAAAGCTCAAGGAAAACATTCCAAGACAGCTTTTTGAAGTACCTATCCAAGCGGCAATCGGAGGTAAGATAATTGCAAGAGAAACTATAAAAGCAATGCGAAAAGACGTACTTGCAAAGTGCTACGGCGGCGATATTACACGTAAAAAAAAGCTTCTTGAAAAGCAAAAGGAAGGTAAAAAAAGAATGCGCCAGCTTGGTACTGTAACAGTACCGCAGGAAGCGTTCATGAGCGTATTGAAATTAGATGAATAAAAGGTGAATAAAATGAAAAAATTTGAATGTCCTCATTGTGGTGAAAAAACTATAAGTCCCATAAAAAAAGCATTTGCAGGAAATCAGAAGTCTAAAGGCGTTGTCTGCCCCAAATGCGGCGGTCACTGCACTAATGATATGAAATCGGCAGTTTTTCATACAATTACAGACTTTATAATGCTTGTGTTCGTAATCATATTTTATTTTGCAATGCCAAGCGGCACTAATTTCTTTTACATGGCAGCGGCAATTATTATTACTTTTGTCATTAACAGAATCGCAGACGCATTTTTCTTTTCCCTTGCGCCAAGCATGAGACTTGATATAAAATGACACCTATAGGTATTTATATACACGTGCCTTTCTGTGCCCGAAAATGTCCGTACTGTGATTTCTATTCATGCGCCTATAATCTAACGGCTGCTGAAAAATATACCGATGCAGTTATCCGTGATATCAAAAATCTTCCGGATAACATTTATGCCAATACCCTATATTTCGGCGGCGGTACACCGTCTCTCCTGTCTGCTGATATGCTGAATAAAATTCTTGATGCATTATCTCATCACTGCCATTTTATAAATCCTGAAATAACTTTAGAAGTAAATCCCTGTACTGTTACTGAAGAAAAGCTTTTCCAATACAGTAAAATAGGAATTAACAGACTTTCTTTCGGCGTTCAGTCTGTTCACAATGACGAGCTTAAATTCCTAGGGCGTATGCATTCATGGGAAAAAGCTGAAAAAATTATAAATTCAGCTCAAAATATCGGATTTAAAAATATTTCATGCGATATTATGATCGGTCTTTCCGGACAATCTATTGAAAAATTAAAATTAACTATCCATAAAATTGCAGAACTATCCATACAACATTTCTCCGCTTATATACTTAAAATAGAAGAAAATACACCGTTCAATACTCCGGATATTATCAATTCTTTACCTGATGACGATCATATTTCCGACTTGTATCTTTTTATGGCCGAAGAACTTCAAAAACTCGGATACAATCAATATGAAATATCTAATTTTTCCAAAATGGGATTTGAAAGCAAACATAACTTAAAGTATTGGAAATGCCAGGAATATATCGGTCTGGGTCCGTCTGCACATTCATATTTTAATGGCAAAAGATACTTTATTCCATCGGACTTGAATAAATATTTGAATAGTACTGAAACAATTTTAACTGATGAAAATCCAGGCAGTGACGATGAAAAAATTATGCTTGGACTAAGATTGACTGAAGGAATCAATATAAATGATTTTCCATCCAGAAAAGCATTATTCTTGGAAAAAGCAAAAGTATTTAATAAATTTAATTTAATAGAAATTAAAAATAATTTTATAAAACTAACTCCAAAAGGATTTCTTGTTTCAAACAGCATTATAAACGAATTTATATGAAAAAAGAGCAGTTATAACTGCTCTTTTAATTTATGTATTAAAATATCGAATCCATAAGACACCAGTCACCTTCTATTTTATACACTTTAATGGTTGTAGTATCTTCATCCTTATCATCGTCGCCCTTAATCTTCATTTTAACTTTAAGTTCATAACCCTTAGAAACTCTGACCTTTTCATCATATTTATCCTTGATACTGTCCTCAAGATCCTCAAGGTCATCCTTGTCAATTTTATCTTTATCCTTTATCTTATAAGAAATTTTGATATCATCACCGTATTCTTCTTCAAGCATACCAGTAATTAACTCCATTGATTCATCAAGGTCATCATAAATATCACTTTTATTTTCATCTTCATACTGATATTCAATTAAAAATTCAGGCATTGCCTTATACAAATATTTCCCTTTGCCTGTTTCCATAGCCTTCACCATATTGTCAACAGGTTTCTTATATCCGCCGCCAAACAGCAAATTAACAAGAACAATAAGAATAACAAGAATAACTGCTGCCGCAGCTATTATCACCGCCACCGCCTTATTTGTATTTTTAACCGTGTCCGTACCTCCGGAAGTTACACCTCCGCCCTGAGCAGCACCGCAAAAGGTACAGATATCAGCGCTGTCTTCAATTTCCTTACCGCATTGCATACAAAATTTACTCATATTTACCCCCATATTTATTTTTTTATATAATATCACAAATTAAACAAAATGTCAATCTATCACCTAAAATTTCAGCATCAGCGACAAAACATAATTTGTCCAATTTGTTATTTTGATAAATCATTAATAATTTTTCTAAGTGTCTCAATGGAATGGTCATGATTTTTCTTCGTATCTTTCTCAGAGCTGAGATTTGTAGTCACTTTACGAATTCCTATGTACAGATCATCCGGAACAGTATTTTCCTCATAACCGATAAGCTCAGCAAATTTTGTATCTTTAAGATACAGTCCATAGCCTTTTACATACGGACAGTCAGGAAAATATACCTCAAGATTTTCCAGGGTATTTTCAGGCTGAATCAAATCGCTGGATTTACTGTCTGCTATAATCATCATAGTTTCACCCAACTGAAATTGTGTTGAAAGATTGGTTAAATTATTCTCATAACCATACAGACTTTGAGTATTTTCCGATTCATCATCAGAAATAGGAATATAAATAATATTTACATACTGCTTTTCATCGTCATTATAATCATCTACATAACTATCAAAAACATCGCACATTGATTTATAATGAGAATATAAGTCAGTATCATTGCTAAGAAGCAATACATTTATATCCGCTTTGACCGTAGTAACTTTATCATAAATCAAAAAAGCGGCAATTAAAATAAAAAATGAAAAAATTCCAAGCCACCATTTGTTGTGATAAATAAAATTTTTGAATTTCTGCCATAAATTATAATGTTTTTTTTCATCAGACGACAAATCAAGTATGTCAGATTCTTTTATTATTCCCTGCTTAATTTTAAGAAGTTCAATTTTTTCTTCCTCAAGCTTATGTGAATATTCCTCCCTTTCAATTTCTTCTTCCTTTTCCAGACGAAGACGCTCTTCTTCATTCTTCTTTTTTTCTTTTTCATTAACCATATGAACAGTTTCCAGAATCCCTGGCTGTTTTTTATTTTTTTCCTTATCCTGCATATTTTCTCCTTAAAAATGTACAGGGATACACTTTATTCAAAATGTACCCCTATTTATGTTATTTCTCAGCTTCGTTTTTCACTATAGGACGCATGTCGGGACGAAATCGGTCATATTGATATAGACTTCTGCTAACCCCTACAACACTCTTTATCCTCTATTATCAGATTTACAAGCAATTATTTTCCCTACATAACCCAATCATTAACAGAACGAATGGTGTAAAATTTTATGTAGATAATATAAATTCTTCTGCCTGACTTCTGATTTTATAATACTATTGTTAATAGACTATCTCAGCGAACCTTCTCCACCCATCAATCTTGTCATTTCTTCTATGTGTTCCAATGGGAATGGTGGTTCACACAGAGGTTTTAATGCAATCGACATCATTTTCATCGGATTGTCATCTGCCGCCACACGATTTGACGACATTGTTCCACACCTACAACAACGATGTATGATTGCCCATTCTCTGTTTTTTCTTACCCACACTGCAACAGGTTCCATTATGCCACCGCAGTCTGAAGCTCTGTCTCCGGGTTCTATATCCAGATGAAGACTGCTAAGGCAATTCGGGCAGTGGTTTCTATGATTACCTTCTGCGCCTTCCGGTACAACTAGTCTTCCACAAATCCTACAGGTAAATGTTTCATTACACGGATGGGTTTTATAATAATTTTTATCATATTTTTTTCGTTTATTTTCACGGTTCATTTTAATTCCTCCTGAAAGTTTTTATAGTTTTATAAAAACTGCCGAGAGGATTGCAATTTTACTGTATGCAAGCCTCCCGGCTTGCTACAATTACACATCTATTGTTAATCAAACAATATTCTCCTTTCAGAATTCAGCATTATTCTATTTTAATGCTTTATACAACAGCGGGCAATTACAAAGCAGAACTGTTCGCTGTATTGTTAATTATACGATTTTTACGCCCTGCACACCTTTGAAGCAGTGCTGTTCTAACGCTTTCAATCATTGGCACAGTTCTTGTACGTTATTTTCAAAGTCAATATCTTTCCAACGCAAACCAGTTGCTTCACCGACTCGTAAATCTGTTCCCAACATTAGCGCAAAAATGTGCTGCGACTCATTTCTTTAAGAACTCTTTCTCTATTGTCTTTTCTTTTTTCTGCCATAAAAGCTCCTTTCATATGACAGAAAACTTATACATTATATTATAACATATCAGCTTTCAACTTTCAATACCTAAATTGAAAAAGATTTTGAGATATAATCATCAAATTGTTTTCGCTGGTGCTATACTAAAAAAGTGGACAGCAAAAAGCGAAAGATGGTATAATAATAAAAAAAGGAGAGAAACACATGGAAAACACTAAGTATACAGAGGAATTCAAGCAAAGCATAGTAAGCTTGTATGAATCCGGAAAAAGCAGCACGCAGATATGCAAAGAATATGGAATGAGCAGTTCCACATTGCATAAATGGATCAAAAAATATACAAAAGTTCAGGTTTCAGAAACTGAAACCATGACCATGGCTGAAATCAAAAAAATGCAAAAGAAATTAGCCTTGCTTGAGGAGGAAAATATAATATTAAAAAAAGCAATGGCTATCTTCTCAAGGGAATCCGGGAAAGAGTAGAACTGATCTCCCGGCTTTCAAAGGAGCATTCCATCAAACTTCTGTGCAAAGTTTTGAAGGTAGCCAGAAGTGGACCATAGTCAATAATCTGGACACAAAAAGGCGAAAAGAATTAAGAAGAAAGTAAAGATTTTTCAAAATGAATGGGTGACAAATAATTAATAGCCGAGTGAATGCGATTAAGATTATAAAAGCCATTAATATAATCAAAGAGTCTGATATTAGCCTCATAGAAAGAAGAATAGTGTTTGAGGTAGACTTCTTCCTTTTTCAAAACAGAATGGAAGGCTTCCATGGGAGCGTTATCAAAAGGACAGTCCTTTTTACTGTAAGAAAGTCTGAAGCCCATCCTCTCAGCAGCCGCAATATACTCAGAAGAAGTATACTGGCTTCCACGGTCGCTGTGAAGAATAACATTAT
>NZ_JAOQKH010000079.1:0-1087 GCF_025567485.1 Porcipelethomonas ammoniilytica | reverse complement strand
TTTTTCGTCAATTCCGTCAATTTGCGACGGCTTTTTTGACGATATTTGCAGTAATTTTAATCCTATTATATCATAAATTCTGTAAATGTAAAGTAGTTTTCAGGAATTTTATGGCTGAAATTTGATTTCAAAAGCTAAAAATCAAGCTTTTAAACCGTCATATTTTAGTCGGAACGGAGGAATTTTTATGGCTAAAAGAGGGAGCAATATCTACAAGCGCAAGGACGGTCGATTTGAAGGGCGTGTGCCTGTGGGATATAATGATAGCGGAAAAATTAAGTATAAGTCCGTGTATGCAAGAACGCTTTCAGAAGTCAAGGAAAAGATGGCACAGCTTTATTCTGTTAGGCAGGAACAGACTGTTTCTTCCCTGAAATTAACGGTTCTTGATGCTTCACAGCAATGGCTTTCTTCAGCAAAACTGCGTGTCAAAGAGTCAAGTTATGCAAATTATGAGGACATTGTTACAAAGCACATTCTGCCGATTTTAGGTAAAGAGTTTATGTCTAATCTGACCACAAGCAAGCTTAATGATTTTATTCATTACAAATTAAATCATGGTCGATTGAACAGAAATGGCGGACTTTCTGCAAAATCGGTCCGTGACATTATGACTGTTTACCGAAGTATTGAAGCTTATGCTGCAAGGGAGTACGGTATTAGAGAAACACATTTCACCATGCCTAAAACTGAGAAAAAACAGACGGACGTGCTGAATGCCTTTGAAAGAAAGAGGCTTGAGACTTACCTTCTGCACAATCAGAATAATACGAATATTTCTGTGCTGCTGTGCCTTTTTACCGGACTGCGCGTAGGAGAGCTTTGCGGCTTAAAATGGGGCGATATTGACTTTCAGAATGGAACAGTTTCAGTATGCAGGACTGTTCAGAGAATTAATAAGCATGGAAAGTCTGAGGTTGTTATAGGCTCTCCGAAAAGCAAAACCTCAATCAGAACCGTTCCCATTCCCGATTTTGTTCTTGCAATATTAAAGCAGAAAAGAAAGGGTGATGACTTTTATATAATCACCGGAACAAGCAAGCCGACTGAGCCAAGAACCATGCAGAATCGTTTTAAGTCAATTCTT
>NZ_JAOQKH010000078.1:0-1129 GCF_025567485.1 Porcipelethomonas ammoniilytica | reverse complement strand
CGACTATGAGGGTATTATTAACGTTACAAATTCCGTTGTAATAAACGGCGTTACGCTTAGTAATGCACAAGCCACAGCATGGGTCGCAGGTGCGGATGCTTCCGCCTCAAACGTTCAGAGCAATACTCATAAGATCTATGTGGGTGCGGAAAGTGTTGCAGGAGCTAAAACCCATGAACAGGCAGTTGCGGCAATCCAGAACGGCGAGTTTTTCTTCTCATATTCCGAAAATGGAGATGTTGTAGTTGAGTATGACATAAACAGTCTTACATCGTTTACAGACAGAAAAGACAAATCCTACAGCAAGAACAGGGTTCTGAGAGTATTTGACAGCTTTGCAGAATCTATTAGATTGAATTTCCCGCCTAATAAATACAGCAACAATGAAAACGGCTGGGATATTATGGACGGTATGGGAAGAAGTATTTTAAAGCAATTTTTTGACGCAGGAGCTATCCGGAATGTTGACTATGATTCTGATTTTGCAGTGGTCAGGGGCGAAAGCAAGGGCGACAGTACTTATTTCAATGTAGGAATTCAGCCTGTAGACAGTGCAGAAAAGTTATATTTTACAGTAAAGACCAGATAAGGAGGTTAGGTTATGGAAAGATACAACGATAACCCAATAGCGCTCAGCGAGGGAAAGGTTTTTGTAGACGGTGTGCAGATACTTGACGGTGTTAAGTTTGAATTGAAATTTACACCTGATGTGTATACCGGAAAGGTATTGGGAGAACGTTCCCCAAGCTCGCGCTGGATGGGATATACAATTACGGGAACTATCACAAGAAGAATATCAACTCCATGGTATAAAGAGATAGTTCAGAAATATCAGAAAGACGGAATAACGCCTGAATGCACGATCCAAGGCGTAATGGACGATAAAGGCTCTGATTATTATCAGATGTACGGTTCTGATACTGTTACCGCAGTAGGCTGCGTATTTACAGGCGACATTCCTCTTATGGCTCTGGATACTGCCGGAGGAGTAAGAGAGGACGCTATTTCTTTTAATGCTAAAGATGTGATTTAAGACGTATTATACGTCTTGTTTTTATGTCCGAAAGCGGTCAAGACGTAAAACTGCTCCGCAAAAAATTAATATAATATTATGGAGGTCATAAAAATG
>NZ_JAOQKH010000077.1:0-1234 GCF_025567485.1 Porcipelethomonas ammoniilytica | reverse complement strand
TCTATGTAAAGACTGAGATATTCGCCCCGCGCAACGGGAAGATGTAAGTCGGGAACACCTGATTTAACACCCTGTAATTTTAGCTGTCTGCCCTGAATCTGAGAACATTTACGCTCGTTAGGAATGTGATACAGTAATTTCAGTTCCGGATATTTACGCCGTATACCAGGCTGCTGAGTCCATTTGATCACATTTATCTGATGCTGTGCTTCTGTCATAAAAATCAACCTCCCATTACTCTGTTTAATATCTGAGACGCTTGTAATTTAGTAAGACTGTCAAAGTCAATCTCCTCATTCCTGCATTTTCTTTTTATCAGATTTATTTGCTTGTCCGACGCAGGATAACGTCCCCAACGCTTGGCTTTTTCAAGATTCCAGATATATTCACTGTCGGAATAATTTTCATTTAATTCTGTGTACACCGTATCAATTGCACTTTGCATATCAGTTCGGCTGCCGTTATAGATCACGTTTCCTAGTTCGTCCGGGCAAGGTATAATCAGCTTTTTTCTTTCCGGAAGATTACATATCAAACGTCCGTCCGGCATCTGGAAAAAATTAATATCATGTAAATTATATTGCTGTTCCCGTGCCCACAGATTCACAATTTCAATATTTCTTATCCAGCTGGACGGCGTATCTGCCGCACGTTCAATTTTTTCAGGCAGTTCGAATAAATCCCCCTCAAGCTTATCCTGCTGTGCTTTTGAAATATTGCTGATATCTATTCCTAACAATGACGGCGCTGTGCAAAGGGAACGTTTTCCCGTAATTCCAACGCAATCGATCAGCGTTAATTTTTCCTTATCCGGATGAAGTCTTAAACCCCGTCCCACCATCTGAGTATATAAGCTGTCCGACTGAGTAGGACGCGCTATAATTACCGTTTCAACAAGAGGAATATCTGTTCCCTCGGTAAAAACCATACAGTTTATAAGACAAGGGATTTTTCTTTCGGTAAACGCATTAATGATATTCTCACGATTTTTTGTTTTTCCGGTAATAACGACCGAATCGGGGATTTTTTCAGCAATTGATTCAGCATGACTTACGCTTGCGGCAAATATCAGCGTTGCGCCTTTTGCCATATCCCTGTAAGCCTCTGCAATTGCGTCCTCTGTACCGCTCATGACTTCTGATAATTCTCCGGGCGCATAATCTCCGCAGCGTGTATGTACCGCCGATAAATCGTAACCGATATCAATTCTTTTGCAGTCAATGTCACAAAGATA
>NZ_JAOQKH010000076.1:0-1269 GCF_025567485.1 Porcipelethomonas ammoniilytica | reverse complement strand
TTCCGCAATCGAGGTTGTAGAAACAGATGAGCTTGTTGCCGTATTTGAAACAGCAGTTGTTTGTGTTGTTACAACTGTTGTTTCAGTTGTTGTTATATCTGTAGTAACAGGAGTGGTAGTTGTTACAGGCTCGTCATCAAGGGCTATAAAGGTAAATCCGTTTTGAAGTGCATATGTTTCTGCGGCTGTTCCTTTATAGCCTCGAATTACTACCTTATATGGTTTAACATATAAGTAATCAGTTATATATACATCTAATTCTTCTAAATATACAAGACGTTGAAATCTATGATAACCTATGGCTTCAACATTAATTTCAGTTACACTTTTTGGAATAGTTATATTATAACCTCTACTTTTAATGGTTTCAGGATTAAATAATTCTCCCTCATAACAAAAAGCTGCGTACCCAATTTTTCTTACACCTTCAGGTATTATCAAATCCTTATAATAGCAAGTATTGCTCAAAAATGCCTCACTTCCAATTTCAGTAACAGGATAACCATCTATTTCACTAGGTATTTCTGTAATAATTCCACTACCAATGGGTCCAGTTATTGTTGCTTCACCATTAATAATTTCATACGAAAAATCATTCACAATATTTATTTCATCAGCAGCTGAAACATTATTGAAATTAAATATAATTAAAACTAATAAAAGTAAAACTTCCAATGAACTAATCAAAACACGAGCTATTTTATTCATACTACCCCTCCTCATTATTTATTTCATATATAGTTACATTACTATCCTGAGGCAACCAATTAGAATATAACTCAACAGCTTCGCTTGGTACATATATTTTTAAATGATTCTGACAACAGAAAAATATATTATTGCAATAATTTTTAAGATTAATTGCTCTAAATGTAACTTCTATAAGATTATTACAATTAAAAAATACATAATTATCTATCTTATTTACACTTGCTGGAATTTTAATACTTTCTAAAGCTGTTTTTGCAAATGCTAAGTCACCGATTTGATTAACACTTTCAGGGATTGTTACATTTTTTAGATAAGAACAGGAATTAAACACATAACTTTCAATATCCTTTACTCCTTCAGGTATTACTACATTAATTAAACCACAATTATTAAATGCAAATTTTTTTATTTTAATAACACTTTGGGGAATATTTACTTCTGATAGATTTGTGCAATTTTCAAAAGTGTTTGTAAAAATATATTTTACATTCGGTATATCTATTTTTTCTAAACTGCAATTATAAAATGCACCCATTCCAATGCTTTCTATATTATCAG
>NZ_JAOQKH010000075.1:0-1284 GCF_025567485.1 Porcipelethomonas ammoniilytica | reverse complement strand
AATGGCGAATTTTCAACTGTTTTAATTTCTGTAATTTTATCTTTTTTTCCGATTTTAAAATCGGCGTTTGATCTGTAACGTGCAATATATTTCTTAATATCAAAATAATTGCGGTCATTGTAATCCGCAAGATATTTGTAGTTCGGGTGCGTGGTAATATCGTATTTATCGGAATACCACGGATTTGCTCCTCGTATTGTTAAGATACACTTTTCACCGGGCATTCTGAATATTTCAGATTCGTCCAGAAGTTTTCGTCCTGTTTTCTGATAATTCGACGTATCGCTTCGATTTCTACCATAGGAACGTGATGAATTTAAAATATCGATTGTCTGAGAACCGAGAAGCTCTGCCACATCTTTAAGAGTCGATTTTTCCTGACCTCCGAGAAACAACATACTGTCACAGCCTCCTGCAATAGTTTCAGCGTCGTCTTTGTATATTGCTTTCAGCTGAGATTTTGTCTGTACGATAGGGCAGGCTGAAATATTTCTTGAACGGATAGTAGTGATCAGATTTTCAAACATTGGTATCTTACCGAGATTCTTGAACTCATCGAATATACATCTTACGGGAACTTTAAGCTTTCCTTTTCTTCTGTTATCAGCCTTATCGCATAGTAAATTGAACATCTGCATATACATAAACGATGCAATAAAGTTAAGGGAAGTGTCGGTATCGGAAGTAATAGCGAAAAGCGCAGTTTTGCGGTCGCCTATTTTGTCCAGTTCCATTTCATCATATGTCATAAGGTCTCTTATATCCTGAATATCAAACGGAGAGAGACGCACGCCGCATGACAGCAATACTGATTTAGCAGATTTTCCGGCTGCAAGCTTATACTTCCTGTACTGTCTTACTGCAAAATGATTTGGATTCCTTTCTGCCAGATCGTCGAACAGCATATCAACTGCATTCATATATCCTTCGTCCTCACGTGTTTTGGAAGCGTCAATGATCTCTACAAGGGTATTCATGGTACGCTCTTCCGGAGGAGCTTCAAAGATTATAAGTCCTAAAACCGCCTGATAAAGCAGTCGTTCTGCCTTTACCCAGAAGTCCTGTTTTTCGTCCGGAGCTTTTGTTGCTTCGATGAGCATATTGGAAAATTTCAAAATATCCAGTTCAGTTTTTACGTACGCAAGGGGATTATAATGCAAAGATTTGCTGAAATCCTTGAGATTCAGTATTTTTATAACGTACTTACCCTTTTTATAAAGTAATGTGCCTACATCGGGTAAAATCGTTCCTTTCGGATCGGTTATAACATATGAACTGTTCAGC
>NZ_JAOQKH010000074.1:0-1284 GCF_025567485.1 Porcipelethomonas ammoniilytica | reverse complement strand
AATGGCGAATTTTCAACTGTTTTAATTTCTGTAATTTTATCTTTTTTTCCGATTTTAAAATCGGCGTTTGATCTGTAATGTGCAATATATTTCTTAATATCAAAATAATTACGGTCATTGTAATCCGCAAGATATTTGTAGTTCGGGTGCGTGGTAATATCGTATTTATCGGAATACCACGGATTTGCTCCTCGTATTGTTAAGATACACTTTTCACCGGGCATTCTGAATATTTCAGATTCGTCCAGAAGTTTTCGTCCTGTTTTCTGATAATTCGACGTATCGCTTCGATTTCTACCATAGGAACGTGATGAATTTAAAATATCGATTGTCTGAGAACCGAGAAGCTCTGCCACATCTTTAAGAGTCGATTTTTCCTGACCTCCGAGAAACAACATACTGTCACAGCCTCCTGCAATAGTTTCAGCGTCGTCTTTGTATATTGCTTTCAGCTGAGATTTTGTCTGTACGATAGGGCAGGCTGAAATATTTCTTGAACGGATAGTTGTGATCAGATTTTCAAACATCGGTATCTTACCGAGATTCTTGAACTCATCGAATATACATCTTACAGGAACTTTAAGCTTTCCTTTTCTTCTGTTATCAGCCTTATCGCATAGTAAATTGAACATCTGCATATACATAAACGATGCAATAAAGTTAAGGGAAGTGTCGGTATCGGAAGTAATAGCGAAAAGCGCAGTTTTGCGGTCGCCTATTTTGTCCAGTTCCATTTCATCATATGTCATAAGGTCTCTTATATCCTGAATATCAAACGGAGAGAGACGCACGCCGCATGACAGCAATACTGATTTAGCAGATTTTCCGGCTGCAAGCTTATACTTCCTGTACTGTCTTACTGCAAAATGATTTGGATTCCTTTCTGCCAGATCCTCAAACAGCATATCAACTGCATTCATATATCCTTCGTCCTCATGTGTTTTGGAAGCGTCAATGATCTCTACAAGGGTATTCATGGTACGCTCTTCCGGAGGAGCTTCAAAGATTATAAGTCCTAAAACCGCCTGATAAAGCAGTCGTTCTGCCTTTACCCAGAAGTCCTGTTTTTCGTCCGGAGCTTTTGTTGCTTCGATGAGCATATTGGAAAATTTCAGAATATCCAATTCCGTTTTTACGTACGCAAGGGGATTATAATGCAAAGATTTGCTGAAATCTTTGAGATTCAGTATTTTTATAACGTACTTTCCCTTTTTATAAAGTAATGTGCCTACATCGGGTAAAATCGTTCCTTTCGGATCGGTTATAACATATGAACTGTTCAGC
>NZ_JAOQKH010000073.1:0-1330 GCF_025567485.1 Porcipelethomonas ammoniilytica | reverse complement strand
TACATATTTAGTTCTCACTATCCTGCTTCTTGTTACTGTTAATGAAGTAATCAAGAACATAAAGAAATAAACCGCCCCTGTCTTCCAAACATAGCGGTTTATCAACAACCATATGAGGGAGCAACCGTCTATCAGTGTGCCCCTTTTTTATTATTATAACAATATTTTTATGTAATGTCAAGACCTTTCCTTAAATTCGCCATTGGCGAATTTTTATTTATTCACTAAAATCACATCAGCTGATTTATAAATAGGACAATTATTTCTTTCCGGACAATTCTGCTTATAAAACTCCTGATATACACATTCCATTGAGACCTTTTTATATGTATTCACATCGCTTATTTTATATCTTACATTGACAAAATATTCTGTTTTCTGTATCGGACAATAATCAAAATGTGGTTTTATTATATACATTTACTATAATCCCCTTAATAATTTTATATATTTAATTATATCACTATCGCTATATTTTGTCAATAAACTACTTTTATTTACTATATTATACATCAAAAGCCCGGTTATTCACCGAGCTTTAATGCGTAGAAAAAATATTTTGTACTTTCTTATAATATTTCAGCTTTCACTGATATTTACATTATATCACATATTTTTTACATAGTCAACACTATTTCATCATTTTATTAGAAATTATTCTTACCACATAATATATAACTGATAATTTCCTCCGCCTAGTTCTTTCCATGTAACTGTTATATCATAATATGTTGATATTATTTCCTTAACTTCCTTTTCACTATATCCATGATGAATCATAAGTGATGCTTTTTCTTCCTCAACCATCATATAAAGTTTGGTATAAGAATTTTTAACTAATTCTTCAGGAGTATTTCGTATATTTGCCGGAAGAATAGTATCATTATGCTCCTTATAATATTCAATGTTTGGAATGTATTCAGCAGGAACATTCCAACTATAACCGTCCCATGGATCTACCGTATCATCATATATAATCTTTGTTATTCCGTATTCTGCTGCTGCTTTATACTTTATGCAATCATTTACATACTTCTTTATTCCGCTGAATTTATTCAGGTCATAATTCTTCTTGTTTGGTTCTTTAAGCTTTACTGTGGTTTTTGTAGTTTCTGTTTTATTTTCATTCGGCGCCGTTGTATGTTCTATTATACTTAACTTTGCTAAAAAACGTGCTATTTCTGAACAATCCAGCGCTGTTACTTTTCCGTCTCCGTTGTAGTCTGCCGCCCATTTATTGAGGTCCGAACTTCTTCCCTCTGCAAGCTTTCTCGCTATTATTGCTGCGTCCAATGCGGATACTCTTCCATCGTCATTGACATCTCCGACT
>NZ_JAOQKH010000072.1:0-1342 GCF_025567485.1 Porcipelethomonas ammoniilytica | reverse complement strand
CTGATAATATAGAAAGCATTGGAATGGGTGCATTTTATAATTGCAGTTTAGAAAAAATAGATATACCGAATGTAAAATATATTTTTACAAACACTTTTGAAAATTGCACAAATCTTTCAGAAGTAAATATTCCCCAAAGTGTTATTAAAATAAATAAATTTGCATTTAAAAATTGTGGTTTAAATAACATAGTAATACCTGGAGGAGTAAAGAATATTGAAAGTAATGCGTTTAGTGACTGTCCTTACCTGAAAAGTGTAACAATTTCGGAAGGTGTTGAAAAAATTGGTTGGGCAGCATTCGCTGCAACAGATTTGGAAACGGTAAATATTCCTTCAAGCGTTAAAAGAATTGAAACATATGCATTTAATGAATGCAGAAAATTAAAAAATGTGACTATTTCGGATGGTGTTGAGGAAATTGGATCGTATGCATTTAATAATTGCCAGAATATAGGAGATGTACAAATTCCTGCTAGTGTAAAAAAAATAGAAGCTTATGCATTTAATAAGTGTTGGTTTACAAAGATTGGCACATTTACTTTTAATAGAAAATCTGATTTTGAATATGATTATTATATGTTTTTGAATTGCAATAATGTGACTATATATGTTCTGGAATCAGCTAAAAATAATTATATTGATAATGATGGAAATAATAGCATTTTTTATGATATAAAAACTGAAAGAATAAAAACATTTTAAATATTAAGTGTGAAAGGATTTTATATATGAAAAAAATATTTTTTTCCATTTTATCAATATGTATTACTATGATAATTGGATGTTTTAATGTAATTGCAATTGAAGATTTAGAAGAAGAGTTTCAGTATATTATAGAAAAAAATGAAGTTAAAATTATAGGAGGGCATTTTGGAGATAATATAATTCCATCTAAAATAGAAGGATATCCAGTTACAACAATAGCTAACAGAACATTTGTATTGAGTTCTCGTTTTACAAGCATAACATTGCCAGAGACACTTGTTACAATTGAAAAAGAGGCTGTCTTAAGTTGTGAAAATATAAAAGAAATTACAATCCCAAGAAATGTTCAAAATATAGGTGAACATGCTTTAGGTTATGAGATGAAACTGGTACCAGTATGTGGAAGCTCGGAAACATACATTGCCTTTTATAGAATGGATGATTTTATTATAAAAGGCTATAAAGGAACAGCCGCCGAAACATATGCGCTTCAAAACAGGTTTACCTTTATAGCCCTTGATGACGAGCCTGTAACAACTACCACTCCTGTTACTACGGATATAACAACAACTGAAACAACAGTTGTAACAACACAAACAACTGCTGTTTCAAATACGGCAACAAGCTCATCTGTT
>NZ_JAOQKH010000071.1:0-1382 GCF_025567485.1 Porcipelethomonas ammoniilytica | reverse complement strand
GCAATTTTTCTTTAAAATGTTCATTTGTGCATCTCCTTTTCCAAGTCCTCAATTCTATGATTTGCGACTTTTATCTGTTCTTCAACAACCGGCATTCGCCTTGCAAAATTATTGTGCTCCGCAACCTTGTTTTCAAGCTGCTGAATCCGATAATTTGTCATTTTGCTTGATACCAGAATACCTCCCAGAGAACCGCCCAGTGTTCCCAATAAGGATATTGCCGCTACTATTATTTCCGTCATAAGTTACACCTCCTAAATAACATACAATTTTAATCTCAACGTTCCTGCTGTACCTGTGGAATTACTTTGCGTTAATGTAAATACTCCTGCACTTGTACAGGTGACCGTATAAGTGTAAATCCTTGTACCCGTATAAACTTGCTTTGTAAATACCGCTCCTGCCGCAATAGCGGAAATCGGAATCACATCGCAGAAATTGACCGTCTCTTGCTGAGTCCAGCTTGCAGCCATATACACCTGTGAATATTTTACTATCTCAGCATTGGTTACCGTCAGACCGTTTTCATCTGTTGAGCTTTCAACAAGAAGTGCTCCCGATTGGGACTGCTTTATGTGCGGCACAATTAAATCTCCGATCAGTGTTCCTCCGGTCAATGGAAGATAGCTTTGTAAATCGGTATTGTCCTGTAGGATTCTCGGAGTTACCGTTGTCCAGCTGCTCGGAGCGTCCGCGGTGTCGCCGAAATCTGACAGCGTTACATTTGTTCCCCTCAAAACCGTTACTGCAAAAACAGAACGGTATGTTCCGGTATATGCTCCAAAATAAAAATAACCGTTTTCGTTATCCTCATAATATCCAAAATTTACTGTACCCCTTTTATGCGGCAGCAGCGTTGTAACCGACATAGTCGGCTTGCTTTCACGGTTGCTTAATTGTATCAGCCATGCGCCTGTCTGGGGAGAACCAAAATTGCCTGCGTCTGTCACAAGCAAGGTTGCTCCGCAGTTTTCAAGCGTATTGATATTGCTTGTTCTGGCAAACATCGAATATCTGGAAACGCTGTCATACGGACCCAATTCATAACGGCGGGTCTTGCCGGTCACGTCTATCGTTATATCCTGTGTTCCGTCAAATGATACTCCGTTGATCTTACGGGCTGTTTCAAGCTTTTTGGCGCTGTCAGATAACTCAGACGCAATTTTTATGCCCTCTTCCATATGATTAAAATTTTCAGCTGACATAGGAGTTCCCTGCTGAACAACGCTTCCATGAGGTATTATTGTATATGTACCGTCATTATTTTTAGTGATTGAATACTTATCGTCGGAAAGAATATGATCTTTCCAATTTGTCGGAATATATCCCATTATGATTCGCCCTCCTCATATACACGGAATTTTAATTTCATAATCAGTATT
>NZ_JAOQKH010000070.1:0-1425 GCF_025567485.1 Porcipelethomonas ammoniilytica | reverse complement strand
TTTGTCGGAATATATCCCATTATGATTCGCCCTCCTCATATACACGGAATTTTAATTTCATAATCAGTATTTGTCCGGATTTTTTTACTATATGTTCTTCTCTCTGCCCTATAACCGAACCCATACCCAAAAGCTGAATTCCGGTTACTGTACCGTCTGCGGCTTCGGGTATTGTTATTGTAATAACATATTTTCCGTCAATTTCCGAGGTGTCGGTTATTTCCGCATACTTCCACTGATCTCCGTCAATCTGAAACTGACAGCTGTCTATTGTATTAAGTACCGTGGAACTCAGCATATTTAAAATATTTTCTTTCCAGAACATTTATACACCTCCTGAAAATGGTATTTGTCCGCATGAGTAAAGACCGCATAACGGCAAGTCGGTATTGTACGATTCAACTTCACAGCTTAAATATATCGGTGCATCTATACCGAATGAAAGCTCATATTCAATATGCGCCGGAATCTTTTCACTCAAAAGATTTTTTACTTCCTGCAAATAAATCTGCGTACTGTTTCCTCTTTCTGCATTGATATACAAGCAATTATTGCCTTCCGAATCAAACGGCTCAAGGCTGCATTTTGCTTCTCCGCCCGTATACGCCTTTATCATATCGGAAATTACAGAAGCTGAAATTTTGCCCGAACCGATCAGTCTTGCTTTTACAAGTCGGCGGCGTTCTTCAATCGGTTTTAAAGAATCCGGAATAATACCCATAATTTTTTCATAAGAAGAAATCACGCTTTCATCCGCACTGTCTATAAACTGATTGGAAAATACCTGTTCAATACTATTTTGCAGATTGTCGGCAATTCTGCCCTGAGCTTTGAGAATTTCAACCATTTCATATACTTCACGGTAAAAGACCGGATAATAGGTTATTAGCTCCTCATAGTTGTTTTTGTAATGACTTTCAAACAGCTTCAATTTCAGTCACCCCCAAAATAGGCACACTTTCAGCGTTTACCGCAATATTTTCGTCCGAACCGTTAATGACGAGATTTCTGTAATCTGCTATTTCAGTAACATCGGAAATCACAGCACCTATTTCAGAAATTCGTATCATAATTTCCTCTGCGTCAGAACTGTTCATTACCTGAGTTTTAAAATAATTCTCTATCCCCGATTTTATTGACTCCTTTGCCGCTTCAAAGCTAAACCCCTGCTTTACCTCAATCGTAACGGAAATATCTATATACTCGCTTTCAGCTGCCGCAGCTGTAAAATGAGCGCCTATAGGAGCGCAGCCCTCGCCCAGTCCCAGACTGTCAGGGTCCACATACTCTTGTACTTCATTTACAATATCTTTTCCGCACGGAAGTCCGTTTAAATCTATAAGAACCGCCTTTACAGTATTGGGGCCGTTCCACAGCGGAAAGATTTTTGCCTTGCCTACGCCGTCAATACTTTCGCACCATATT
>NZ_JAOQKH010000007.1:111475-113346 GCF_025567485.1 Porcipelethomonas ammoniilytica | reverse complement strand
GTTGTTGAAGAACAGATAAAAGTCGCAAATCATAGAATTGAGGACTTGGAAAAGGAGATGCACAAATGAACATTTTAAAGAAAAATTGCGTAAAGCGAGCATTAAGAACATTTTTACAGACAGCAGTAGGCTACATAGCGGTAAATATCGCCGCAACGGATCTAACTGTAAAATCCGCTGTTCTGGGACTTTGCATTTCTGCCATATCAGCAGGTATGGCGGCGGTTATGAATCTTAAAGAAAACAGTTGACATATTTCCATAATTGATGTATAATAATAAAAAAGGGGCATACCGATAGACGGTCGCTCCCTCAGAAATAGTTATTAAATAACCGTTCTCAGTTGGTAGCCGTGGACGGTTATTTCTTTATGTTCTTAATTAACTCGTTAAGAGTAACAAGAAGCACGATAGCAAGAACTGTATATATAAGTTCCATGTCTATCACCTCCTTGCCTGCTTATTTCGCCTGCCCTAGTGGGGACGATAAGTAAGTTTATGGCGTAAGGAGGGAACAACCGCCTACCGTTTCAGGTATGCCCTTATCAAAAATTATACATTATTCTGTAAAATATGTCAATATTTGCGCTCTGATTTTTCAGGGCGTATTTTTTATATCTAAATTTAAGAAATGAGGTAATAATTATGAGTAAAAAAGTATTTATAGGAGTAAGACATGGCGGAACAGACAGCGGAGCAGTTAAGTACATAGTCGAAAAAGAGTATACATTAAAGACAGCCTTTGCACTGTCTGAAATTTTAAGTAAGTACGGCGTTGATTTCAAGCTGTCACGTACTCAGGATATTGACACCGATATGGACAGTAAAGTTGCAATGTGTAATAAATATGCTCCTGATCTGGCGGTGGATATTCATTTCAATGCAGGCGGCGGACAGGGCTTTGAGGTATATTACAGCCGTGTGGGCGGTACGTCAAAAACATTGGCAAATAATATTAATACCGAGGTCAAGAAAATCATGTCGAGCCGAGGTGTTAAGACTAAGCTTGGCAATGGCTGTACGGACTATTTTGCAATTATCAGAGAAACAGCAGCTCCAGCAGTACTTTTAGAGGGCGGATTTGTCGACAGTAAAAAGGACGCTGATTTCATCAAGTCCAATTACAAAAGGCTTGCTGAAGCATACGCTAAAGGTATTTTAAAGACGTTGGGTATTTCTACAGCAGCAAGTCCTGCAAAGCCTATATTAGATAAAACTGGTCGCAAAAAGGGTAATGCAGAATCATTGGAATTAAAGGTATTACTGCTTATTGCTAAAAAGCTAGGTATTCATAAATGCGGTATGGATGAAAATAAGTCTTTTGGTACTGGTACACTGAATGCTGTAAACTATCTGTTAGGCGTGTGGGGATATCAGCAGAATGGTATTGCGGGGGAAAACTTCATTAAGCGCTTACATACCGAAATCGAAAATAAAGTGAAATAGTTTGCAAAATTTATAAAAGTGTGGTATAATTAATTTGTTGAAAAAATATACCGCAGAAACAATACAAAGCTAAGCCCATCAGGAAATTCCTGACGGGTTTTTTTATACTTTTGACAATTTCTTTAAAATATGATACTATTATGCACAAGGAAAAAATGTTATACATTTTTGCGGAGCGGGGTAGAAATATTTCGCTCTATTTTTTATAATTCAAGCGGCAGGATCACTCCTTGCCGCTTTTTCGTATATATTACGCATCAAAATATTTAATTGGTTCCATTTAAATGTTTAAAAAAATTTTGGATTATCTAAATTGATTTTCCCAATGCTTTTTATTATTAGAAATGTTTTACGCCGCCGTTAGTATATTCAATAAGGTATGAAAGATCTATTTTATCAATTATTGGATTACCGTTTTGATCAAAA
>NZ_JAOQKH010000007.1:3026-111225 GCF_025567485.1 Porcipelethomonas ammoniilytica | reverse complement strand
TATGATACCATTGGTACTAATTGGACTTCCCATATATGTAGTCTGTACCTTTCCATTATTAGAAGAAGTAAAGTAGCCATTATCAAGCAATTTTGTTTTAACACTGGGATTTGCAGTTACTTGTGAAGTATAGTTAATACTATAATCAAAATAAGCTATGTTTGAATTGGCTGTAACTTCATGATATATTCTAAAAGTTTTTAATTGAGTAGTATCTGCACTTGCTGTAAACATACTACAAAGCGAAACAGCCGATACAGTGGCAGTTGTTATTGCTGCTAAAACTCTTTTAAATTTTTTCATAATAATTTCTCCTTAAATAAACTTTATTAAATATACTTATAAGCACATTATATACCAAAAATTTACAAAAATCAATATATAAATATAAAATTAATCAAATATTTACATTATTTCTATATTTTGTTTAAATATAAAGTGTAGAATATAAATACAGTTTGTGACTGTTTACCATCTTTTCATTAAAAGTCCCCACTTGATTTATTAAGTTCAAATGGGGGTTTTAATTTTTTACTTTTGGTTGCATATCCGATAGAAAGTTACTGAGCCCAAATCTGGGCTGAGTGAAAAATAAAAAGCCTATCGGGATTTCTCCTGATAGGCTGAAGTTTAAGGGTCGCATTTAAAATGTTACAACCATACAACCAGCGTTGATTCTGATAGCCTTGCTGAGCGTTGTTAAGTCCGTGTATAAAATATTGATTAGTTTTTTACGTTTTGAGTTTTTCGGTACACATGGAACAGTATCGGGAACAATGACAAAATCATATAAAAACAACGCCGTTCACAATTCCTTGCAAACGGCGTATTTTGGCGGAAAGAGAGGGATTCGAACCCTCGATACGCTATCAACGTATACACGAGTTCCAGTCGTGCGCCTTAGACCAGCTCAGCCATCTTTCCATTATTGAATTGTAAAAACCTCAGCCTTTAAGCTGAGGTTTTATGGTGCGAGTGACGGGACTTGAACCCGTACGCCAATGACACACGCCCCTCAAACGTGCCTGTCTGCCTATTCCAGCACACTCGCATTGAGTACTTTAATATTATATCAGAGATTTACCTTTTTGTCAAGCTTTTTTTATAAAAAAACATATTTTTTTTATTATTAAATAATTTTTATTTATGTTTATTTTGTATTTTTTTTACTTTATTGAATTTAAATATTATACGCAATTCTTTTTTCATATGTTTTCTTTTTACTGTCATACCTTTTGCTAATCGAAAAAACCATATTAACGGTAAAAATATTTTATGACGGTAGAAAAAAGGATAATTAAACTGATAAAATTCCAAGGACGGAAAAACCCTGCTAAAAATATATTTAAATCTGGTTTTACTGACTTTTTTGTAATTAAATTTTTCCATCCGTTTGGTTATTTCATTTTCTATTGTACCGTAAGTTCCGCAGCTGAAATGATATTCAAGTAGTTCCTTTTCTTCAGGTGAGAGTCGGGGTAGCTCCGGCTCAGACAATACTTTTTTACAAAGATTTCTGTTTTGCTTTTCAAATTGAGCAATACCCAATTTTGTACATTCATTTTGAATATACTGCCAGTTCAATATTTTTTCTTTATGCATTAAAAATATATAACGATCCAAAAGACTGCGCAGACCTGTTCCGCTTATATTATAATGTTTATATTCATGTGCGGTAATATATACATAAAAATCTTCATCGGTAAAATGATATCCATATTCTGTATTACTATCCTGAATTAATTTGTTTTTTATTTGGGAATAGTATTCTGTCCATTTTTCATTATATGATATATGAAAAAGCTCAGTGTGCATTTCATAGTTATATATCGGCGGTTTTATATATACGTCATGATTTCCTTTTCCGTAATATTTAGCGCTGTATCCTAAATTTTTCATAATTTTCAGCACAGTTTTGCAATATGTTTTATCAAACAGAATATCATTATCCGACATTTGCCGCACATCAGTCTGCGGATACAATTCTTTCAGGACCGTGCCCTTTAGCGGCATATACCAAATTCCATACTGCTCTAAAGTACCGCATATTTTCTTGCGTTCAGAATCGAGAAGAATATTTTTTCGGATAGCTTTAAGCTTTGCTTCAATGAATTTTTTATTAGAAATTCCTGCTGACTCCAATGCCGTACATACGATTGCGGTCAAGCTATGATACTGACACATTTTAAATAATTCATCCGGATCAATTAGAGCTATACAGCTTGAATCCGGCGTAATATTGTTCACAGCACACGCTGTAAGATATAACATATCGTATCCTGTTTGTTTCATTTTAGCCGCCTTGTTATATAATATTTTATACGCAGAATAACCGCTCTGATCGGGAACAAATCACACCATAAATGAACATAAATTTTATATTTTATATCGGAAACAGAAATTTTTTTACCGTTACGTACAATTCCTGTTAAAACTCCGATAATGTTACCGTCTGTAATATCATATTCCTTTTTCCAACGGTTATCTCCACAAGTTACATAACTATCTTTTCGTATTTTAAGAATCCTGTGCAGGACATATTGTCCCGAAGCTCTTTTGTAAAGGGGGATATCATATTTTTTCAGCCTTCCGCTGACCTTTTCAATGATTAGTATGTCGCAGTTTTCACGAATAATCGGCATCATACTGTTTCCCACGCTTGTATAAATAAGTTTTCCGGTTTTATTGATTTCTTCTTCAAATGTAGATTTATTCATCAAGTGCGCCTATACTGCGAAGCTTATCAATAATTTTTTGGACGTCAGCGGTGATCGTTTCTTTTGAGACGTCGTATTGCACAAGCATTTTTTCAATAATTTTAGCGGAAGTAGTATCTGTTTTCAAGCAGTCTACAATAAACGCAGCTGTTTTGTTAGATTTTACTATTCCGTTAAAGCTTGTACCAGCGCAGACCATAATTTGTTCGCCGTCAGTTTCATGAGTAATAAATTCTTCTTTCAACTTCATAGAAATTTATCCTTTCATTGCATTATATGCAACTTCTGCTGCCTTAACTTCCATATTACAGTACAGTTTATACACGGCTGTATTATTGGAGATCATGTCTAGTATATCCAGAGTTTTGGCTAATTTATGCATATTCATAGGTTTGTACGCATGCTGAAGCAACATAGTGTAAGCGTGTGATCCTGTTATTTGTTCAATATGATTTTGTTCAGAACGCTTAATTACGCAAATAGATTTTAACGGTACGGCAATATTACTGCCTAACTTATGTTTTCCGTTCCAAGGCGTACCAAAAATAGTAATACTGCCGCTGCCGGCCTTTAAAAGGGGTTTATCATCATTTACCATAATGGCGCGTTTACCGAAATATTCTTTCCAAAGTCTTGTATGAGTCGATTTTCCCACGCCGCTTCCGGCAGTGAAGAGGTATGCTGTTCCGTCAACTGCAACAGCTGAGCCATGAAAGAGAATTATATTTTCCTCAATCAGCTTTTCGCATATTTTTCTGTACACAGCCAAGGTTTCAAGGTAGCTGTCGGAATAGCGGTGAACTATATTTTCATCAAAAGATTTTCTGCGCTCAAAGTCTATATCCTGTTGTTTTATTTCAACTGTAAAATCAGTATATCCGTTATGCTGATAATCCTTGCACAGTGTGTGTACTTCATCATATAAAGAACTAATTCTAATATTATGCTCTGCTATTTTATATGTTTCTGAGTACATGTAAAATCACCTTAGTATATTATTTTTCTTCGTCCAGTGGAATTTCAACTTTATATGCTGCAAAACTATATGGCGGAAGAATTATTCTTTCACCGTACACAATGTCTCCGTGAATAGTACGGTAGTAAGAACAGTTTTTCAGTTCCATTTTTGATTTATCAATAATTTGTTCATATGGAGAACGGTTAATAAAAATAATTACGGCTCTCTGACGGTGAGTTTTCATTCTTGCAAATGATATAACATTATCGTCAATATATAAAAATTTAAGTGCGCCGTCAGCAAATACTTTTGAACTGTTTCTTACTTTAGCAAGCAGTTTTGTATATTCAATAAGCTGGGTGTCTTCTTTTCCCCAAGGGTAGCAGCGTCTGTTAAACGGGTCTTTATAGCCTTGCTGACCTGCTTCGTCGCCGTAGTAAATACAAGGTACTCCCGGAAGAAAATATTGCAGTGCCATAGCACATTTTAGTCTGTTTCTGCCAAGTTCAAATTCTTCATTGGTCAGCCAATGGCTGCACATCCAGTCTTTGCTTTTGCCTTCGCAGCTTTCACCGCCGAGAATATTAATTGCTCTTTCAATATCGTGAGTTGAAATACTGTTCATCAGTACATCAACTGACGGTTTGGGATAGTTTTCAAGAATAGTCATGATACTGTTTTTAAAATCAAAAGGACTGCCGCCTAATACATAATTCATAATTGCAGTACGGAAGGGATAGTTCATTACGGAGTCAAGCTGGTCGCCCAGTAAATAGCGGCGTTTTACGCCGTAGCTTTCCTTGTTAGAAGCATCTTCCCAGACTTCGCCGATGATGATTTTTTCTTTTCCGTGCTTTTTAACGCATTTATTCAGATTGTCAAGAAATTCGTCCGGCAGCTCGTCTGCAACGTCAAGACGGTATCCGGCTGCTCCGAGACTTATCCAGTAGTCAAGTACTCCGCCGTCACCACAGATGTAATTGGTGTAGTCTTTATTGTTTTCCTTAACGTTCGGCAGAGTGTCGATACCCCACCATGCTTCATATTTATCGGGATATTCATAGAAGGTGTACCATGAGAAAAATTCACTGTCCGGTGAATTGTATGCTCCTAAACTATCGTATCTGTTGAATTTATTGAAGTAAATACTGTCAGCTCCGGTGTGAGAGAAAACACCGTCTAGGATTATTGAAATACCATATTTTTTAGCCTCATCGCAAAGAGTTTTAAAATCTTCATTTGTTCCGAGAAGAGGATCGATTTTACGGTAATTTGCCGTATTGTATCTGTGATTTTCATGAGATTCAAAAATCGGGTTCAGATATATGCATGTTACGCCTAAGCTTTTCAGGTAGGGAAGCTTTTCTTTTATACCTTCAAGGTCTCCGCCGAAATAGTCATTGTTCCAGACATGACCTTTTTCATCAGGTTTATAGAAAGGAGTATCTTCCCAGTTTTCACGCAGTATACGATCGTCGGGAATATTTTCATGAAGCTTTCCGCTTTTATAGAAACGGTCAGGGAAGATTTGATACATAATTCCGCCCTTTAAAAAGTCGGGAGTTTCATATTCTGGACTGTATACTGTAAGCTGATATAATTCGCCATTGTTGAGAGTACTTTCGTGACATGAGGACTTCTTGATATAGTTTCTGAAACCGTTATGTTTATATGAAAAATAGTAGTAATGTACTCCTGTATGTCTGGGAGTAAATGTAGTCATATAAACATTATGGGTATCTTCTTCTTTTTCCAGATTCATAGTCAGAAAAGTTTCTTTATAACCTGTTCTGAAAACAACCAGTATTGGTACCGGTGGAAAATCAAGAACGGTTTCTTTTGGAAGTCTTATACGAAATTCGCAGGGTTCTCCTTTTTTTATTGCACCGAACGGTTTTTTATATCGTTCGTCCCAACTGTCGAATATTTTTTTCATAAGGTTCTCCAATCTAAAAAACAAGGGCTTTTTGCAAGCCCTTGCTCTTTAAAAATATAGTTTATTTTTAATTATAGGCCCCAGATATCCTTTGCATATTCTGTTACAGCTCTGTCAGCTGAGAATATTCCGGCACCGGCGATATTGTTAAGTGACATCTGAGTCCATTTCTTGCTGTCTTTATAGCATTCTGATGAATAAGCCTGTGCTTTTCTGTAAGAATCAAAGTCGGCAAGAACCATGTAAGGGTCAGAATTTTTCAGTGAATTTGCAACTTCATTGAAATTACAGCCGTTAATGCCATGGTACATTCTGTCGATACAATTTTTAATAACAGGATTTGATTCATAATATGATTCAGGATTGTAACCTGTTCTTTTAAGGTCGTTGACTTCTTCTGTTTTCATACCGAAGATTATAATATTTTCATCACCTACAGCATCCTTGATTTCGATATTTGCACCGTCAAGAGTACCCAGAGTTATAGCGCCGTTAAGCATTAGCTTCATGTTGCCTGTACCGGAAGCTTCTGTACCAGCCAGTGAAATCTGTTCTGAAATATCACTTGCCGGCATAAGTAGCTCTGAAAGCGTAACTCTGTAATCTTCCAGGAAGTATACCGAGAGCTTCTGGCTGATTTTCGGATTCTTTCTTATTTCTTCTGAAATTGCCCAGATAAGTTTTATGATCTGCTTTGCAAGATAGTAACCGGGTGCGGCTTTTGCTGCAAAGATATATGTCTTAGGAACGAAATCAGCGTCCGGATTCTGTAACAGATATTCATAATCGGCAAGAATATTCATTACGTTAAGGTGCTGACGCTTATATTCATGAAGTCTTTTGACTTGAACGTCAAAAATACTGTCAATATTAATATCAATTTTGCTGTTATGTTTAACATATTTTGCAAAACGCTCTTTATTGGCACGTTTGATTTTCATAAGCTGTTCAAGAACAGCCGAATCGTTTTCGAATACGCACAACTTTTTCAGTTCGCTGCCGTCTTTAAGGAACTTATCACCGATTTTTTCTTTGAGCAGATTTGTAAGTCCCGGATTTGACTGGTAAAGCCATCTTCTGTATGCAATACCGTTTGTTACATTCTTGAATTTTCTTGGAGTATCCATATATTCATCGTTGAATACACTTTGTTTGATAATTTCAGAATGAAGCTTTGAAACGCCGTTTATGCTGTGAGAAGCAACTACGCACAGTGTAGCCATGTGGATCTGATTATCCTTGATAATAGACATTCTTGTTGTTTTTGAACTGTCTCCGTTGTTGCGTTCCATAAGTCTTGCACAGTAACGGTTATTGATTTCAACTATAATGGAGAAAATTCTCGGAATAATTCTCTTAACAAGATTTACATCCCATTTTTCCAGAGCTTCTGCCATTACGGTATGGTTTGTATAGGCAAAAGTATTTGTTACGATATGCCATGCCTTGTCCCATGTATAGCCGCAGTCGTCCAGAAGAACTCTCATAAGTTCGGGAATTGCAAGGGTAGGGTGGGTATCGTTAATATGAATGGCAACTTTTTCGTGGAGATTATCGAGCGTACCGTAAACTGACATATGGTTATTGACAATATCACCAACAGAAGCCGCACATAAGAAGTACTGCTGACGAAGTCTCAGTGACTTTCCTTCAAGGTGGTTGTCATTAGGGTAAAGAACCTTGGAGATAGCGTTTGCGGCGGCATTCTGACCGAGTGCCTTTTCGTAGTCTCCCTGATTGAACATAGACATGTCAAAATTAGGAGCCTTTGCAGCCCACAGTCTCAGCACTGATACGCCTTCGCTGTCATGACCGGAAACGTACATATCATAAGGGATAGCGTGTACGGTTGAGTAGTTTACATGTGATAGGTGATGATACTGATTGTCCCAATATTCATGAAGCTCGCCTTCAAAGTGAATGTCAATTGCCATTTCCGGACGTGCATCAAGCCATACTGAACCGCCGGGCAGCCAGTTATCAGGAAGTTCTGTTTGCCAGCCGTCTTCGAGTTTTTGCTTGAAAATACCGTATTCGTAGCAGATAGAATATCCCATAGCAGGAAATGCCTGTGTAGCAAGCGCGTCAAGATAGCATGCCGCAAGGCGTCCCAGACCGCCGTTGCCGAGTCCGGCATCAGGTTCGTATTCATATATGTCGTCAAGTCTGATGTCGTATTCCTTGAGCATTTTTTCAACATCCTTAACGATTTCAAGGTTGTAAAGACTGGTTTTCAGGGAACGTCCCATAAGGAATTCCATTGAGAGGTAATAAACTTGTTTTTTGCCGTCGGAATGAACCTTATTAATGAACTTCTGACGTTTTTTCTTTAATTCTTCAACAATTATTGCTGATAACGCCTGATAAATCTGTTTATCGGAAGCCTGACTTGGTTCAACATTAAACTGAAGCTCAAGCTTGTTAAGAAAGTTTTCTTTTATTTTTTTCATATCCGGTTTTTCTACCATTATTATTCTCCTATCCCTGTAATTTAAGCACAGTTTTCATTATACACCTGAACAAACGGCATATTCTTAAACAATATTATACACCAAAATTAAAATTTTTTCAATAGCTGTATATTGTTTTTTTTAATTTAGCTAATATTTAACAACTGAATTACAATTTGTTAAAATAAATTTTATGCAAATCATAAAAAACGCCCTTGTTTATAAGGACGTTTTTGAGGATTTTATTCATGTTTAGGATGGGATTTGTCAATAATTTCATAATCAGTGTATTTATCTGGATTATATTTTTTTATTTCAGGATTACTATTAAAATTTAATTCGTTGAATTTTGAATAAGAAATAATATTTCCGTCAGCATCAAAACCGTCATATTTCATCAGCACCCCGGTTTCCTTATCGACGGTAAATTTAAACGTGTAAACACCGAGCTTTTCTTCGGCGTAGTCATTGGTACTGCCTTCGATTACAACGCAGTCTCTGCCGAGAAAAATCGTTTCTCCTGTAATATCCCAATTGTCTTCAACAGTCATAAAGTTAAACGTTAATTCCTGCGGCTGAAGACCTTCACGGGCTGTAGGCGTATTTGTCGGATCTGCCCTGTAAGCATAGCAGTTAATGCCGTCTTCGGCTACTGTAATTCTTTCGTTGTCGGGAATAGGAACCGCTTCTTCAATATTGCATGATCCCAAACCTTTATTTATGAGTTTACGCTCTTTGAAGACTTCATAAAATTCTCCGTTGGAAGAAGAATAATATTCATGAATTTCATTACCCCGTATTGAATATTCATAGGCATCGGCAGTTAAAAGGTTACAGGCAAATTCTGAAGTTTTCATATCGACTTCATTGCATATCTCTATACTTCCCTCAGCAGTGTCAAAATAATCTATGGTATTCAGCATTTTAAAGAAAATGCTTTTCTTTGTGATTTCTTCATTATCATTAAGTGAATAGGCAGCAGCATTAGCTTCATCTGCCATGGATTCATTATCTGCGAGTCTGCCGCTGATATCCAGCAGATTTTCTGTTGAAAGTGGAGCGTTAAGAGGTTCTTTTTGAGCATTTTCACCTGATATTGATGATTTCCATGGGGAAACACATACAAGTCCAACGCCTACAGCACAAACAGCGCTTAAGGAAACTATTGAAGCTAATATTCTTTTGTTCATTTAAAATTCCTCCTTTATTTATATTAATTATCAATGTATATTACTATTTATAGTATATAATGATTATTTGTATATGTCAAGCAATTTCGAAAGTTATTGTCGGAATAAGCAGAAAATTACTTGACAATAATTATAATTTTTATTATGATAGATTTATAAAAGAATTTACTTTATATATGTGTGGAGTGAGGAAATTGAAATCAAAGTATAAAATCTGTATTTATATTATAATATCGTTGTTGTCTTTATTTTTTATGCCAAATACTGTTTTTGCTGACCTAGGACCTAAGCCAAGTGTTGAACTGCATATTGAAAATCCTCCTGATGGGTTATATTATGTGGATTTTCTGGTGTCATGTGATGAGCCGCACAATATAGACAATTTTTCATATGAATTGGGACAGCCTGATTACAATAAGAAAATGCTTAAAACATTAATTGATTTTTATGAAGATGGATATTGTGCAAGATTACGAGGAGACTCCGGCGTTGATTTTGGAGTAGTCAAATCTAATGCAGAGCATATTTATGATTTTATCTATATGGTGCCGGAGGAGTTTAAAATTATCATTGTGACAGAGAACTCGCAGGTTATTGTCAGTCCGCTTATTAACCCCAAGGTTTATAATACAGTTATTACGTTTAATGCAGCTAGTGGTACTGCCGAGGAAAGCAAAGCTGTAATTGCGGAGGATTTAGCAAAATCTGTTGGACAAACATTAGTTTTGTTTGTTATAACATGCAGTCTTACGATTTTGACAGAATGGATTGTGTTTCGATGTTTTAAAATTGAAGTAAGGAAAATGTATAATAGGTATAATTCAAGGCTTTTTCGTCTGACTAATGTTGCAACTCAGATTTTTTTGTATATAATGCTTGAAATTTCAGGTTCATTATTTATTCCTGCGGAAATTTTAATTTTTATAGCAGAGGCTTGTATTTTTGAATTGAAAATGAAAGAAACCGGAAAAGCCAATATAATGATCTGCACTTTTATTGCTAATGCGATTAGCTATTTTATTAGTATTCCTTTTACTTATGTTTTACTTTATATAAAAGCATATTAATAATTTCTGAATAACCCTTGACAATCAGTTATCTTTGTGCTATAATGTGTAAAGTGATTTGCCTTTACACCCGTCGGGAGTGATGAAAAAATGGCAAAAAACCTTGATTTTGTTATTTTGCTTGATATTTACGGCAATATGCTGACCGACAGGCAGCGTGATGTAATGGAGCTTTATTACTGGGAAGATCTTTCCCTTGGTGAAATAGCTGAAAGTAATAATATTACAAGACAGGCTGTGAGAGACAGTATTAAGAGAGGCGAAATGACGCTTGCGGAGTTTGAGAAAAAACTCGGACTTGCTGTAAAAATTGTAAAATGCAGAGAATATTTCAATGCTATTTCAGACTGTGCCTGCAATATGAAAAAAAGCGGCGCAGATAAGACGGATGAAATAATCAGTCTCGCCGGAATGGGAAAAGAAATATTTTGAAAATGCTGAAAGGAGAGGACTTAATGGCTTTTGAAGGTTTGTCTGAAAAGCTTAATAATGTGTTCAGAAAGCTGAAATCAAGAGGAAAGCTTACGGAATCTGACATAAAGGACGCAATGAGAGAAGTTCGTCTGGCTCTTCTTGAAGCAGACGTAAGTTACAAAGTCGTAAAGGATTTTGTGGCTAAGGTTTCGGAAAAAGCTGTGGGTAATGAAGTTCTGGAAAGTCTTACTCCGGCACAGCAGGTAATAAAAATAGTAAGGGACGAACTGTGCGAGCTGATGGGTGATTCAAATGCACGTATCAACATGCCGTCAAAAGGACCTTGCATTATTATGATGTGCGGTCTACAGGGTTCGGGTAAAACTACTCATTCGGCTAAGCTTGCTAAGCACTTTAAAAAAGAAGGGCACAGACCTTTGTTGGTAGCTTGTGATATTTACCGTCCGGCAGCTATTAATCAGCTGAAGGTCGTTGGCGAAAAGGCTGACGTAAAGGTTTTTGAAATGGGACAGATCAGTCCTGTTGTTATTGCAAAACAGGCTGTAGCTCATGCAAAGGATTACGGTAACGATATTATCATTCTTGATACTGCCGGACGTTTGCATATTGATACCGAGCTTATGGAAGAGCTGCAAAATATTAAGGCGGAAGTAAAGCCTGACGAGATTATGCTTGTCGTTGACGCTATGACCGGTCAGGACGCAGTAAATGTTGCTAAGGCGTTCGATGACGCTCTTGGAATCGACAGCGTTCTTATGTCAAAGCTTGATTCCGATACAAGAGGCGGCGCAGCGCTGTCAGTACTGGCGGTAACGGGTAAGCCGATCAAATTTGTGGGTATGGGCGAAAAGCTTGATGAATTTGAACAGTTCCACCCTGAAAGAATGGCTTCTAGAATTCTCGGCATGGGCGATGTAATGACCCTTATTGAAAAAGCTGAAGATGCAATAAGTCAGAAAGACGCTGAAGCTATGGCAAAGAAACTTCAGGAAAATAAATTTGATATGGACGATCTGCTTGATCAGTTAAGAAATATTAAAAAAATGGGATCAATAAAATCTATAATGTCTATGATTCCCGGAGTCGGAGATAAGCTTAAGGATATTGATGTCGATGATAAACAGTTTGTGCGTATTGAGGCAATGATCACGTCAATGACAAAAGAGGAAAGAGCAAAACCTTCAATTATAAATCCTCAGAGAAAACGCAGGATTGCATCAGGAAGCGGTACTAAAGTCGAAGATGTAAACAGACTTCTCAAGCAGTTTGAACAGATGCAGAAAATGATGAAGCAATTAAACGGCGGTAAGGGAATGAAGAATAAAAAAATGATGAAGCGTCTGGCAGGTATGAACCTTGACAAGCTTCCGCCTATGTAAGCTGATTAATGCATTACCGCATTAACATATATTTATTATTTTTTCCGGAGGTGAAAAAAATGGCAGTTAAAATCAGACTAAGAAGAATGGGCGCTAAGAAAGCTCCTTTTTATCGTATAGTTGTTGCTGATTCAAGATATCCTAGAGACGGCAGATTTATCGAGGAAATCGGTTATTATGATCCTACTAAGGAACCTTCTGTTGTTTCAGTTGATGCTGAAAAGGCAAAGAAGTGGATTGCAGACGGCGCACAGCCTACAGATACTGTTAAGACAATCTTAAAGAAAAACGGTGTGCTTTAATCTGCATTCAGGGCATTGTCGGGCAGGAGTAATGTCTCTTGCCTCATATAGTCCTTTTTTGGAGGAATTTAATGAAAGATTTACTATATGCAATTGTTGAAGACCTTGTTGAAGATAAGGATTCCATTAAAATTACTGAGGACGCACCAAATGAAGAGGGCGTTATTGTTTTACATTTGAATGTTGCTCCGGACGATATGGGAAGAGTTATCGGTAAACAGGGAAGAATTGCTAAGGCAATCCGTACTATTATGCGTGCGGGCGCTGCAAGAAGCAATCTTAAGGTTGCAGTTGAAATTGACTGATATAAAAAGCTGTATAACTTTTAAGGCTTGAATCGTTCTTTTAGAGAATTGATTTGAGCCTTTTTAAGATATTTAATGTTTTACTGATATACGGAGGTATGAACATTTGAAAGAATTTATTGAAACAGGTAAAATTGTTAATATTCACGGACTTCGCGGAGAAGTGAAAATTATGCCTTGGAGTGATGATCCGGATTTTATCTGCGGGTTTGATATTCTTTATTGCGGAAAGGATAAAAAAATATTTGAAATTGAAAGCGCCAGAGTGCATAAGAATATGGTTTTGATAAAATTTAAAGGTATTGATACGCCGGAGTCTGCGAATTTTCTCAGAAACAATATTGTTTATATTGACAGAAATGATGTTGAACTTGAAGAAGGTACTTACTTTATTCAGGATCTCATCGGACTGAAAGTGACAGACGCAGATACAAACGAAGAATACGGCACTGTAAGGGATGTTTTTCAGACCGGCGCTAATGATGTGTATGAAGTAAAAAACGGTGAAAGGACTGTTCTTATTCCTGCTATTCCGGACGTTATTGTGAATACTGATTTAGAAAATTCAGTTCTGACGATACGTCCCTTGGAGGGGCTATTTGATGAGGATTGATATTGCGACCCTTTTTCCGGAAATGTGTGAAGCTATCCTGTCTGAGAGCATTGTGGGAAGAGCCAGAAAAAAAGGTGCGTTGGAAATATACTGCCATCAGATAAGGGATTATACAAATGATAAGCACAGGCGTGTTGACGATATTCCTTATGGCGGCGGAATGGGAATGGTTATGCAGGCGGATCCTATTTACAATTGTTACAACGCTGTCTGTGAACAACTGGGAGCAAAACCGCATACAATATATATGACGCCGAAAGGCAGCGTTTTTAATCAAAAAAAAGCTGTACAGTTGGCGCAGCTTGATAATATTTTTCTTTTATGCGGCCATTATGAAGGCGTCGATCAGCGAATTCTGGACAAAATTGTTGATGAGGAAATTTCTATCGGAGACTATGTTCTGACGGGAGGAGAACTGCCGGCAGCTGTGCTTACCGACGCAGTTGCAAGAATGTGTGACGGTGTACTTTCCAGTCCGGAATGCTATCAGGATGAGAGTCATTTCGGAGGATTGCTGGAATATCCCCAGTATACCAGACCTGAAATATGGCAGGAAGAAGCAGTGCCTTCTGTGCTTCTTTCCGGACATCATAAGAATATTGCCGAATGGAGATTGAAAAAAAGTCTTGAAATTACTAAGGAAAAGCGTCCGGATATGTATGAGGCTTATATTAATAATAGTGAAAAATGTCAAAAATAACAGAATTTCACTTGTTGAAACTATACACAAATGAATGTTGAAAATTGTTTATAGTGAATAATTTTAATTAACAACAAAATACGTTAGTTAATATAAACAAATCTTAACCTTTTTAAAATCTTAACATTAATCAAAGCGTAGAAATTTTGCTAAAATAGCCATTTTAGTGTAAATTTCACGTTGACTATATAAAAAATAGCCTGTATAATTTAATCAGCAGATAACAAAATTATATTAAGGGTGGATATGGTTCCATTATTTAAAGATAGGAGAGTTTGTTATGTTTGTTAAAGATGTAATGGTTAAAAATCAGGTTGGTTTACATGCAAGACCTGCAACATTTTTTATTCAGAAAGCTAATGAATTTAAATCATCTATCTGGATCGAAAAGGAAGAACGCAGAGTTAACGCTAAAAGTCTTCTCGGTATCCTTTCACTGGGGATTGTAGGCGGTACCGGTATCAGAATTATTGCTGACGGTTCAGATGAACAGCAGGCAGTAGAATCTTTGGTTGAACTGGTTGAAAGCGGTTTCAGCAACGAAAAATAAATTATCTGTTAAAACAGGGGCGTTACGTTTGTAACGTCCCTGAGCTTATAAATAAATCAGTAATTTGAAATTCCGGATTCATACATATTTTCACAGAATATAGCGTAACCGCGTGTAGGGTCGCTTACAAATACATGAGTGACTGCGCCTATAAGTTTTCCGTTTTGAATAATTGGACTTCCGCTCATTCCCTGAACGATACCGCCTGTTTTTTCCAGAAGTTCTTTATCTGTGATTTTTATAGTCATATTTTTAGTACCACTGTTTTTATAATCGATTTTCTCAATATTTATATCATATTCCTGAGGACCGTTTCCATCAATAGTTGTATATATTGTGGCAGGTCCGGTTTCTATTTCCTGCTTTAATCCCATGGGTATTCCGCCTGAGCTGTCAACAGGCTTAAACATTTCTCCGAATATTCCGTATTTATTATTAAAATATATTGTTCCTGACGACATATCTGATTTAAAAGTACCGTGAAGTTCACCGGGCGAACCGGAATATCCTTTAACGACTTTTGTAATTTCCACATCAGCTACATCTCCGCTGGATACCGGAATAATTTCACCTGTATCCGAATCGCATACCGGATGACCTAAACCGCCGAATCGGTTTGTGTTAGGTTCATAAAACGTTACAGTACCTATTCCCGCAGTACTGTCTCTTACCCACATGCCGGCTTTATAGCTATTATCGGAACATGCCAGAGCTGGCTCTAATAATGATGTTTTCTGTTCATTTTGATGAGTATAAATTATTCTTAAGGAATTTCCGCCGGATTTTGCTACTATATTCTGTATATCCGTATTTGACGTTATTTTTTTCCCGTCAATAGAAATAATAATATCTCCTTCTTTTAATCCGCATTCTTCTGCCGGACATTTCATTCCGGAATCGGTTTTGATTTCTCCCATACCTACAATCATGACGCCTTCCATAAGAAGTTTTATTCCGAAAGGATCTCCTCCGGGAATTAGTATCGGAGTTTCAACTGTGTGGATTTCAACGTCCTTTACAGGAAGCAGTCCGAAAAGCTTCAGACATGCCGTTTCTGATTTTGGATATGTTTGCCCGGCAAATGACGCCAGTGCATTGTCTGATTCGGCTTCAATTGAAAATCTGGTAGAAAGCTCCAGATTATTTCCCTTTGAAACATAAAAGCTATCAGGAAGATTAACAGCATAGTAGCCTATTATAGTGCAGATATTAATAACAAATACGGATACTATGCATATTGCTGATTTTATTATTTTTTTCATTTTTTTGTCCTTTCTTTTATTGTTACGGCGTCTTGTTTTATCGGCTCTTTTTTAATATTGGCTGTTTTAAAACCGTTTATTAAGGCAATTTTCTAACGGTTTATTTAGTAATTTTTATTTTCGATTTATTTTAAGCGAATAATAGTGAAATGCCGGTAATTTTATTGAATCTTCAATGCAAAACAATTCCGGAATAGGAATAAATTTTATGAAAAAAACTGTTCTTGTAACTATATTTTTTTATTTATGACATCAGCTGTTTTTCTTTTATTAAAGAATTATCCTCAGATTACGTCATCTGTATCCTTTTTGTTGTAAATTAAAACGTAAAATTTATTTGAACAACGTAAAAATTTATACTAAATATTTAATTCAAAAATTTTAGATGAATTATTTTTTTTGATGTAAAAACTTATGGACGATGAAAGTTTTTTTATGGGTTTTGTCGTTAAAAATTATGCTGTTCACAATTTGTTAACAAGTTTTTTACAAATATATCCAATTTCCGCTAAAAACTTTTAATAATTGCTATTGATTTAAGGGGTTTAATATGTTAATATATGGAAGTAGAAAAAATATGGAGGTAGAACAATATGGTAAATAAAATCAAGGTGTTAATTGGAGACGACAGCGTTGAATACGGTATAACTTGTGCGAGTACGTTAAGAAGTATGGGTATGTATGCTGTAACAAGACCGAAAGATGGAGGGGTTCTGTTTGAGACAATAAAAAATGACAGCCCCGACATAGTTGTAGTTGACGCTATTCTTCCGCACATGGACGCCATAGAACTCATTAAAAAAGTTCAGGCACTAGGCGGAAAGAAGCCTGAGTTTATTGTTACATCCTCTTATGACAACCCGTTTATTGAAAGACAGGTTATGCAAAATGGTGCGGCATATTTTATGCTTAAGCCGTTTGACGTTAATTCACTTGGAGACAGAATTATGTCCTTGATTCAAGGAACAGCAGCAGACGCTAATGAAAAAGAATGTCAGGATATGGAAGTTGTTGTAACAGAAGTTATTCATCAGCTCGGCGTTCCTGCACATATTAAGGGTTATCATTACTTAAGAGAAGCTATTTTGTCATCGTTGGAAGACAAGGAACTGCTTGAAAGCGTTACTAAAATGCTGTATCCGACTGTTGCTAAAAAATTTGACACTACTTCGTCAAGAGTTGAAAGAGCAATCAGACATGCCATTGAAATTGCCTGGGACAGAGGCAATCTGGATACTCTTAATTCGTTTTTTGGTTATACTGTTAATACATGTAAGGGAAAACCTACTAATTCTGAATTCATTGCTCTTATAACAGACAAGCTGAGATTACAGTACAAACCGGTTTTAAAAAGAGCATAAGTACTTGTAATATTTCTGATTTTGTGATAATATTGTTTATTATACCCTTATATTAAATGATTATCAGAAAGGAAGAATTTTATGGGTTTTGTTAAAACGGATATATACGATTTGCAGTTTAATCCTTACAAGCTTATCAGTAAGGACTGGTTTCTTCTTACCAGCGGAAACAAGTCTGAATACAATACCATGACCGCTTCGTGGGGACAGACGGGAGTTCTCTGGAATATGCCTGTGTTTACAACAGTGGTACGTTCCAATAGAAAAACCTTTGAGCTTATTGAAAAAAATGAATTTTTTACAATCTCGTTTTTCAGTGAAAAATATAGAAGCGCACTCAGCTTCTGCGGTTCGCATTCCGGAAGAGATTGCGATAAGGCAAAGGAAACAGGTCTGACACCGTGCGAAATTGATGGAAATACTGCTTTTGAAGAAGCAGATATGGTATTCGTTTGCAGAAAAATTTATACTAAGGATATGGAAGAAAACGACTTTACTGATAAGAGTCTGTTGAAATTCTATGAAAGTGATCCGTTTCACAAGGCATTTACCGGTGAAATTGTTTGTGTTTACCAAAAAAAGTGAATGGAAAATTCCTGCGCATTTACCCGCAGGAATTTTTTTATTGACAAATTAACGAAAACCGTAAATAGTACTTTTAATGTTCCGGTATTTATGTCACTGTTGCACGCAGACTATTTTTTTTGCAAAGAGGTTCAAGTGAACCGCCATTGCTAAATATCTGGCAGAACTAAGTATTAAAAAGTAAAAAAGCGGACTAAAAAGTCCGCTTTTATTTTATATTCTGTATTTAATTCGGGAGAACTGAAATCTTATTTTTATAAGTCCTTTTCATGAGAATGCATGCAATGAATGCTGAAACAATTTCCGCTATGGGAAACGTTATCCATACAAGCCATGAGCTGCCTGAAAAGTGAATTATAATATATGAGAATATCCATGCTACAGGAAGAACAAATAAAAACTGTCGGCAAATTGATACTACAAGCGATTCTATGCCGCTGTCGAGAGCTTGAAAAATGCCTTGAAACGCAATATTTGCTCCGGCAAAAATAAAGCTTATAGATATAATTCTTATTGCGTAAATACACATTTGGCGAGTTTCTCCGGACAGTCCGAATATATCCGATAATAAAACCGCAAATATTTCAAGCAATACAAGTCCGGCAATCATTATTACAAGAGCATAAATCATTCCGTATTTTATTCCGTCTTTAATACGTGATTTGCTTTTCATACCGTAGTTAAATGAAATAACAGGCGTGATTGCGTCCCTTAGTCCGAATGCGGCAAATAGAATAAACTGCTGTATCTTATAGTACAGACCGTATGCGGTGACCATAGATGTACTGATACTGCCTAAAATTATATTCATACCATAAGTCATGACAGACATAAGCGCCTGAGCAATTATGGCCGGAAGTCCTATGGAATATATTTCTTTTATAATTTCCGCTGACGGATAAAGATATTTAAAATTATTTGTAATTTCTTTATTGAATTTTAAATGAAATATTAATGCCATTACAAATGAAACGCACTGGCCTATAACGGTTGCATATGCTGCTCCTTTTACGCCTAGTTTGGGACAGCCGAATAAACCGTAAATCATGATAGGGTCAAGTACTATATTTGTCAAAGCGCCGCCGATTTGCGCAATAGTCGAAAATATAGAGCGTCCTGTGGATTGAAGCAGTTTTTCAAAAATAGCAAAAAATACACATCCTATGGAAAAGATACAGCAAATTCTCAGGTAACTTACTGCCATTTGTGTTATTTTAGGATCTGACGTCTGGGATTTGATGTATGGCTCTGTTCCGAATATTCCGAAAAGTATAAATAACGCAAATATTATAATTCCAAGAAATATAGAATTTCCGGCAGTTTTACTTACTTTTTCATTGTCGCCTTGTCCCAGAGATTTAGACAGCAGTGCATTTGCTCCGACGCCTGTTCCTATACTGAATGCAATCATAAGCATTTGTACAGGAAATGCCAATGTCAGTGCATTCAGAGCAGCCTCACCGTCTGATTTCATATTTGATACAAATGCACTATCTACAATGTTGTAAACCGCTTGAAATACCATAGATACTATCATAGGAATTCCCGTGGAAAGAATTAATTTTTTTACCGGAACGGTTCCCATTTTGTTCATTTTCTTCTCATTGTTCATATTAACTCTCCGTTTCTGAAAAATCCGTGCAAACACAAAAAAGACGTAAATCCAAACCTGGATTTACGCCTTTTGCTACTCGGTATTTAAATTATATCAAAAGTTTTTTTGAAAGTCAATATTTTTATTAGCACAATTTTTACTGACTTTATTTTTGAAAAATTTGTGAAAATTGTTGTAAAAAATACAAAAATAAGTTATAATTATTCTATATATTTTTTATAAGGAGATGATAAATATGCCGAAAATGTCTCCTCCGCATATAAGCGGAACACTGAGAAAATTTGCTTTGAGAGTACCGGAAGTAATTAAGGAATGCAGCGGTATTATTGTATTCGGCAAAAAAATTCAGTCATTGGTTTTTACAACGGATATCTGTATTATAAGAAATGTCAATGCGGATGCCGTTATAGCTGTATATCCTTTTACTCCTCAGCCTATAATTACTCAGGCGGTTATGCTTGCGGCTGATATTCCGGTATTTGCAGGTGTAGGCGGTGGTCTTACCAGCGGAAACAGAGTGCTGAATCTTGCGCATTATGCAGAGATGCAAGGTGCTACAGGCGTTGTTGTTAATGCTCCTACGTCTAATGATATTATTCAGAAGGTCAGCAATCAAATTGACATTCCGCTAATTGTTACTGTTGTTAACGATAATGTTGACTTTAAAGAGCGTATTGACGCAGGAACGACTATTTTTAATGTGTCTGCTGCTAAGGATACAGCAAATGTGGTAAGAAAAATCAGGAGGGAATTTCCTGACTTTCCTATCATTGCAACCGGTGGTCCTACCGATGATTCTATTCTGGAAACTATTGATGCAGGCGCTAATGCAATTACTTGGACTCCTCCCTCAAACGGCGAGGTTTTTAAGGACATTATGGAAGCTTACCGTCAGGGAAAACCGCATCCGTAATGCATATATACATAAATAATGTATAAAATATGCATAAATAAAAAATCTATGCATATTTATACAAAAAAGTACTTGACATTTGTGTATAAAGGTGTATAATAAGATTAATGACTTTAGAAAATATAAATCGGGGGTATACCATTATGAATAAACCAGCAGCAAAAAAAGAAATTAAAAAGGTCGTTTTAGCTTACTCAGGCGGGCTTGATACTTCTATTATCATTCCGTGGCTGAAGGAAAATTACAATAACTGTGAGGTTATTGCAGTTTCCGGTGACGTGGGTCAGGCAAGCGAGCTTGAAGGTCTTGAAGAAAAGGCTCTTAAGACCGGCGCTTCAAAGCTTTACATTGAACACCTTACTGAAGAATTTATTACAGATTACGTTTTCCCGACTGTTCAGGCAGGCGCAATCTATGAAAACAGATATATGCTCGGCACATCCTTTGCACGTCCTATAATCGCTAAGAGAATCGCTGAAATTGCTATTGCCGAAGGCGCTGACGCTATTTGTCACGGCTGTACAGGCAAGGGTAACGATCAGGTACGTTTTGAACTTGCTATCAAGGCTTTTGCTCCTGATATGGAAATTATTGCTCCATGGAGAATCTGGGATCTTAAGTCAAGAGACGAGGAAATTGAGTATGCCGAAGCTCACAATATTCCGCTCAAGATAAACCGTGAGACAAATTACTCAAAGGACAAGAACATCTGGCATCTTTCACATGAAGGTCTTGATCTTGAAGATCCTGCAAATGAACCGCAGTATGAAAAGGAAGGTTTCCTTGAAATGGGCGTTTCTCCTATTCAGGCTCCTGACAAGCCTACTTATGTTACTTTACACTTTGAACAGGGTGTTCCTACAGCTATTGACGGTAAGGAAATGGGTGCTGTTGAATTAGTTGAAACACTTAATAAATTAGGCGGCGAAAACGGTATCGGTCTTGCTGATCTGGTAGAAAACCGTTTGGTAGGTATGAAGTCAAGAGGCGTTTATGAAACTCCTGGCGGCGCTATTCTCTATCATGCTCATGAGGTTCTGGAAACTATCACGATTGACAAGGAAACTGCAAGAATGAAGCAGTATATCGGCATTAAGTTTGCTGATATCGTTTACAACGGTCAGTGGTATACTCCTCTTCGTGAAGCGCTTAGTGCATTTGTAACAGAAACTCAGAAAACTGTTACAGGCGATGTTAAGCTTAAGCTTTACAAGGGCAACATTATTAATGCCGGCGTTACTTCACCATACACTCTTTATGATGAAGAAGTTGCTACATTTGACGCTGATGAGGTTTATGACCAGACTGACAGTGCCGGATTTATCAATCTCTTTGGTCTGCCTATCAAGGTTAAGGCGAAGCTTGATCAGAAGAGAAACAACAAGTAATTTAAATTAAAATCTTGTGGGCGGACATATTCTGTTCGCCCCTATGTGCTTATTGACATATATTGAAAGGATTTACCGATATGGCAGATAAAATGTGGGCGGGAAGATTTTCAAAGGAAGTTGACGAAACAGTAAACGCTTTTAATTCGTCCATTTCTTTTGACGGAAGAATGTACCGTCATGACATACAGGGAAGTATTGCTCATGCAACAATGCTTGGGCAGTGCGGAATTATTTCAAAGTCTGACAGTGAAAAAATCATTGACGGACTTAAAGGAATACTTAAAGATATTGATACCGGCAGTCTTGAAATGGATATGACCGCTGAAGATATTCATATGTTTATTGAAGCTGAACTGACTAAGCGTTTGGGAGATGTAGGAAAGAGACTTCATACTTCTCGTTCGAGAAACGATCAGGTGGCTCTTGATATACGTCTTTATCTGAAAGATGAAATAAAGGAAATAAAAGCTCTGGTTCTTAAGCTTGCTGATGTACTATGCGATATGGCTCAAAAGCATACTGAAACAGTAATGCCCGGATATACTCATCTTCAGAGAGCTCAGCCTGTTACTTTAGGTCATCATCTTATGGCTTATGCTCAGATGTTTTTAAGAGATCTGGGACGTATTGAGGATACCTTAAAAAGAATGAATGAATGTCCTTTGGGAAGCTGCGCTCTTGCCGGTACGACTTATGCTATTGACAGAAATATGACGGCAGAAGCGCTTGGTTTTGACAGACCTATGCTTAACAGTCTGGATGGAGTTTCAGACAGGGATTTTTGCGTTGAATTGAACTGTGCGATTTCTCTTATTATGACGCATCTTTCAAGATTTTCAGAAGAAATAATTATGTGGTGCTCATGGGAATTTAAGTTTATAGAACTTGACGACGCTTACGCTACAGGTTCTTCAATTATGCCGCAGAAGAAAAATCCTGATATAACTGAGCTTATAAGAGGTAAAGCAGGACGTGTTAACGGTAATCTGATGACTTTGCTTTCCATGCTCAAAGGTCTGCCGCTGGCATACAACAAGGACATGCAGGAAGATAAGGAAGCAATATTTGATTCTGTGGACAACGTAAAGCTTTGTCTTAAGACTTTTATTCCTATGATCGAAACTATGAGAGTAAACAAAGACAAAATGAGAGCAGCTGCCGCCGGCGGATTTATTAATGCTACTGATTGTGCTGACTATCTGGTAAAACATGGTATGCCTTTTAGGGATGCTTACAAGATTACTGGCAGACTTGTTGCGGAATGTATTGACAAGGGACTGACTCTGGAAACGCTTCCTCTTGAAAGCTACAGGGAATTATCTGAACTTTTTGAAGATGATATTTACACGGCTATCAGTCTGGAAACATGTGTTAGGGAAAGGAAATCTTTCGGTGGTCCTGCACCTGAATCAGTAATAAAGCAGATTGAAATAACAAAAAAACAACTGGGTGCATATTATGAGTAAAAAACATGTTGTATTTATTGTGTTACTGACTGTCGCTGCAATGCTGGTATGGATCCTCGGTGAAATCCTTATTATAGCAGTACTGAAACTTAGCGGTAAGGCTTCGATCATCTGGAGCATTATTATGATCTTGGTTATAATAGCTATCAGTATGTGGCGGTGTTTTAAAGACGAAAGCGGAAAAAACAGCAGAAAATGGTAAATGAATTGGAGAGATAAATGGCAGTAAAAGTTTATATTGACGGTCAGGAAGGTACTACAGGTCTGAAAATTCTTGAACGTTTTGAAGGTCGAAATGATATTGAACTTTTAAAAATAGATGAAGATAAAAGAAAGGACATAAACGAGCGTAAAAAGTTTATAAACGCTTCTGATTTTACTTTTTTATGTCTGCCTGATAAGGCGGCCGTTGAGGCAGTTTCTCTTGTGGAAAATGATCATGTAAGAATTATTGACGCTTCAACTGCTCACAGAACAAATCCGGATTGGGCATACGGTTTTCCGGAGCTTTCTCCGGAGCATAGGGAAAAAATCAGAACTTCAAAAAGAGTAGCAAATCCCGGGTGCTATGCAAGCGGATTTATATCAATATGCTATCCTCTTGTTAAAGCAGGCATAATTCCGCAGTTTTATCCTGTTTTTGCTTATGCAACTTCCGGTTACAGCGGTGCGGGGAAGAAAGCTATTGCCGCTTATGAAAGTAATGACAAACCAGCAGAGCTTTTGAGCCCTAGGCAGTATGCGCTGAATATGAACCACAAACACCTTCCGGAAATGCAGAAGATATCAGGTCTTGCTTACAAGCCGATGTTTAATCCGATCGTTGACAACTATTACAGCGGAATGGTTGTTTCAATTCCTTTACAGGGCAGACTGCTTCAGAAAAAATATACTCCCGAACAGGTAAGAGAAGCGCTGTATGAAAATTACAGGGATTCAAATTTTATAGAAGTAAAACCTGCGGGCAGCGAATGTGTTCCGGATGGATTTTTAACGTCAAACGGTCTTAGCGGCAGCAATAAAATGGAAATATACGTTTTCGGCGACAGCGAACAGATGCTGTTATGCTCAAGACTTGACAATCTCGGAAAAGGCGCTTCGGGTGCGGCAGTTCAGTGCCTGAATATTATGATGGGTATTGATGAAACTACAGGATTATTATAAAGGATAAAAGTTATGATTAACAAAGTTGAATTTGACGGATTTAAATATATTGACGGCGGAGTGTGCGCTGCACAGGGTTTTAAGGCTAACGGTATACAGTGCGGTTTGGCACACAAGCCTTTAACTGACACGGAAAAAAATACGGCAGAATCTAACAATGCTTTGCCTTCCGCCAAAAAGAAGAATGATCTTGCCGTAATTATTGCAGATAAGGAATGTACTGCGGCGGCTGTATACACAACTAATAAGGTAAAGGGTGCTCCTATTCAGGTTACGAAAAGCAATATTGCAGACGGAAAAGCAAGAGGGGTCATTGTAAACTCTGTAAATGCTAATACATGTAATGCGGACGGAGTTGAAAAGGCTGAAAAAATGTGTGAGCTTGTCTCTGATCAATTTGGTCTTAAGCCATCTGATTTTATTGTGGCGTCAACCGGTGTTATCGGTCAGATATTACCTATTGAACCTATTGAAAAGGGTATGCCTGAGCTTTGCAAGGGTGTAAGCTATGAGGGAAACAGTGCGGCGGTAGAGGCTATTATGACAACTGACACGATGCCTAAGGAGATTGCTGTTGAATTTGAAATAAACGGTAAAAAATGCGTTATGGGCGGTATGCTGAAGGGCAGCGGTATGATCCATCCTAATATGGCCACTACACTTTCTTTCATTACCACTGATGTGGCAATTGCTCCGGAATATCTTCAGCGTGCTTTAAGCGATGTAGTAAAAACGACGCTTAATATGGTGAGCGTTGACGGAGATCAGTCTACAAACGATATGTGCTGTGTTATGGCAAACGGTCTTTCGGGTATTGATGAAATATGTTCAGAAAATGAAAGCTTTGCCGTATTTGAAAACGCTCTTTACGTTGTTATGGTAAATCTTGCGAGAATGATGGCTAGGGACGGCGAAGGAGCTACAAAGCTTATTGAATGTGTATGCGCAGGAGCTGACGATATTAAAACTGCTAAGACAATTGCCAAATCGGTTATTACTTCAAGTCTTTTTAAAGCGGCTATGTTCGGTGAGGACGCTAACTGGGGAAGAATACTATGTGCAGTAGGATATGCAGACGCTGATTTTGATATAAACAATGTCGATGTTTATCTGGCATCAAATGCCGGAAAAATTGCCGTATGTAAAAGTGGTGCGGGAGTGGATTTCTCAGAAGATGAAGCTAAAAAAATTCTTATGGAAGAAGAAATTACAGTATTTATTAATATCGGTAACGGCGAATGTTCTGCCGCTGCATGGGGATGCGATCTGACTTATGATTATGTTAAAATCAATGGGGATTACAGGAGTTAAAAATGGAAATTTCTAATAATATTCGTGCGAAAGTGCTGATCGATGCACTTCCTTATATACAAAAATATAATGACAAAATTGTAGTTGTAAAATACGGCGGAAACGCTATGACTAATGACGAGCTTAAACAGGCGGTTATGAGCGATATCGTACTGCTTTCTTTAGTGGGAATTAAAGTCGTTCTTGTACATGGCGGAGGTCCGGAAATAAGCGATACCCTTAAAAGACTTGGTATTGAAAGCAGATTTATTAACGGTCTGAGATATACTGACAAGGAAACTATTGATGTTGTAAAAATGGTCCTTGCCGGAAAGGTCAACAAGGAGCTGGTAGCTCTTCTTGCAGAACATAAAGGTACGGCTATAGGTCTTTGCGGTATTGACGGGAAAATGCTTACCGCTGAGCGTGCTGAGGGGGAAAACGGCGAGGATTTGGGATATGTGGGAAACATTACTAGAGTTAATGTAAAGCCTATTATGGATACTTTAAACAATGGTTGTATTCCTGTTATTGCAACTGTTGCGAGCGGAACTGACGGAAGCACATATAATGTTAATGCTGATACTGCCGCTTCAAGAATTGCAGCTGAGCTTGGTGCTGAAAATCTTATCCTTATGACTGATATTGCAGGACTTCTCAGAAACAAGGAAGATCCTAATACATTGATACCTTTTGTTAATGTCAGTGAAGTCCCGTTTATGAAAAGACAGGGGATTATTTCCGGAGGTATGATCCCTAAGATCGACTGCTGTGTTGAAGCTGTCAGACGAGGTGTTAAGAAAACTTCAATTATTGACGGAAGAGTTCCTCACTCAATTCTTATTGAAATTCTTTCTAAGGCCGGTATAGGTACTCAGTTTAAGTAGTATGGAGAAATTTATTCTTTTTTTTCCGGTTATTATCGGAGTGATTCTGGATGTAATTGGTGGATTTCTGTATTTTAAACGTAAAAAATTTGGAATACACGTTATAGGAACTGTTACAGGAATTGCCAAATCACAAACGAAATATGCTGGTGTTAAGGTAACTACGGAAGCGCCTATTGTGAAGTATGATATTGCAGATCAGACATATACTGCACCTTCTGCAAAATTTTATCCTGAGGGAACCACAATTTTTAAAAAAGGAAACAGTATTTCCATTAAGGTAAGCAGAAAGAACCATAGGAGCTTTGTGCCGGAAGAAAATGGCAGCACGGCAGAGAAAATTCTTTTTTCCTGCGGTACTTTTATGATCATCGCATTTTGTATTATGTATTTTAGATATTATTGACAAGGGGAGTGTAAAAAAATGAGTACTATTGAAAAGTTTGATGATAATGTTATGCATACCTACGGTCGTTTCGGCGTAGTTTTGGATAAGGGAGAAAAGAGAACTTGCATTGATGAAAACGGTAAATCGTACATAGATTTCGGAAGCGGTATAGGATGCAATTCTCTCGGTTTCTGCGATGAAGAATGGGCAGATGCTGTATGCAGTCAGGTTAGATCTATTCAGCATACTTCAAATTATTATTATACAAAGGTTCAGGCGGATTTTGCGGAGAAATTGTGTAGGGTTACAGGATATTCAAAAGTGTTTTTCGGAAATTCAGGTGCTGAGGCAAATGAATGCGCTGTCAAGCTTGCAAGAAAATACAGTTTTGACAAGTACGGCAAGGGACGTCACAATATTATTACTCTTGTTAATTCTTTTCATGGAAGAACTCTATGTACTCTTTCTGCAACCGGTCAGGACAGTTTTCACAACTACTTTTTCCCATTCGTTGAAGGCTTTATAAATGCAAAAGCTAATGATATTGACGACTTAAAATCAAAGCTTGACAATGTGTGTGCAGTAATGCTTGAATTTGTTCAGGGAGAGGGCGGTGTGATCGCTCTGGATAAGGAATATGTAAAACAGGTGGCTGAAATTTGCCGTGAAAAGGATATTTTACTAATTGCTGACGAGGTTCAGACTGGTGTTGGTAGAACCGGCAAATTCCTTGCTTCTGAGCATTACGGCGTAAAGCCGGACGTTACTACCCTTGCAAAGGGGCTTGCAGGAGGCGTACCAGTGGGAGCGTGTCTGGCGGCTGAAAAATGTTCAGAGGTGCTTACAAAGGGTACTCATGGTTCTACATTTGGTGGTAATCCTATGGCATGTGCCGGCGGCGAGGTTGTTATTGACAAGGTTACTGCTGACGGTTTTTTGGAAGATGTGACTGCTAAGGGACAGTATTTTAAAGAAAAGCTGGAAAAAATGAATGAAGTGGAAAGTGTAAGCGGTCTTGGAATGATGATTGGAATTACTCTGAAAAATAAAAAGGCGGCAGACGTTGCTGCAAAAGCTATTGACGAGGGACTTATGCTGTTGACCGCAAAAGAAAAAGTAAGGCTTTTGCCTCCGCTTAATATTACTTATGATGAAATTGACAAGGGACTTGAAATATTTGAAAAGATATTAAATTCATAAAAAATATAAGGTTAGGTGAACTGAGATGAAACATTTACTGAAAATGCTCGACCTGAGCAAAGAAGAAATAATTGATATTTTAAATCTGGCGGATCAGTTGAAATATGAATTAAAGCATGGTATTCCGCACCCGCATTTGAAAGGAAAGTCATTGGGAATGATTTTTCAGAAAGCTTCTACACGTACCCGTGTTTCCTTTGAAACCGGTATGTATCAGCTGGGAGGATACCCGTTGTTTCTGTCTGCAAGCGAATTGCAAATAGGCAGGGGAGAGCCTGTTCAGGATACTGCACGTGTACTTTCCCGTTACATTGACGGTATCATGATTCGTACGTTTGACCAAAAAGAAGTTGAAGATCTTGCGCAGTACGGTAACATTCCCATCATTAACGGTCTGACTGACTTTTCACACCCTTGTCAGGTACTTGCCGATCTTATGACTATCCGTGAATTTAAAGGCAGTTTTGACGGTCTGAAAATGTGCTATATCGGCGATGGCAACAATATGGCTAATTCCCTTATTGTAGGCGGTCTGAAAGTTGGTATGGCTGTTTCTGTGGCTACTCCTGAAAATTACCGTCCGGCTAAGGAAGTAATGGATTTTGCAGCAGATTTTGACTGCTTTACAATTACTGACGACCCTAAAAAAGCAGCTGAAAATGCTGATATTGTCCTTACAGACGTATGGGCTTCTATGGGTCAGGAAAGTGAAGCTGAGCAGCGTAAAAAAGCGTTTGAGGGTTATCAGATAAATGATACAATAATGGCTCTTGCCAATAAAGACGCTCTTGTTATGCATTGTCTGCCTGCGCACCGTGAAGAGGAAATAACGGGCAAGGTGTTTGAAGAACATGCCAAAGAAATCTTTGAAGAGGCTGAAAACCGTCTTCATGCACAAAAGGCTGTTATGGTCAAGCTGATGGGTTAATTTTTATGCATCATGTACTATTTTAAAATAATTTTAAATGTTATTATAATTATATTTGCAACGATATCTAGTATGCCGTATATAAATAATTTTCTTATATACAGAAAAATAAATCGCAATGGTCAAATGGTCATGGCAGAAATCATTGAGAAGAATGTAAAAAGATTCAGAACCCAAAATAGTAATTACGATGAATATGAGTATTACTATAAAGTGTCATATGATGTGGATGGAGAGCTTTATCAGCAATGGCTTTCGGCTTCTTTGTCATATAATTACTATGTTGGAAGTATGATAAGGGTGTATTATAATAAAGAATGTCCGGAAGAATGTATGGTTCTGGATGAAACTCAAGATAGGATTGTTCCATATAGATTTATTTTTTCTTTACTTTGTATTGTTATTTGTATTTTGGCAATAATTCAGGATAGCGATAGTTAAGATGTTTTTTGCACTAGATAATCTAGTAATGCAAATATTGTAAATGGAAAAAGAAAACCCAAAACTAAATCAAATCGAATAAGATAGTGAAACGGAGTACAAAAATAATATGTACTCCGTTTTTACTGGACTTGTACAGATTCTCTTTCAGCTGCGTTTCGGACATTCCTGTAGCTTACAATATCGTCCTCACCCTGCGAAGCTTTCAAAATATCGAATCATATTCACCATTTCCTTTTATTTGGGTATAAAAAGCGGTTAAGTTTTTTAAACCTAACCGTCTGCATTGACATATTTATTTTTGGTTCTTGACTGATCTCCTGACCGAAAAATTCTGTATTTATGGTGTAATTTGATAAGAATCTGACCTTGATTTTTCACCGTCAGAGCAACAAAAAAAGCCCGTAGCTACGGACTTTGCGGACTATTCATCTTTTTTATAGTCACAATATGGTGCCGCTGACCGGACTTGAACCGGTACGGATGTTACTCCGAGGGATTTTAAGTCCCTTGTGTCTGCCTATTCCACCACAGCGGCAATGATTATATTATACATTAAATATTAATAGAAGTCAATACGGCAAAATATATTTTAATAATTTAACAAAAGTGACTGAATTTTAAACAGCATTTAATAAATTATATTATAATTTATTAAATGCTGAAATTTTATTTTGCGTAAATCTGGTCGTCATACTTATAAAGAATAAGTGTGACATTTAAATTGCCGTTTAAAGTACGTATTGAGTCTATAAATTTTTTTTGATCCACATCATTTTTTAATTCGATACTGTAAACCAAGTCAAACAGCGTACCAAAATCCACAGTTTTAACTCTTTTAAGACGCCATGAAACCGTATTAGCATTCAGAACGTTATCAAATAATCCCTGATAATTAAGATTTTCCGGCACCGTAATTTTAAGAGTCATGGAAGATGTTTTAGGAGCACCGTATTTAATGGTATTAAGAACCAAAATAAACGCACTAAGAATTATGATAAAGATTACTGCGAAAGCAATATAACCAAGTCCGCAGCTTACGCCTATTGCCATTGAAAAGAAAATATAAGCAATATCTTTAGGATCGCCCGGAACGCTTCTGAATCTTACCAATGAGAAAGCTCCTGCCAGACCTAAAGCTTTAGAAGTATCGTTAATCAGCAATATGATAAGCGATACGATACCGGGAAGCATTATAATTGACATAACATAGCTCTGACTGTAAGATTCTTTTCTATGTGTCAGTATGTAAACTATACTAATTAAGATTCCAAATATAACGGAAGAAATTATACAAATTAAGAAAGTACCTAATCCTGTTGTACCATTTAATATTGAATTAAAAATATCAGGCATAAATATTAACTCCTTTTTCATGATTTATTTTATCTCTTACATAATTCTGATACGCCTTTCCGTACTTGGAAAAACTGGTCTTATAAATTTCAAGATGGGAAAGTTCTTCGCTTAACCAGATAGGGATAGAATCGGTAATTTTTATTTCCATAAGACGTTGATTTGGTCTGATAATCTGTCTGCCATAGCATTCTTTGCCAAGAGTCAAATCATAACGTCTGTCAGTAATATTTCTGTCAAATGTCAGCCGGAAATCCTTATCTTCCTTACCGAAAAACGCCATACGCTGATAGCTTATATATTGTGCCGGTACAATAGAGTAGTTTTGTTTGAATACGTCAATTTCGTCCAGTACCTGATTAGTCATAAACTTGTCTGATTTAGGTCTGATTCCGGTTTTTAGATAAATTTCGGATTCCCTTAAGGTCATTGCTGCACGTCTTTTAGTAACGATACCGCCGATTTTTTTCTTAATTTCAATAAAGACTTTATCGTCTGAATGGGCAGGAGAATAATAGCTTCTTACTCTCAGTTTTTCTTTATAGTATGGTTTGGAAAGAGATTCTCTTATTAAAAAGCTGTCATTGGTATCATAATAAATATTAAAGATACCATATTCTTTTCCGCCGACACAGTATTCGTCTGGATTCATATATAAATCAATTGTATTAAGTAATTCATTAAATTGATTTATATTAAGAAGAAATTTTATTTCTTTTCTTTTAAAAGTTTTAATTGCCATTGTGCACCTGAGATTTCAGGATTTCCTCCTTTCGATTATCTTGATTATATAATATAAAAAGTTTCTTAAATTAATCTTAAATTTGTAGAATTTTATAAATTGTTGAACTACATAGTATTAAGAAAATAAAATTTTATTAATAAGTTTAAGATTAATTTAAGATAAGTAATTTAAAATAAAATCATCATCTGTTGAAAGAATATTTTAATTAAAGGAGAGGATCATAATGCTAAGAATAAAAACACTTCGCAAAGCGCTGTCAGCTTTAATGGCAGCAGCGGTAGCAGCCGTAGGTATCGGGTTGAATGCAGAAATTTTTTCTGCTAAAAATACGGTTTCAGCCGCAATTTTAGGCGATTTGAATTCAGACGGTATAGTAAATGCCGATGATGTAAATGTTTTACAGAATTATCTTATAAAAAAATCTGGAGAATTATCAGATATATCATTGGATTTAAACAATGATAATACGGTTAATGTATTTGATTTAATAAAGCTTAAAAGAATAGCAATCAGCACATCAGCATCAGATGTGAATTATATTCATCTCAATGAGAGTTATATTTCAGTTGAGGGAAGTAATATGGAGCTCAGCGAAAATAAAAACGTGGTCACAATTACTTCCGGCGGTACATATTATATTGACGGAACATTAACAGACGGTCAGATATATGTAAATGCTTCCGACACTGACAGAGTATCGCTTGTATTAAACGGTGTAAATGTTACTTGCTCGACAAATTCGCCGATTTATGTGGTAAATGCTGACGAAACAGTTATTAGTCTGGCTGCGGGAACAGAAAATATCCTCAATGATACTGAAGTATACACAGATGCTGAGGCTGATTCGACCATTTATTCTAAGGACGATCTTGTCATTAACGGCAGCGGATCTCTTACAGTAAATTCTAATTATTTGTATTCAATTACAAGTAATGATGATTTGAGGATCATAAACGGAAATATAAAAGTTAATCATAACAGTGTCGATTCTTCCGGCGCTGCTGTAAAGGGCAAAAATTCGGTAGTTATAAATGGGGGAAATCTGAAGGTTACTTGTGCGGCTGATGATACTGATACGGGAGCTGACGGAATCATTTCAAATAACGGAGCAGATTCTTCATTAGGATATATTTCAATTACCGGCGGTACTGTTAACGTTAATGCAAAAGGCGGAGACGCTATAAAATCCAAAAAAAATTATGTTTCAATTTCAGGAGGAACTGTTACTGCCAAAGCTGAAAATGACGCTATTCAGGCAGAAACTTCAATTTCTGTAACCGGTTCTGCGGAAGTTTATGCATATGGTAAACGAAGTTTGACAACAGGTGAGGGCTACACTGTTGATATTACAGGCGGAAGCGTTGTTGCAACAAGCAACGCAGAATTTGTAAATACGGCAGGAATAACAGTTGATTCAATGATTCTGAATTATACTGAAAAACTTGACAAGCAGAAGATTTCTATTACTAAAAACGGTTCTGAGATTTACTCGGTAACTCCTGATAAAAAATATACATATGCGCTTATATGCAATGATGCTTTATCTGACGGAACATATAATATTTATACCGGCGAATCTCAAATGACTCATGAAAGTGCGGCAACTGCCGGAGAATTTGTAAAGTCAGGAACAATCAGTACATACAATGCGGTTTCGGCTATGGGTACGGTAGTTGTACCGACTGAAAATACAATAACTCTAAGCAATGACGGAATTGTATTTGAGGGAACAGGAGCTGAATTAAGCGCTGACCTGAAGACAATTACAATCGCACAGCCTGGTACATATATTGTTACCGGAGAAATGGAAGAAGGACAGATTATAGTAGATGTTGACAAAACAGCTTATGTTGACGGTCTGGTTGAACTTTCACTTGAAGGAATGAGTATTTCAAATACTTCCACATCACCGATTTATATTGCAAGCGTTGATGATAAATGTTCCATTTCTGCCAAAAAAGGCACAGTAAATACTGTTTCGGACGGTACTTCATATACAAATGCTGACGGAGGGGTAGGAGCTGTTTACGCTAAGGACGATATTACTTTTAAAGGCAAAGGAACTTTGAATGTATACGGTAACTGCGAAGACGCAATAGTATGCAAGAATGATATTCATATCAATAACGGAACGTTAAATGTAACAGCCGCTGATGATGGAATAAGAGGAAAGGATTCTGTCAGGATCGGCGATCCGTTGGATACCGATTTCAGCAGCTTGAATGTTACGGTTAATGCCAAGGGAGGAGACGGTATTAAAAGTACTGAAACCGATACTGCTTCTGGAAAAGGATATGTAACCGTAAACGGCGGTACAGTGAATATTACGGCATATTCCGACGGTTTCCATGCTTCGCAGCTTCTTACGGTAAACGATGGTGATATTACTGTCAAAACAACTGCTGAACAGTCTTCAAGCGGCGGTTCACAGCAGCCCGGAGGTCCTGGAAGCTGGGGCGGCGGCAATTCAGGTACAACGACAATTGACGATACCAGCGCTAAAGGATTTAAAGCCGGCTGTACTGACGATGATACATCAGCGGTAATAGAGGGTACAATTAACATCCTCGGCGGAAATATTGACATTGATTCAACAGACGACAGCGTTCATGCTACAAATATAAATATTACAGGGGGTATTTTCAGGCTTTCAACCGGCGACGACGGTATTCATGCCGATACAGATCTGGTAATAGGCACACAGGGTAAGGAAACTGATTACTCCACGCCTTATATTGATATTATCAAATCATATGAGGGGGTTGAAGCTTCAAATATTACTCAGTACAGCGGTACTGTTATGGTAACGTCAAGCGATGACGGATACAATGCGGCAGGCGGTACTGATGGTTCGGGTATGACAGGTCCCGGCGGATGGAATCAGGGCGGATCAATGGGCAGCGGAAATTACAGTCTGACTATTAACGGCGGATATATATACGTTAATGCAAGCGGAGACGGACTTGATTCAAACGGCAGTCTTACAGTAAACGGCGGTTATGTATTTGTTTCGCAGACAGGCGGCGGTAATTCTCCGATTGACTGTGACAGTAAATGGAGTTACAACGGAGGAGTTGTAGTGGCAGGCGGAAGCAATGATATGTTCAGCGAGAGCATTCCTTCCAACTATAATTTTGTCAATCAGTCTGTTTCAATAAGTGCCGGAACATCTGTTACATTTACAAACAGCAGCGGTACTGTAATAGGTACAATGACGTTTGCAAATTCAGCGGCAGCTATGGTAATGTGCAGTCCGGAAGACAGCGTTAAAGCTTACACTGGAGGAACGTTAAGCGATACAGAATATTTTGCAGTAAGTTCGGCTGATTCAAATATGAAAGCCGGTTACGACGGAACGATCAGCGGCGGAACAACGCTGAGCAGCGGTTCCGGAGGAGGTCAGACAGGTCCGGGAGGACGTGGTTAATAAATATGATTTATAATAAAAACTTCCTATGAATAAATTTCATAGGAAGTTTTTTTATTTAAATGGAGTTTTCTTCGTAAAGGGGAAGTACTTCTTCAAATACCGCATAAAATTTCATTGGAATGTATTTGTCAACATGACATTTTCCGAAAAACCATTTTTCAAAATGACATGCTTTTATAATGTCTTCAAAAAAAGCATGAATTTCAAGTCTTTGCAGTACATCAACTCCAAGACAGTCTTTCAGAGACGCCGGAGGCTCATGAGTTATAATAAAATCAATATCATTATCATACATGCTTAAGTTATTTATTGATTCAATTATTTCTTCATGTGTAGGCTGTTCCTGAATCCACCAGTTATGCATTTTGCGATAATCGTAATCCTGACTGTGTCCTCCTCCGAATGCAAGAATTTTTTTACCTTCAATAGTATAAATCTGCCCTCTCATAAGATGAACCAGATTACCGCTTATAAGCTGTGCTTTTCCGCCGTTCCAGTCTATTACTTCATATTCGCTGAGAAGTTCAAAATTTTCATGGCATCCGTCAATAAAGGCAACGTTAAACGGCATATTGCCTATTTTATTTAGAACAGAATTTTCGTGTCTTGATCCGTCCCAGATAAATCCGAAGTCACCGCAGATAATCAATGTGTCATTTTCCTTAAGCTTTTTTATTTTTTTATTTTTAAATCTTGAAAATTCACCGTGCATGTCACCGGTTATGTAAATCAAATTTATTCCTCCCTTTCAGACGATATTATTATTTTATCATAAAAAAAAGGTTTCGTAAATATATTTTTGTTTTTTTCATAAAAATGTTAGTTTATTTTATAAATCCGGTTAAAAGGAAAAAAGCAGCAACTGCTCATAATGACAAGCAATACGTAATTAATTCGGTTTCAATAAGTATTCTTGACTTATAGTATTCCTGATGTTATAATAAAATAAATTATGTGATATCAGTCTTAAAAATCCATTTAAAATAAGACTGAAATAAATTATTTAAGGATAGGTAATAAAATGGATATTATAACTTTGATATGCTGCGGTATTATAATTATTTTGCTGATAGTTGTTCTGATCAGATCAAACTGTCAAGGCATGGATTCCGGCATTGAAGAAATATCAGAACTTAAAAAGCAGATCGAATTTCTTAGCCGAAATAATGGCGATCAAAATAAAATTCTTATGGATCAGATTGTGCGGCAGAGCGAAACTATGGTAAAGCAGATTTCCATGCTGGGAGACAGTCTGCGGGATTCTCAGGAAAAACAGCAGGCAAAAGCAGGAGAAACACTTTTAAAAATAGAAGCTGAAATGAACGGACTCCGAAAGGAAAATCAGGAAAGTCTGGATAAAATCAACAGTATTATTACAGAAAAAATGCAGTCCACTCTTGACGATAAGCTTAATAAGGCTTTTGAAACTATTGTTAAAAATATGTCTGAACTGGGCAAAAGTCTCAACGAGGGACAGGATAAGCAGCAGAAAGCTTCAACAGAGAAGCTTACAAAGCTGGAGGGAGACTTTGACAGGATAAGAATGGACATTCTTGCCGCCCTTGACAGTATTCGTAAATCAAATTCTGAAAGTATGGAGAAGCTTAGGAAAGAAAATCAGGATAGTCTTGACAAGATCAACAATACAGTAAATGAAAAACTTCAGAAAACCCTTGACGATAAAATTTCGAAGTCCTTTGAGACAGTTAATAAGAGACTTGCCGAGGTTTATGAGGGTCTGGGAGAAATGAAAAATGTTGCTTCCGGAGTATCGGATTTAAAAAATGTGCTATCAAACGTTAAAACAAGAGGTATTATGGGAGAAATTCAGCTTGGAGCTATTCTTGATGAAATCCTTGCTCCCGAGCAATACGAAGAACAGACTTCTGTTACTCCTAAGGGAACAGAAAAGGTTGATTTTGCTGTGAAGCTTCCGGGTCTTGAGAACGGAGAATGTGTGTATCTTCCAATAGACTCCAAATTTCCGGGAGATACATATTCAAATCTTCTTACCGCTTATGAAACCGGAGATCCAAACGAGTTGAAAACTAAGAGAGCAGCTCTTGAATCTGAAATAAAAAAATGTGCTAAAAGTATTCATGATAAATATATTGTTCCTCCGTATACTACAGATTTTGCTATTATGTTTCTGCCTTTTGAGGGATTATATGCGGAAGTGGTTAATATGGGATTGGTGGAAGTTCTTCAGAGAAATTACAAAGTTAATATTGCAGGACCGTCAACCATGGCGGCAATGCTTAACAGTCTGCAAATGGGCTTCAGAACCCTTGCAATTCAGAAAAAAAGCGGTGAAGTATGGAAAATACTTGAAGCTGCTAAAAAAGAATTCGGAAACTTTGAAACGGTTCTTACCAATACAAGAAATCGGCTTAGACAGGCTGATGAAGAACTTGATAAACTTATTGGTACCCGTACGAGAGCTATAAACCGAAAGCTTAAGACTGTCTCTGTTTTGGATTCTTCTGAAGAATCAGATAAAGTATTGGAACTGATTTGATTATTATCTTCTATAATAATCAGATTTCACAGATTAGTTATAATGCCAATAAAATATGTTAAAATACTGCCCGCAGTGTTATTCACTGCGGGTATTTTCAATTAATTCGATTAAGCTTAACTGTAGGTATGCTATGATGGTTTTTGTCGAAATGATTTTTTGCCTCTAAAATACCAAAAAACCGCCTACATAGGCGGTTTGAACGGTGTGCATCTATTTTATAGCACTAATATGGTTGGGGTGGTAGGATTTGAACCCACGGAATGGAGGAGTCAGAGTCCTCTGCCTTACCACTTGGCGACACCCCAATATTTAACAGTCTCATTTCGACTGCTTAAACATTATAGCATATAAAAAACATATTGTCAAGTATTTTTTAAAAAAAATCTAAAAAAATTTATATTTAATATTGAATTTATAATAAGCTTAATGTATAATAATAGTATATTCATTAAGAAAGGCAGATCAAAAAATGAAAAAATTGTATTTTATATTAAATTTACAATCAGGAAAAGCTACTATAAGTTCAAAGCTGGCAGTAGTTATTGACATGTTTACCAAAGCAGGTTATGAGGTTACTGCCAGACCTACTCAGGAAAGAATGGATGCATGTGCAGCAGCAAAATATGCATGTGGTCAAGGTTTTGATCTGATAGTCTGTTCCGGAGGTGACGGTACGCTTAATGAAGTAATACAAGGAGTAATGAGATCCGAGAAAAAATTGCCTATAGGATATATACCCGCAGGTTCTACAAATGATTTTGCCAGAGGAGTAGGAATTCCCAGAAATATTATAGACGCAGTTCAGTGGATTATAGATGGAAAAAAATACCCATGCGATATAGGAAGCTTTAATGATAAATTTTTTACTTATATTGCCGCATTCGGAGCTTTTACAGAAGTGACCTATGAAACTTCACAGCAGGTAAAGAACGTATTAGGACATGTAGCCTACGTCCTGAACGGTATATCAAGACTTAAAAATATAAAATCTTATCATATGAAAATAACATATGATGATGAAATAATTGAAGACAATTATATTTTTGGTATGGTAACTAATTCATCATCTGTTGCCGGATTATTATCGCTTAATGATTTTCTTCTTGATGATGGTTTGTATGAAGTTACGCTGATTAAGACACCTGGAAATCCTCTTGATTTGCAGAGGATAATTCATTCTTTATTAAATATAGATATTGATATTGATACGGCGTATATAAAGTCATTCAGAACATCTAAAATAAGATTTGAGTGTGATGATGAGCTTCAATGGACAATTGACGGTGAATTCGGAGGAGCATATAAAACGGTTGATGTATGCAATAATAAACAGGCAATAGAGCTTATGGCAGACAGATAAAGGTTTTGATACTTATGAATGAAAATTCACCTGAGACGGGTGAATTTTTCTATTTTTTATTAAATATGAAATAAAAAATTTAACCGTATTTTTTAAATAAAGTATATTAAACATTAAATAGAAAATAATATAGGATATGTATTTTGTAAAAGCGAACAATAAATGTAAGCGGTTTATATTTAGGTAAATTTGAAGTGGAGTTTTTGATGGAAAATGCTTTTTAAGGATATTATGCTACTTAACAGAGCAAAAAAATATATAAAGTATAGAGGAGGTAATGTAAAATGATTTATACGGTTACATTTAATCCGGCAATTGATTATGTTGTCCGTACAGGAGAAATGAAAGTAGGCGTCGTTAATCGGACTGAAAGCGAAGAGATATATTTCGGAGGGAAAGGATTAAATGTTTCAATTATATTAAATGAATTGGGAATTAAATCTGAAGCTCTGGGATTTGTAGCCGGCTTTACCGGTGAAGCCATTGAAAATGGGATGGCTAAAGACGGCATAAAAACTGATTTTGTCCATCTTAACAATGGATTTTCCAGGATCAATGTTAAGATACAGTCGTCTTTCGAGACAGAGATTAATGGACAGGGACCGGAAATTTCTGAAGAAAATATAGAGGAGCTTTTTAAAAAGCTTAATAAAATACAGGACGGAGATACAATTGTGCTTGCGGGAAGCATTCCGGCATCTTTGCCTTCGGATATTTATGAAAGAATTCTTGAATATCTTAAAAATAAAAAAATCAGAGCAATTGTTGACGCTACCGGTGATTTGCTTATGAATGTGCTGAAATATAAACCGTTTCTTATTAAGCCTAATAATTTTGAACTTGAGGAAATATTCGGAGTGGAGCTGAAAACGGCTGAGGATGTATCGGAATATGCTTTAAAACTTAAAGAAATGGGTGCAGTAAACGTACTTGTTTCCATGGCGGGAGACGGTGCGATACTGGCAGATGAAAACGGTAAAATTCATGCTTGCGGAGTATGCAGCGGTACTGTTAAAAATTCTGTCGGTGCAGGAGATTCAATGGTAGCAGGATTTATAGCAGGCTGTGAGAAGAAAAGCTATGAATATGCCCTTAAACTCGGAACAGCCGCAGGCGGTGCAACGGCGTTTTCAGACGGTTTGGCAAAAAAGGATTTAATTTACAGTTTACTGGAACAATTATAAAGTTTATATTAAGATGTTCCGGCGAATAGCACTTGTATTATCGTAATTTAAAGGGGGTACGGTTTATGGTTAAATTTAAAGGTAAGGGTGTTTACGGAGCTGTTGCTATAGGAAAAATTTCAGTATTTAATCGTCAGGAAGCTTCTGTACGCCGTGTTCATATAGAAGATACAGAGACAGAAATAAAGCGTCTTGAACTGGCAAAGAAGCGCAGTACGGATCAGCTTCAGGAAATATATAATAAAGCTTTGAAAGAAGTCGGCGAAACAAATGCTCAGATTTTTGAAATCCATATGATGATGATTGAAGATGAGGACTATAATGAGTCAATAGTCAATATAATTGAAACACAAATGGTAAATGCTGAGTATGCGGTTGCGGTAACATCTGATAATTTTGCTGCAATGTTTTCGTCCATGGACGACACATACATGCAGGTAAGAGCAGCAGATGTAAAGGATATTTCCAATAGAATAATAAATAATTTTGCTTTGACAAGCAGTGAACAAAATAGTATAGATGAAAAAGTGGTAATATGTTCGGACGATCTTGCGCCAAGCGAAACGGTTTCACTCGATAAAAATAAAGTTCTTGCATTTGTAACCGCTTATGGTTCTTCAAATTCACATACTGCGATTCTGGCAAGAAATATGAATATTCCGGCGGTTATTGGAGTGGGCGATGAATTTTTGCCGCATATTGAAAATGGAGAAACCATAATTGTGGATGGATTTACCGGAGAAATTTACGTTGATCCTGATGAAGCTGTATTAAACGCTATGATGAAAAAACAGTCGGAGGATATTGAAAAGAAGAAGCTTCTTCTGAATTTGAAGGGAAAAGAAAATATCACAATAGACGGTACAAAAATAGATATTTTTGCCAATATCGGAGGGGTTGCCAATATCGGGGCAGCGCTTTTCAACGACGCCGGAGGGATCGGGCTTTTCAGAAGCGAGTTTTTGTACTTGGAAAATTCAGATTTTCCTGTTGAGGAACAGCAGTTTGCAGCGTATAAAAAAGTTCTTGAAAGCATGGCTGGAAAAAAGGTTATAATCAGAACTATGGATATAGGCGCTGATAAGCAGGTTGATTATTTTAATCTGAATAAGGAGGATAATCCGGCGCTGGGTTTCAGAGCTATAAGAATTTGCCTGACACGTCCGGAGATTTTTAAAACACAGCTGAGAGCACTTTACAGAGCATCTGTTTACGGAAATCTGGGAATTATGTTTCCTATGATTACTTCTGTAAATGAAGTAAAAAAAATAAAGAAATTATGTGAAGAAGTAAAATCTGAATTAAAATTTGATAATATTGAATTTTCTGATACTGTAGAAATTGGTATTATGATTGAAACTCCTGCTGCAGCGATTATAAGCGACAGGCTTGCGCCTTTGGTAGATTTTTTCAGTGTGGGTACCAATGATCTTATTCAGTATACGCTTGCATGTGACAGACAGAATCCCGATTTGGAGAACTTTTGTGATACTCATCATGAAGCCGTTCTGAGACTTATTAAAATATCTGCGGAAAATGCTCACAGGCACGGTGCATGGATAGGAATATGCGGGGAGCTTGCGGCGGATACAAGTCTGACAGAAACCTTTTTAAAAATGGGAATTGATGAGCTTTCAGTATCTCCGGGATTTGTTTTAAAGGTAAGAAATAAAGTGAGGAATATAGATCTTTCTTCCACTATATGATACTGGAAAAACGGCAGCTTAGAGCTGCCGTTTTTATTTGTGCTTTTTAAAATGATACTGAAAATTTACTTGACTTTTGTTCCGCATTCATTGCAGAATACATCATCTTCCTGCATTTCATTTTTACAGTTTGGACAGAAAAATTTATGCGGCTCAAGCGATTCATTCGGTACAGTACTGGATTCTTTAGTTTCTAATGAACTGTCAGTTATTGCGTCCGTTAAAGTTTCATCGGAAGCTTGGGCAGTATCCGTATTTATAGTATCTGATTTTTCAGGAATAATTTCCGGTGAAGCGGCCGGAACTTCTGACGGCAAAGAAACGGTATTTTCGGCAGCCGGATCATCTGTAGCAGCAGACATATTTTCAAATTTTGTTCCGCAGACATTACAGAAAATTGCTTCTGCGTCCAGTACATTACCACAGTTTGAGCATTTTTTTGATTGAGGAGATACAACGGACTGCGGTTTGGCTTTTTCAGGAAGCTTAGTGCCGCATTTGGAGCAGAAAACGGCGTCGTTTTTAAACGGTGTTCCGCATTCCGGACAACAGAACTGACTTTTTATTTTAATTATTTCCTGCTTGGTTTCGTTTATTTTTTCCATTGAATTTTTAATAGCTTCAATAGCAGGCGAAAACTCCTGTTCCGGTGAAGAGCCGTATTTTTCAAAGTACATTTTGCCCATCAGCTTATACTGAGTATCGATTTTGCATTCTTCACCTTTAATAATGTTATTGAGCGAACTTGTCTCAGACATTACTTTTGCCTTTCGTGAAATTTCCTTTCCTTTGTTTGAAATGTTTTTTCCTATATTACTGAAAACTGACATATTTTAACCCCTTTCGATAATTTATAACTATTATAACACGTATAGTTATTAACTTCAAGGCTTGCAATAACAAAAATAATCTGTTATTATAAAAAACAGGTGATAGAAAATGGAAAATTTAATGAATGTGTTATTCAAATTTGGACTTGGAAGTAATATTTTAAGGATCGAAAGAATAAATTCAGGACATATAAATAAGACTTATAAAATAATATATTCAGACAATGAAAGCTATATACTGCAAAAAGTAAATAAAAAGGCGATTAAAAATCCAAAGGAAATTATGTTTAATATTAACTTGCTGTATAAATACGTTGACAGGAAATATCCTGAATTTTTAGAATGTGAGGGGAAAAATTTTGCTGAAACAGAAGAAGGCTTCTGGAGAGGGTATAGGTATATTGAAAATTCTGCCGCTTATGAAAAAATGCCTGATTTGAAGTCGGTATATGAATTCGGCAGGACATTGGGTAAATTTCATCTTATGACTGAATCTGCCTGTGCCGAGCAGTTTTATGCAATGGATCCTGACTTTCATAATACATATAAAAGAATAAAAAAACTGAAATATTATGAATCTGAAAAATATTGCAATGAATTTGCTTTTTTTAATAACGTGAAAAAATATGTGCTTAAGCTGACTGAAAAAAATCTTCCGGTTAAAGTGACGCATAATGATGTAAAGTGTTCAAACGTACTTTTAGATAAAGAGACTCACGATGGTATTTGTATGATTGATTTTGACTCCGTAATGTCCGGACTTTATGTATATGATTTCGGCGACGGCGCAAGATCGGGGTGTATTACGGATAATTTATTTGATATAAATAAATTTAAAAAATATGCTGAAGGATATTTCAGTATGATAAGACTGTATAAACCGGAGGATTATTTTTTAGGAATGATATGTATTACCGCTGAGCTTGCCGCAAGATATTTTTATGATTTTTTGTCCGGAGAAAATTACTTTAAAGATAAAACATCAGTACAGAAACTATCCAGATGTCTTGAGCTTATTAAAACGGCAAAAAGTATAGAAAGCAGCAGAGAAGAAATAGAATCGGTTATAAAAGCTTGTCTGAAATAAAAACGGTTCGGAATACCGAACCGTTTTTTCTTTATTTTTTCAGGCTTTCAATAAATTCAGCGGTAAAATGATTAAGACTTTCAAAATCAATTGCATTGATATAGAATTTTTCAAGTTCGTCATGAATATCCAAGGCTGTTTTTAAGCATACGGACGCTTCCTTTGCCAATTCAAGAGAAGCTTTTTTATCAAAGTTTATTCTTTGTTTCTTATTGCTGTACATTTCTTTATCGTAAAATCTTGAAAAATTAATTATATTTTCATTTTCCGGTACAAGACCGTTAAAGAAATTACCGGTAATAAAAACGAGTCCCAATTGTTCAACGATCAGATGTTCGAAAGTACTGTTGTGCAGCATTGTGCATTCGCTTACGGTTACATCATATCCGTTATTTATGAATATTTCCGCAATGCTTTTCAGGAAGTAATCTCCTCCTGCAAATAAATCGTCCTTTATAAAGTACTTTGAATATTCTCCTGATATGGGGTGCGTCATATAATTTTCCGTTGTAAAGGCTGAAAGCTGTTTGAATTCAATTTTTCCGGTACCGTCCGGCATAGCCTTTGGAATAAGCTTTTTTGTAAGCCTTTTAATATATGACGCAAGCTTATCTTTGTTCAGACAGTCTTCAGCAAGAGTATAAATATCAGTGTTGAGCGAAGCAAACGCTTCTGCATAGCAGCGTACTCTGTTGTGATATTTTTGATTTTCATCGAAACAGTATCTAACAGCATCTTTATGTTCTTTCATTTTATCCTTATCCCAGAATTCACCCAAATTTATTATTTCCTGTGATACTGCCGGATACAGCGCTTCAAAAACGTGAGGAGCAGTACCGTCTACCACGATTATGCCCTTGTCTTCAATTACTACAGCGTCCAGTGAACGTATATCCGATGAACAGTAATAAACCGACATAGGACTGTCCTTAAAAGCTTCTGCAACTTTTTTCATAAGTGTTGACTTGCCAGTGCCGGGACCACCTTTAAGTATGTAGGTATAGTATCCCGGCTTTTTTATTTGTTCGATAAATTTGGAGCGGAAGCCTGTAGGAGAAGTACCGCCTAAAAAATAAACTTTTGTATTCATAATTTCCCTCCGGTTTTATAGAATTTACTCTATATACTATGTTCTCTTCAGGAAAATGACACAGAGTTCAGTTTATTTTCATCATGGGCAGCTGATCTTCCGGTACGGTCATTCCGCATTTTGTATAAAACGGTACTTTTTCATTGCTGCAAACAAGAATTTTTCTGTAAAAACCTCCGTATTTTTCAAGCATTTTTTCAACTGTTATTTTTCCCAGTCCTTTTCCGTGGTATTCAGGATCGATGAGAAGATAAGGGAAGTATACGTTCATGCCGCCGTCTGAGATTGCGCTCATAAGTCCGATCAAATTATTTTCATCATAAAGCGTGATTACTGTTTCACTGTTTTTCAGAGATTTAAAAAGCTTTTCGGGATAATTTGCAGATTCCCATTCCACGGATTTAAAAAGCTTTATTATTTGGTCTACCGTAAAATTTTTACTGTAATTAAATGTAATCATATCAGCCTCCTAATTATTGTTTATAGCTATTATATAAAAATCAAAGCTTGGTTATTCAAAAATCTGTATTATATCCTTGACCTTTGATGAAAAAAGTAGTAAAATTATATTGAATTAAAAAAATGGAGGAAAAATATATGTCAAAAAAATTTATTGTAGAAACTTCTGCAAGACATGTTCACGTAACGCAGGAGCATCTTGAAATTCTTTTCGGTAAGGGCGCAAAGCTTACTCATAAAAAGGATCTTTCACAGCCTGGACAGTTTGCATGTGAAGAAAGAGTTACTATAGTAGGTCCTAAGAAAGAGATGCCGAATGTTTCTATTCTCGGTCCGGTACGTCCTGAAACACAGGTTGAGCTTTCTGCTACCGATGCTCGTTCGATCGGTATTGCAGCGCCTATCAGAGAGTCCGGAGACGTTGCGGGGTCAGGCGCCTGTAAGATAGTAGGCCCTGCCGGTGAAGTTGAACTCAGTCAAGGAGTTATTATTGCAAAGCGTCATATTCATCTGACTCCTGAAACAGCTGCTGAAAGAGGCGTTAAGGACAAGGATATCGTATGGGTTAAAATTGATACAGACGGCAGAAAAGCTATTCTTGGAGACGTTATAGTAAGAGTTTCCGAAAAATATGCTCCCGCTATGCATATTGATACTGATGAATCAAATGCGATCAGTGCTTACAATGGTCTTGAGGGAGAAATAATTGAGCTTTAATTACATAATTTAAAGGGCGGCTTTATGCCGCCTTTTGTATTTTATGAAAATATTATCATATACTATAAAAAAAGGAGGGAAAAGTATGAAAATAAAATCTGACGATATAAAGATGAAAGAGTATGAACAGTATTTTAGCAGCCTGCCGTTTATCTGTACAGAAAAAATTGAAAGTGAAAAAACAGTTTTTGTTATGGTAGATATAATAAACGGTTTTATCCGTGAGGGTGTACTTCATGACAAAGAAATTGAAAACATTATTATTCCTGTAAAAGCTTTTCTTGAGTACTGTAAGAGAAAAAATATAAAGTCGATTGCGTTTTCTGACTGTCATAGTGAAGATTCATGTGAATTTGCAACTTTTCCTCTTCATTGTATAAAAGGGAACAGCGAGTGTAAAATAGTTGACGAGCTTACCCAAATAGGCGGATTTGAAATTATTGAAAAGAATTCTGTTAACGGTTTTCATGCGTCAGGATTCAGAAAATTTCTTGAGAATAATATGGATAAAAGCTGCTATATAGTCTGTGGAGACTGTACTGATATATGCGTACTGAACTTTTGTCTGTCATTGAAAACTTTTTTTAATGAGATTAACAAATCAGCCGAAATCTTAGTACCATTAAACATGACTGAAACCTTTCACACTGAAAAACACGATCGCAGTTTTGCTAACATTTCAGCTTTATCTGTTATGGAAACAAACGGAATAAAACTTGTCGGAGGAATTGAAATAAATGAATAAACATAATCTTTCAATGCTTGTTGATTTTTATGAACTTACTATGGGCAACGGTTATCTTTTACATGAATACAGTGAAAAGACGGTTTATTTTGATATGTTTTTCAGACGTATTCCCGACGGAGGCGGATATGCAATTTTTGCAGGACTAGAACAGATAATTGAATATCTTAAAAATCTTGAATTTACAGATGAGGATATTGAATATCTGAGAGGAAAAAATATGTTTTCCGATAAGTTTCTTGAGTATCTGAAAAATTTTAAATTTGAATGCGATTTATGGTCAGTACGGGAAGGTACTCCGGTATTTCCGAACGAACCTCTTATTACGGTAAAGGGTCCGGTAATACAGGTTCAGCTTATTGAAACGATGATTTTACTGTTTGTAAACCATCAAAGCCTTATTACTACTAAAGCGAGCCGTATAGTACGTGCAGCACAAGGCAGACCGGTTATAGAATACGGTTCAAGAAGAGCACAGGGAGGAGACGGAGCTGTTCTGGGTGCCAGAGCTTCATATATAGCAGGCTGCTGCGGTACGGCATGTACTATGGCGGACAGAGATTACTCAGTTCCGGCGTTGGGAACTATGGCTCACAGCTGGGTTCAGCTGTTTCCTACAGAACTGGAAGCCTTTGAGGCGTACGCAGAGGCTTATCCTGAAAATTGTGTATTTCTTGTGGACACATATAACACTCTTAAATCAGGCGTACCAAACGCTGTAAAAGTTTTTGAAAAGCTGGCGGAAAAGGGATACCGTCCGGGAGGAATCAGAATTGACAGCGGTGATATTGCATATCTATCCAAAAAGGCAAGAAAAATACTGGACGATGCAGGCTTTGAGGACTGTAAGATTACGGTTTCCAATTCTCTTGATGAATATATTATTCGGGATCTTTTGATGCAGGGGGCTGAAATTGACAGATTCGGAGTGGGTGAAAGACTGATAACAAGTAAATCCGAACCGGTTTTCGGAGGAGTCTATAAGCTTGTAGCAGTTGAAGAAAACGGAGAAATTTTACCTAAAATAAAGCTTTCTGATAATGTGACTAAAATTACAAATCCCGGATATAAAAAGCCTGTAAGACTGTTCTGTAAAGAAACCGGAATGGCGCTGGCAGATGTTATTCTTTTAAATGACGAAAATATTGACGATACAAAGCCTTATGAAATTTTTGATCCGGAGTTTACCTATAAACGAAAAAAACTCAGTAATTTTACTGTTAAAAATCTTCAGATTCCTGTTTTTAAAAAAGGAAAGTGCGTGTATGAGTCTCCGTCAATCGAAGAAATCAGAGAGTATTCCAAAACTCAGTTGTCACTGATATGGGACGAGGTAAAAAGATTTGAAAATCCGCATAAATATTATGTGGATCTGTCAGAAAAGCTGTGGAATATGAAGCAGAAGCTTATAAGAAACGTAAATTGGGAGACGTTATGAAAAAATTATCGGGAATTTTAATTGGTTTTCGGAATTTAACTAACAAGTACTTGATTATGTTAACCTCCGAAACCAATAAACCTGATGATAGATTAATTTTAAGTCAAATGATGGCAAATAGGTATTGCGTATAACAGAAAAATCTGATATAATAAAAATAATAATGTATTTTTATGGTGAAGGGAATGATTTTTATATATGAAAACAATAGGAATTATCGGAGCAATGCCGTCGGAACTGGCAGACATAAGAAAATCTCTTACGGGAGCAGTTATTAAAAACTATTCCGGTTTTGATTTTTACATAAATACTTATAAGGATAAGCTTATTATCAATGCATGCTGCGGTATTGCAAAGGTCAATGCTGCTGTTTGTACACAGGTTATGATCGATCATTTTGATGTTGATGCAATTATCAATACCGGTGTTGCAGGAGGTATGGATGCAAAGGTTAAGGTATGTGATATAGTTGTTTCAGATGAAGTGCTTCCTCACGATCTTGAGCTTAGATTGTTAAATGATTACCCTCCTTACAACGGAATTTTCAAGGCAGATGAAAAGCTGATAAGCATTGCTTGTGAGGTGTGCAAAGAAAAAAATATTGACAGTCATATCGGACGTGTTGTTTCAGGCGAAGCTTTTATTTCCAGCAGTGAAGTCAAAAATGCTATCTGTGAGAAATTTTCACCGCTTGCAGTTGATATGGAAACTTCTGCGATCGGTCACTGCGCTTTTATGAATAAAATGCCGTTTGTCAGTATCAGGTGTATTTCTGACAATGCAGATGATGAAGGCGTAATGTCATTTGACGAATTTGAAAAAATTGCCGCTAAAAGAGTAGCGGAAGTTGTTCTTGAAATGATTGAAAAAATCTGATTTTCACTTGTAAAATTGTTGTTTCTGTGGTATAATTTATTATTACATAAATTACCTGAATGAATGGAGATTAATAATTGAATCAGGAAAAGACTATTGAAGAATATATAAATTCAGTTAGGGAAATTATTTCCCAAAAGGATTCGCCAATACTTGCCTGCGTACACAGTTATGGCTGTCAGCTTAATTTTTCTGACGGTGAAAAATTGAAAGGTATGCTTGCAAAAATGGGTTTTGGTCTGACGGACAAGCCTGAGGATGCAGGTTTGGTTATTTTCAATACATGTGCTGTAAGAGAAAACGCTGAAGACAGAGTATTTGGAAATCTGGGATTCCTAAAGCATTATAAAGAAAAAAATCCGGAGATGATAATAGGTCTTTGCGGCTGTATGACCGGTCTTGATCATGTCGTTGAAAAAATCAATAATTCATATAAATTTGTGGATATTGTTTTCGGTACATCTGCTCTGGATAAGTTCCCAAAGCTGCTTTTTGACAAGCTTTCCGGAAAAAAACATGCATTTGATACGAATGAGTATAATATGCCTGTAGAGGGACTTGAACAAAAAAGAGACAGTACTTTTAAGGCTTCTGTACCAATTATGTTCGGCTGTAATAATTTTTGTACTTATTGTATAGTTCCGTATGTTAGGGGACGGGAAAGAAGCAGAAAACCGGAAAATATTATACAGGAAGTAAAAGAATTGGTTGCATCCGGTTATAAAGAAATTATGCTTCTGGGACAGAATGTAAATTCCTATGGAAAAGATCTTCCTGACGGAATTAATTTTCCCGAACTTCTGGAAAGGATAAACGCAATTGACGGAGAGTTTATAATAAGATTTATGTCATCGCACCCAAAGGATGCCGGAAAAGAACTTATTGATACTATTATTCGATGTGAAAAAGTTGGCAGACATTTTCATCTTCCGGTTCAAAGCGGAAGTAATGATATACTTGAGAAAATGAACCGCAGGTATACAGTTGAAAGGTATATGGAAACAATAAAGTATGCCCGCAGTATTATTCCGGATTTTTCGTTTACTACTGATATTATTGTAGGATTTCCAAATGAAAGCGAAGAGGATTTTGAAAAAACACTTGAACTTATGAAGCGTGTGGGGTATGATAATATTTATTCGTTTATTTACTCAAAGCGTTCCGGAACAAAGGCGGCTGAAATAAATGATCTTATTTCAGACGAGGAAAAAAGTCAACGAATGACCAGACTTCTTGCTTTGCAGAGAGAAATTTCCACTGAAAACTACAAACGCTTTATCGGAAGAAAAATGAGAGTGCTTGTAGACGGTAAAGGAAAAAGGGAAGGTTGGCTTACCGGAAAAAGCAGTGAGTTTATAATAGTTGAATTTGAAGGCGATGAATCCCTGACGGGCAGTTTTGCCGATGTAGAAATAATCGGCGCTAAAAATTGGGCTGTTACAGGTAAATTGATTGAAAAAAAGGAGAAATAAAAATGGATACAATTTCAATGGCAAGAGAATTAGGAAAGCTTATACAGGCAGATCCGAGATATGACGCATATATAAAGGCAAAGGAAACAAATGATAAGGACGAACAACTTCAGAAGCTTATCAATGATTTTACAATGAAACGTTATGAGCTTAATATGGAAATGTCTAAAACAGATAAAGATACTGATAAGGTAAAAGAGCTTGACGGAGTTATCAAGAATATTTACGGTGAAATTATGGTAAATCCTAATATGGCTGCATTTAATGCTGCAAAAAATGCCATGGACGGTATGCTGGCAGAAATTAACAACATTATTACTGCGTCTGCAAACGGAGAAGATCCTGAAACCTGTCCGTCACAGCCGAGCGGTTGTTCAGGCAGCTGTTCAACTTGCGGCGGATGTCATTGATCTGATATGATTTAAATAAAATTTTTAGCTTTTTGACTTTTTCATGAATTTTTCTGAAAAGGTCAAATTGCATAATCGGAGGTTATTGATGGAAATAGACAGATCCAAAATTTCCCCTATGATGAAGCAGTATCTGGATACTAAAGACGATTATCCCGATACTATACTGTTTTTCCGTGTGGGCGACTTTTATGAAATGTTTTTTGATGATGCGCTTTTGGTATCTAAAACTCTTGAACTTACCCTGACGGGAAAGGAATGCGGACTTGAGGAAAGAGCACCTATGTGCGGAGTTCCTCACCACAGCAGTGAAATATATGTAAAAAAGCTTATAGAAGCAGGATATAAAGTTGCTATATGCGAACAGCTTACAGATCCGTCTGAAGGAAAAGGTATAGTACAGAGAGATGTTATAAGAGTTGTTACACCCGGTACGCTTATAGAAAGCAGTATGCTAAACGACGATAATAATAATTATATATGCTGCGCTTATTATGATAATCAGAGCTGCGGAATGTGCTTTGCTGATATATCAACGGGAGAGGTTCGTCTTGCACTTGTTGACGGCGGGAAAAATCTTGAACCCGAGCTTGTAGATTTGTTGTCCAGATACAGTCCGGCAGAAGTTATATTTAATCCTGAATTTCTTTCTCTTAAAACAGTCCTTGATTTTATAAAGGAGAAATTGGGCTGTTCGGTAACACTCAGAGAATCGGAGTGTTTTGATCCGGATTTGAAGAAAGAAACTGTGTATAAACAATTTTCCGTTTCTTCAATGGATATGCTGGGACTTGCCGAAAGCGGTGCGGATGTTTGTGCAGTGTGCGGACTGTTTGAATATATCGGTGATACTCAAAAAACCCTTACAGGACGTTTCACTTCAATTGAACGTCAGGACGCTTCGTCGGTTATGGCTTTGGATCTTACTGCAAGACGAAATCTTGAGCTTACTGAAACCTTAAGAAACAAGGAAAAGAAAGGTTCTCTTCTGTGGGTACTTGATTCCACAAGAACATCAATGGGCAAGAGACTTCTTAAAACTTATATTGAACAGCCGCTTACAAGTCCGGCAAGAATTATTGACAGACTTGAAGCTGTGGAGCAGTTTACTAAAAATCCTGTTGTACTTATGGAAACCGGCGATATTTTAGAGCGTGTTTATGATCTTGAACGTCTTATGACAAGGGTAATGTACAAAACTGCAACCCCAAGAGATTTGAAGTCGCTGTCTGTAACTTCTCTTCAACTGCCTCATTTGAAGGAACAGCTGAAAAAACTGTCTGGTTCAAAGCTGATAAATTCTTTGGAAAGCAGTATCTCAACTCTTGAGGATATATCCGGTCTTGTTGAAAACGCTATAATTGACGAGCCGCCGGTTTCAGTAAAGGACGGCGGTGTTATAAAGGACGGTTTTAATGAGGAGCTTGACGACCTCAGGCATATAATGAACAGCGGTAAGAATATTATTACTGAAATCGAGGAACGTGAGCGTGAAGAAACAGGCATAAAGGGACTGAAAATTGGTTTTAACCGTGTATTCGGATATTATATTGAGGTTACACGCTCATACTACGATCTTGTTCCTGACCGTTACATACGCAAGCAAACTCTGACAAACTGTGAACGATTTATCACGGAAGATCTTAAAAATGCCGAGAATAATATTCTTGGCGCAAAGGACAAGGCGCTGAGACTTGAAGCAGATATTTTCTCAGAAGTACGTGATTTTCTGGCGTCAAAACTTCAGAGCGTTCAGCGTACTGCTTCCGCCGTTGCCGCAGTTGACGTACTATCATCATTTGCTGACGTTTCAATGAAAAATAATTATACTCGCCCGGAAATTGCGATTGACGGAGTTATTGATATACATGACGGACGTCATCCGGTTGTAGAACTAATGCTGTCTGATGAAATATTTGTGCCTAATGACGTTTATCTTGATACAAAGGGCAGCAGAATGTCGGTCATAACAGGACCAAACATGTCCGGTAAATCAACATACATGAGACAGACTGCACTTATTACTCTTATGGCTCAGATGGGTTGTTTTGTTCCTGCGTCATACGCAAAAATTTCTGTGGTTGACAGAATTTTCACTAGAGTAGGAGCATCCGATGATCTTACCGCAGGACAAAGTACCTTTATGGTTGAAATGAGCGAGGTTTCGGATATATTAAAATTTGCTACAAAAAACAGTCTTGTGATTCTTGACGAGGTTGGACGTGGTACGTCAACCTTTGACGGTATCAGTATTGCAAGAGCAGTTGCGGAACATATATGCAGTTCAAAAAATCTTGGCTGCAAGACGCTTTTTGCCACTCATTATCATGAGCTTATCGAACTTGAAAATCTCATGGAAGGCGTTAAGAATTACAGCATAGCCGTTAAGAAAAGCGGCGATGGAATACGCTTTTTACGAAAGATTGTCAAGGGCGGTGTAGACGAAAGCTACGGTATTGAGGTCGCAAAGCTTGCAGGACTTCCAAATAAAGTTGTCAAACGTGCCAGAGAGCTTTTGGCTGAAATGGAACTTGAAAATAAAACCGTACGAAAAGCAGACAGTGACGATGGTCAGATAAGCTTTGAAATACTCAATAGAGATATTCTCGCAGACCGTCTGAGAAAAACAAACGTTGCCGAGCTTACTGACAGTGAGTGCAGAGAAATGCTTGAGGAACTGGCAAAGCTTGCTGATTAAAGCAAAAAGGAGGATTAAATGGCGGAAATCAATGTACTGAGTAAGGATATTTCCGAACTTATTGCTGCCGGAGAGGTTATTGAACGTCCGGCGTCTGTAATAAAGGAACTTCTTGAAAATTCAATAGACGCAGGAGCGGAGCATATTACTGTTGAAATCAAAAACGGCGGTACGACTTATATGCGTATAACCGATGACGGCTGCGGAATTGCACCTGATCAGGTCGCTACTGCATTTCTCCGCCATGCCACAAGCAAAATTACGTCTAAAGATGATCTGGACAGTATTTTGACTCTTGGTTTCAGAGGAGAAGCGTTGGCGTCAATTTCAGCAGTTGCAAGGGTAGAAGTGCTTACAAAGCAGCATGAAAGCGAACTGGGAACTAATTACATAATTGAGGGAAGCATTGAAAAACTGAATGAACCTACAGGCTGTCCGGACGGAACAACAATTATCATACGTGATATTTTTTACAATGTACCGGTACGTCAGAAGTTTATGAAAAGAGACTCTGCTGAGGCAAATGCAATAATTTCAATTATGCAGAAGATCGTACTTTCTCACCCCGAAATTTCTTTTAAGCTAATTAAAGACAATAAGGTCGAGTTTACCTCTGCCGGAGACGGGGAACTTTATTCGGCGATTTACGGAGTGTACGGAAGAGATTTTGCCCATGACCTTATTCCTGTTGATTACAGTGAAAACGGTATAGCGGTAAAGGGGTATGTTATTAAACCTCTGTATTCAAAGTCCAATAGAGTATTTCAGAACTTTTTTATAAACGGAAGATTTGTAAAATCTGTGACATGCTGCGTGTCTCTTGAAGAGGCATACAAAAATCTTATAATGGTCGGAAAATATCCTGCGTGTGTGCTGATGCTTGATGTTCCTCCCGCAACTGTAGATGTAAACGTTCACCCTGCAAAGGCGGAAGTAAGGTTTTCTGATGAAAAGATCGTTTTCAACTGCGTGTATTTTGCAGTTAAAAATGCACTTATGGCGTCTGGACTTATTTATGAATTTCAGATGAAGGAAGAAAAGAACAGTATTGTTGACTATAAAGCCAAGCCTTTTGAGCCTGAAAAATTTGAACAGCCTAAAATTCCTGAAAAAACAGAAAATACTGTGTCTGTGAGATCTGTATCAAATTCTGAATATTCCGCTGCTTATTCTAGTGAAAAAGTGAAAAGCGATAATACAACTGCTTTTCATTCAGAATCAATAAATCTTTCGTCCAGAAAGATGATTTATGGAAATGATGGAAGAACAGGTTTTTCTGATGTTCAGAAAAATACTCAAGAAGAAACGAATCAGTCATGTGAAAATGAAAAAGATTTTGGTGAGTTCAGTTATATTAACAGTAACTCGTTTAAAAAACCTGTACCTGATCCTGAACCGCATGTAGAGGAAAAAACAGAAGAACTTGAAATAAAAGTTATTGGGGAGCTTTTTAAAAATTATATTTTGGCAGAATCAGGTAATAATATGGTTATGATTGATAAGCATGCTGCTCATGAAAGAGTGATTTTTGAAAAGCTGAGAAGTAACTGTACTTCTGCCGACAGTCAGATTCTTATCGACAGTATGGAAATTTTACTTTCAGAAAATGAATGCGGAGCACTTGAAGAAAACAGTGATGTTCTTGAAAACATGGGATTTAAAATAGATACTTCCGGTTCGCCTTTTGTGAAGGTAACTGCTGTTCCGTTGATTCTTGATATGCTCAATATGGATGAAATAATTCCTGAAATAGCAGAAAATCTTTATCTTAACAAAGTCAATCCTCAGACTCATTGTCTGGACGACACACTTCATGATCTTGCCTGCAAGGCTGCTATAAAGGCAAATGATAAAAACAGTATACCTGAACTTCAGCAGCTTGCAGAAGATGTTTATTACAATGAAAATATCAGGCACTGTCCTCATGGCAGACCTGTAATGTTTGTGCTTTCAAAGCGGGATATAGAAAAACAGTTTAAAAGGATACAGTAGAATGGAAAAAATAAAAATTGCTGTTATTGCAGGTCCTACCGCTTCGGGAAAAACTGAATTGGGCGTTGAAATTGCCAAGTCGTTTGACGGAGAAGTGATTTCTGCAGATTCTATGCAGATATATAAGGGTATGGATATTGCGACTGCGAAGCCGACACAGGAGGAAATGGGCGGTATTCCTCATCATCTTATTGACTTTCTGGAGCGTGACAGAGCGTTCAGCGTAGCAGATTATGTGGAACTGGCTAATGAAAAAATAAATGAGATTCATAAACGTGGTCGTTTGCCTGTAATAGTCGGCGGAACGGGACTTTATATTTCCTCTCTGATTGACAATATTCAATTTCCGGATATAAAATCCGATTTGGATATCAGACAAAAGCTGGAACAGGAAGCAGCCGAGTTTGGTAATGATAAGCTTTTTGAACGGCTTGAAAAATGTGATCCTGAAACTGCCGCTGAGCTTCATCCTAATAATCTGGTACGTGTGATACGTGCTTTGGAGGTTTATGAAATTACAGGACGAAAGCTTAGTGAATATAAAGCTGAAAGCCGCCTTGTTGAGTCTCCTTATGAATCGGTAATAATCGGATTGAATTATCATGACAGACAAAAGCTTTATGATAAAATCAATCGGCGTGTAGATATAATGGTGGAAAATGGACTTGTTGAAGAGTCCAGAAAAGTTTTTGAATCAGGTGAAATGAGAACTGCTGCTAATGCTATAGGTTATAAGGAATTGATTCCGTATTTTGAAAACAGAGCGGATCTACAGACCTGTATTGATAAAATTAAGCAGGAAACCAGACGTTATGCAAAGCGTCAGCTGACTTGGTTTAGGAAAAATGCAAAAATTCAGTGGTTAATGTTAGATGAATTTGACAATAAAGAGAAATTTTTTGATAATTGTAAAAAAAATATAGCCAAAGCGTTGAGTTTGTGATATAATATAAAATAAGTATTTTTACATACGTTTTCGGGTAATAACCGAAAAAACAGATAAACAAATGTTTTGAAAAAACACAATATTTATAAGGGGTGTTACCATGAACAAAATTCTTAATTTGCAGGATGTATTTCTTAATCAGGCCAGAAAAGATAAAATACCGGTGACTATTTATCTTACAAATGGTTTTCAGTTCAAAGGTATAGTAAGAGGATTTGACAATTATGTCGTTATTCTGGATTGCGAGGGAAAGCAGAATCTTGTTTATAAGCATGCTATTTCCACAATTTGTCCTGTTAAGCCTATACCTATTCTTGATGGGTCTGAAAAGGCGGAACAGTAAGGGAGAAATAAATGAATTCGGCTACTTCCAGAATTTTAAGCGTATTGCTTTTAATCTGTATAACAACTTCTCTGCTGAGCGTTATTATTCATTTGAATGATGAAGAATACAAAACCGAAACCGCTACTTATGCAGAGGCTGATGATTCTGTTTCTTTTAAGGCAATTTATATAAGAAATGAAGAAGTAGTGCGTTACAGCGGAAACGGTGTTGTAAGCTACGAAGTCCCGGACGGAGGAAAGCTTGGCAAAGGGTCTGTAATTGCCGAAATCTATGCTGATGAAAGCCAGATTGATGTCAAGCAGAAAATTGACGATATTAACAATCAGCTTAGTATTCTTAAGAAAATCCAGAATCCGGGTACTATTGAATCTGCTCAGCCGTCTAACCTGGCAACTCTTATTGATGAAAAGTACAGAAGCATAATAAGCGACAGAGAATCCGGTAATATTGAGGATATTTCCTCTAAAAGAGATGAACTTGCTGTATTGCTTAGTACTTATCAGCTTGTAACAGACTCAGCTTCTGATTTTACAAAACGTATGACTGATCTGAATAATCAGATTGCTCAATTAAAATCAACTGAAACCGTTCCTCTTGATAGTATCGTGTCTGATAGATCGGCTTATTTTGTAAGCTATGCAGACGGTTACGAAGAAGAACTGACTATGGACAAGCTCAGCAGTATTACTCCTGAGCTTATAGGCAGCGTAAAGGACAGCGGTCCGGTTGACGAAGGAAATATAGTCGGAAAATTGATTGACGGCTATGAGTGGTACGCCGCAGGAATCATTGACAACAGAGAAGCTCAGTTTTCTCTTGAAGAAGATGTTAAGCTGAAATTTCAGTCTACGTCCGATACGGTTGAGGGTACGATTTTTGATATAAGGGATACTAAAATTCCCGGTCAAAGTATCGTGATAGTTAAGTGCGATGAGCTTACTTATGATCTTGTTCAGCACAGGACAGAACAGGTTGAAATGATTAAAGGCGAATACGAGGGCATTAAGGTATCAAGAAAAGCTATTAGGTTCAAGGATATTGAGGAAACTGTCGTAGATGAAGAAACCGGCGAGAAAACTACAAAAACAGTAAACTGTAAAGGCGTTTATGTAAAGCTTGGAGAACAAATAAATTTCAAAAAGCTTGACGTGGTATACGAAGGAAACAATTATGTTTTGTCCTCTATGAATGCAGGAAGCGATTATGTTTCGCTTTATGATGATATAGTAGTGGAAGGTGTTGACGCTGATGGAAACTGATTTCAGCTATATTGATGAAAATTATAAGAAAATAGCTTATAATGTTCAGGAAGCTTTTGCTAAGTACAGAAATTCCAATGAACATATTGATATTATGGCGGTTACGAAGACTGTTGATCCTCAAGCCGTTAATCATGCAATAGGACTGGGTATAGGACTTTTGGGTGAAAACCGTGTTCAGGAATATATGGCAAAAAAAGAATTTTACAGTAAGAATACAGATGTTCATTTTATTGGACATTTACAGACAAATAAGGTAAAATATATAATTGACAGTGTTTCAGTTATACAGTCGGTTGACAGCGCAAAGCTTGCAGCTGAAGTGGACAGGCAAGCGCAAAGACTGGGAAAAATTCAGGATATACTTATTGAGGTAAATATAGGTGATGAGGCTTCTAAAGGCGGTGTTGGCAGATCTTTTCTCAGGGAACTACTGTATGAAGCCGCTGAAATGAAGAATATAAAGGTTTGCGGACTTATGGCTATTCCGCCGGCTGAAAATGCTGAAAAATTTTTATGCGATATGCAGCAATTATATATTGACATTTCAAGTGAAAACATAGATAATATAAATATGGACATTCTTTCAATGGGAATGTCAAATGATTATATTAAAGCAATTCAGTATGGTTCAAATTTAATAAGAATCGGCAGGGGACTTTTTGGACCCAGAATCTATAAGTAATATGCCGTTTTTTATGCGCTTTTACAGTGCATAGATGTGATTTTAATAAAACTGTTTAAAGCAGTGCGGAGATAGGAGAACGGAGAATATGGATATTTTTAAGAACATTAAGGATTTTTTTGTACCGCCGGAGGAAGGCGATGAACAGTATGAGGAAATGTCACGCAGCAGACAGTACAGCGGCAGCGGACATTCTTCTGAAAGAGACAGCGATTATGAGGGAAGCAGAAGCTACAGAGCAGAACGCTTTGACAGTGATGAAGAAAAAAGAAGCAACAAGGTTGTAAACATTCAGGCAACAGCACAGCTTCAGGTAGTACTTGTTAAACCGGAGGTCTTTACTGATGCAAAACAGATCGCAGATCATCTGATTGCTAAAAAAACTGTTGTGCTTAATCTTGAAACAGCGTCCGCTGAAAACAAAAGAAGAATAATTGATTTTCTTGTAGGCGTTGCTTATGCAAACGGCGGAAGCCTGAAACCTGTTGCTAATATGACATATATTATAACTCCTTACAATGTCGGATTTATAGGAGAAGATCTTGTGGGGGAGTTGGAGAACAATGGAGTGATTATCTGATAGATGAGTGATAACATTTCAGCAGCGGATGAAAGTAAGCGGCTTGTTTCCAGAATTAACGATATGATAAGACTTGCAGAAAAAAGAGGATCGGTTTATTCTTCTTTTCTGAATGCCCGCGAATGTGTATTGGCTGAGGCAGAACTGAAAAGACTGATGTATGATAATTACTGCTTTTACGGATTATTTGAAAATGCAGAAAGAAAAATGCTTTGTGTGTTTAAAGAATATTATCAGCCTGAAAACAGTGATTTTCCTATGACTTGTCTGACATTTTCTTATCGAAAGGAAAATAAACTTACACACAGAGACTTTCTCGGAGCAATAATGGCTTTGCAGATAAAGCGTGAAACTGTAGGCGACATTGTAATTGGCGACGGAACGGCACAGATCGCAGTTTCTGATTCTGTTGGGAATGTTATTAAAAGCGATATCAGGAAAATGGGCTCTGTTGGCGTAAAAGTCTCAGATGAATGCGGTACGGTATTGAAAAAGGTTCAGGAATTCAAAGAAATTAAAGGAACTGTTGCGTCTTTAAGGCTTGACGGTGTTCTTAGTCTCGCTTTGAATATGAGCCGAAGCCGGACTGCAGGAATAATAAAAGGAATTGGTGCGGAAGTAAATTATTTTCTTAAATACGACAGTTCATTTAATTTGTCGCAGGGAGATATTATTTCTGTTAAGGGTTTTGGAAAATACAGGCTTGAAGAAATTTCAGGCATCACAAAGAAAGGCAGAATACACATAACTTTGTGTAAATATTGTTAAGAGGTGAGTGGCGTTGATAAGTGCAAGTGATATAAGAGAAAGAAAATTTGAAAAAGCTGCTTTTGGATATAAGCAGGAGGAAATCGATGATTTTCTTGCTGAATTGATTTCTGAATTTGAAGAACTGGATGCTGAAAGGGAAGACCTTCACAGTAAGATTCAGATACTTGCCGATAAGGTAAGAGAATACCGTCAGGACGAGGACGCATTAAAGGACGCTTTGCTGGGAGCGCAGAAGCAGGGACATAAGGTTGTTGCAGAGGCTCAGGAAAAAGCAGATGAAATAATTGCACAGGCTGAAGAAAAGGCAAAGATTTTACTTGACGAAGCAACAGTTCAGCATGAAGCGGCTATGGAAAAGAACCGTGCTGAAATTGCAAAAGAAAAGGAAAATCTTATAGAAGCGCAAAAGCAGGTTTCTGAATTTAAGAAAAGCTTGTTTGATATGTATAAAACTCATCTTGAAATGATTTCCGCTATGCCTGAGATTGAACTTGATGAAGAGGATACGTCTCAGTATTCCGAACAGACCGAAACGACTGAAGAAGAATTGCCGCAGCCGGATCCGTTTGCAACGTCAAGCTTTTCTGCAAGAACTATAAAGGGAGTATATGAATCAAGGTTTACAGACCTCCAGTTTGGTCAGAATAATTCCCATACGGGTAATACTACAACAACTGAAAAGGAAGAAGTATAAGCGATGGATTATAACAAGACATTAAATCTGCCGAAAACAGATTTTCCCATGAGGGGAAATCTGCCGAAAAGAGAACCTGAAACCCTAAAAAAATGGGAAGATGATAGACTGTATTATAAAATGATAGAAAATAATAAGGGGAAACCGAAGTATATTCTTCATGACGGTCCTCCTTATGCAAACGGTCAGATTCATCTGGGAACAGCTCTTAACAAAACTTTAAAGGATTTTATTATAAAGCAGAAGAATATGAGCGGGTACTGTGCGCCTTATGTTCCCGGTTGGGATACGCACGGTCTTCCTATTGAGCTAAAGGCGATGAAGGATATCGGAGTTGAAAACGGTGCGATCCCTCCGGTTGAACTGAGAAAGCATTGTAAAAACTTTGCTCTTAAGCATGTAAACAGCCAGATGGAACAGTTTAAACGTTTGGGAAGTCTTGGAGATTACGATGATCCGTATCTTACTCTTAAGCCGGAATATGAGGCAAGACAGGTTGAAGTTTTTGGTAAAATGGCAAAGGACGGATATATGTACAAGGGTCTAAAGCCTGTTTATTGGTGTCCTGACTGTAATACTGCCCTTGCCGAAGCTGAAATCGAATATGCAAACGATCCGTGTACATCAATTTATGTTAAATTCAACGTAACCGATGACAAGGGACTGTTTACTGGTATGGGACTGGATTTAAGCAAAATTTATTTTGTGATCTGGACTACTACTACATGGACAATTCCGGGTAACCTAGCAATTTGTCTTGGGCCTGAGTATGAATATACCCTTGTTAAAAACGGTGACGAATATTATGTGATGGCGGCTGAGCTTGTAAGGGTTACAATGGAAACTGCCGGAATAGAAGATTATACAACAGTTGGTTCCTTTACAGGCGCTGAACTTGAACATATAAAAACAAAGCATCCGCTTTATGACAGACTTTCTCCTGTTATCGTGGGAGATCATGTAACACTGGAAAGCGGTACCGGCTGTGTTCATACCGCTCCAGGCTACGGTGTTGAGGACTTTGAAGTGTGCAAGAATTATGATGATATCGGAATTCTTGTATGTGTGGATGCAAAGGGTAAACAGACAGAAGAAGCCGGAGAGTTTGCAGGTCTTGATACTAATGAAGCCAATAAGGCAATAGCTGCAAAGCTTGAAGAAACAGGCGCACTTCTGGCAAGCCAGCATATCACTCACCAGTATCCTCACTGCTGGAGATGTAACAGTCCTATTATCTATCGTGCTACTGAACAGTGGTTCTGCTCGGTAAACGGGTTTAAGGACGAAGCTGTAAAAGCTATTGAAAGCGTAAAGTGGATCCCAGAATGGGGTGAAGACAGAATCAAGGGAATGGTTCGTGACAGAAGCGACTGGTGTATTTCCAGACAGAGAACTTGGGGCGTACCGATTCCTATCATATATTGCAAGGATTGCGGCAAACCGATCGTTACCGATGAAACAATCAAGGCAATTTCTGATTTGTTCCGTAAAGAAGGTGCAGATGCATGGTGGACAAGAGAATTAAGCGAATTTATTCCTGACACTGTAAAATGCGAATGCGGCTGCGGAGAATTCACAAAAGAATATGATATCATGGATGTATGGTTTGACAGCGGTGTGTCTCATACTGCCGTTATGGACGAATACGATTCATTGACATGGCCTGCTGATCTTTATCTTGAGGGTGCTGACCAGTACAGAGGTTGGTTCCAGTCATCATTGCTTACATCAGTAGTTTATAAGGGAACTGCTCCTTATAAAGCAGTCTGCACTCATGGCTGGGTTGTTGACGGTCAGGGTAAAACAATGCACAAATCATTGGGCAACGGTATTGATCCGGCAGAAATTGTAGATCAGTATGGTGCGGATATACTTAGACTCTGGGTGGCTTCATCAGATTATCATTCGGATATCAGAATATCTCCTGAGATTTTAAAACAATTGTCAGATGCATATAAGAAAATCAGAAATACAGCAAGATTTATTCTTGGCAATATTTCAAACGGTGAAGGATTTGATCCTGATAAAGATGCCGTTTCAGACGATGAACTTCTTGAAATTGATAAGTGGGCATTGATGCGTCTTGACAGCCTTATTGACAGGGTTCAGAACGGTTACAATGAATTTGATTTTCATATTGCTTTCCATAGTATTCATAATTTCTGTGTAACTGATATGTCAAACTTCTATCTTGATATTATTAAGGACAGACTGTACTGTGAGGGTGAAAAATCTGTAAAGAGACGTGCTGCACAGACGGCTATGTATCGTATTCTCAGTGGCGTTGCAAGACTGATAGCACCAATTATGTCATTTACAGCTGAAGAAATCTGGAGCTATCTGCCTCATTGTAATAAAGACAATGCTGAGAGCATATTCTTAAATGAAATGCCTGAAAAGTCCGGAATTGAGTTCAGTGATGAATTTATCGGTAAGTGGGAATTTATTTATAATACAAGAGAAACAGTAAATAAGGTTCTTGAAGAAAAGCGTAATGAAAAGGTTATCGGTAAGTCCCTTGAAGCTAATGTTATTATTCACTGCTGTGGTGATATGTATGAAAAGTACAATGCTATAGCTGACCAGCTTGCTGAAATTCTTATTGTTTCCGGAGTTTCTGTAGTTAAGGCTGATAATGAGTCGCCGCAATTTGAAGTTGTCAAGGCAACAGGTGAAAAATGCGAAAGATGCTGGGTATATTCGGAAACTGTCGGCAGATGCAATGAACACCCGACACTTTGTGATAGATGTGCCGGAGTAGTTGAATAAAGAAATAATGACTTGCCGTTCCTCTGAGCGGCAAGTTATATTTTTATTAGAGAGGAAGATGAATATTTTTATATTATTAATAGCGTTTTCTGCTGCTGCTTTACTAACGGGCGCAGATCAGCTTATAAAGTATTGGGCAGTTGAAAATCTTAAAGGACAACCGTCAAAAGAATTTATAAAAATCGGAAATACAAAAATACTGAATCTTACGTATCTTGAAAACGACGGTGCGGTTTTCGGAAGCTTCAGCGGTATGAGATGGGTTCTGCTTGGAATTACTTCTTTATTAATGATATTTTGTATTTACTATTTGATTAAACATAAAAAAGAGTTGCTGACAGTCATTTCCATGACGCTTATTATAAGCGGCGGATTTGGTAATATAATTGATCGTCTGTTCCGTGGCGGACTTGTTGTGGATTATCTTGACGTACAGCTTTTTGACTTCGCAATATTCAATTTTGCAGACTGTTGTGTGGTAGTCGGAGTTGTACTACTGTTGATTCAGATACTGTTTTTTGATAAAAGCACGAGCCAAAAAAACAAAAATGAATCGGTGCAGACAGATGAATAACATTATTCTGACAGTACCGGAAGAAGCAAGCGGTCTGAGACTTGACAAGTGGTTGACTTCTCAGATTGAAGATCTGACCAGAACCGCAGTTCAGAGTCTTGTTGAAAGCGGAGGAGTACTGGTCAACGGTAAAACAGTTGCTAAGAATTATAAACAAAAGGCAGGAGATGTTGTTGAAATAAATATTCCCGAACCGGTTGAACTGAATACTGAACCTGAGAATATTCCTCTTGATATTATTTATGAGGATAGCAGTTTGTTGGTAGTCAATAAACCAAAGGGAATGGTAGTGCATCCGGCGCCGGGCAATTACAGCGGAACTCTTGTAAATGCTTTGCTTTATCACTGCGGAGACAGTCTTTCGGGAATTAACGGTGTGATCCGTCCCGGGATCGTCCATAGAATTGATAAAAACACCAGCGGCTTACTGATTGTAGCGAAAACGGATAATGCTCATAAGTTTCTTGCAGAACAGATCAAAGTTCATAGCTTTACCCGTGAATACGAGTGTATAGCCTGCGGCAGATTTAAAGAGACAGAGGGTACGGTGGACGCACCGATCGGAAGAAATCCCAATGACCGTAAAAAAATGTGCGTTACTGATAAAAATTCCAAAAATGCAGTCACGCATTATAAGGTATTGGAGCAGTTTGAAAAATATGCTCATCTTAAATGTATTCTGGAAACGGGAAGAACTCATCAGATAAGGGTGCATTTAGCGTATAAAGGACATTCGGTGTTGGGGGACGATGTCTACGGCAAAGAGTTTAAGGGAATAGACGGACAGTGCCTTCATGCTAAAAAGATTGGATTTATTCATCCGGAGACAGAAAAGTATATGGAATTTGACAGTGAACTGCCGGATTACTTTAAAGAGATTTTAAGAAAGGTCAGGTAATTATGCCCGATTTATCAAATATTTTTTTAATAACAGATATGGACGGAACACTGCTTCCGGAAAATAAAATATTATCAGACAGAGACAAGTCGGCGATAAAACAATTCAGAACAGACGGTGGAAAATTTACAATTGCAACGGGAAGAACTTTGCAATCAGCTGAGAAATATATTAAAGAACTTGAAATTGAGCTGCCTGTTATTTTATATAACGGCTCGTTGATCTATGATACTCATACTGATGATGTTATGTTTACAGACGAACTGCCGGATTGCTCCAAGGAAATTGCCGCAGAACTCTTTAAATTTATGGAAAATCCTGGGGGAGAGGTTTTAAGACTTGACAATATTTATGTTGTGTGTAATAATGAATATGAAAAAGAGCACACAAGAATTTGTCAGGTTGAACCGGCTTATGCAACTCTTGACAGCGTACCTTCGGGCGGTTGGTTTAAGATTCTTTTTGCTGCAGAGCCTTCTCAGATTACAAAGCTTGGAGAATATGTAAAAACCAGAAATTTCCCTGTGGATTTTGTACGCTCTCATGATATTTTTATTGAAATGCTTCCAAAAGGAAGTTCAAAAGGCACTGCTCTGAAAGAGTACATAAAACTGTTGAATATGGAAAATTATACAGTTATTGCTGCCGGAGATTATAATAACGATATTGAAATGCTTCAATTTGCCGATTTCGGTACGGCAACGGCTAATGCTCAGCAGGACGTTAAAGACATAGCCGATATAACGCTTAAAAATTCAAGTGATGAAAATGCAATCGCAGAACTTATAGATATGATTTATTCAGGCGATATAAAAAATAAATAGGATTATAATTACACTTATTGATATTATTATTCAGGAGGTAAAAAATGGACGGCACAACTAAGAAATGCCTGCAGGTCAATGCCTGCAAAGTCAGAAAAGGAATAATAGAGGGGGTTTATAATGCAAAGTCCGGACACCCGGGCGGTTCGCTTTCAATAGCAGATCTGCTTACATATCTTTATTTTGAAAAGATGAATGTAAATTCTTCTGATCCTGAGGATCCGGACAGGGACAGATTTGTTCTTTCAAAGGGACACTGTGCACCGGCACTTTATGCAGTTTTAGCTCTTAAAGGCTATTTTTCGGATAAAGAATTAAAAAGTCTTAGACATATCGGAGCAATGCTTCAGGGACACCCATGTATTCATACAAAGGGTATTGACATGTCAAGCGGTTCTCTGGGACAGGGAATTTCAGCCGCATGCGGTATGGCATTGTCTGGAAAGCTTGACGGTAAATCTTATAAGGTTTATACTGTACTGGGCGACGGTGAAATAGAAGAAGGTCAGGTATGGGAGGCTGCAATGTTTGCGGCACATAAAAATCTTGATAATCTTATAGCAGTTGTTGATAATAACGGTCTTCAGATTGACGGTCCTATTTCAGAAGTTTGTTCTCCTGAACCGATTACAGATAAATTTGCCGCATTCGGCTGGCATGTGATTACAATGGACGCTCATGATTTTGATTCAATAGAAAAGGCTTTTGCTGAGGCTGAAACGATAAGCGGCAAGCCTGTTGCTATTATTCAGAAAAGTATTAAGGGCAAAGGCGTTTCATTTATGGAAAATCAGGTTTCATGGCATGGAAGTGCGCCTAATAAGGAACAGTATGAACAGGCAATGAAAGAGCTTGACGCTCAGTTAAAGGAACTGGAGGATTAATAAATATGTCAGATATAATAAAAAAGGCGACCAGAGAAAGCTACGGCGAAGCATTAACGGAGCTTGCTGAAAAGTATCCGGAGTTAGTGGTTCTTGACGCAGACCTTGCTGCCGCTACAAAGACAAGTATTTTTAAGAAGGCTTATCCTGAAAGATTTTTTGACTGCGGTATTGCAGAGGCTAATATGATGGGGGTAGCGGCAGGACTTGCCGCATGCGGTAAAATTCCTTTTGCAAGTACCTTTGCAATGTTTGCGGCAGGCAGAGCATATGAAATTGTAAGAAATTCAATCGGTTATCCGGGACTTAACGTTAAAATCGGCGCTACTCATGCGGGTATTTCTGTAGGCGAAGACGGCGCTACTCACCAGTGCAATGAAGATATTGCGCTTATGAGAACAATACCGGGTATGACTGTTATAAATCCGGCGGACGATGTTGAAGCTAAAGCGGCAGTAGAAGCGGCAATACGTCATAATGGGCCTGTATATCTGCGGTTCGGCAGACTTGCAGCTCCGGTTTTTAATGATAAGGAAACATATAAATTTGAAATGGGAAAAGGTATTACTTTAAGAGAAGGCGATGATATTACTATTATTGCTACAGGTCTTATGGTAAGCGAAGCAGTTGCTGCTTCTGATGAACTTAAAAAAGAAGGAATTAATGCGGGAGTAATTAATATTCATACTATTAAACCGCTTGATAAGGAACTTATATGCCGTGCGGCTGAGGACAGCGGTATTCTTATGACAGTTGAAGAACACAGCGTAATAGGCGGACTTGGTTCGGCTGTTGCAGAAGCTGTAACTGAATGCTATCCTGTACCGGTAATTAAAATCGGAGTGAACGACGAGTACGGTCATTCAGGCCCGGCGGCTGATTTGCTGAAGGAATTCGGACTTTGTAAAGATAATATTATTGCTCAGGTTAAAAAAGCGCTTAAATAAAATTTATGGATACAATTGTTGAGAATAATACAAGGAAATTTTATGCAAGTATAGGAAAAATAATTTTAGGGGTACTTGTTACCGCCATATTAGTTGGTCTGATTTTTTGGTTATTTATTGATATATTATCGGATTTTACGAATTTTATTCCTTTTTTTATTTACAGATTGAAAATACCTATATGCTTTTTTACAGGATTTTTGATAGCTGTTATTGTACAAATTTTAAGGTTTACTATTGTTACTGTTTCAGATGAAAAAGTATGTGTGAGGAGACTTTTAAAAAAATATACATTAGAACTTGAAAAATACTATTTTTATGAAAAAACCGAATATAAGAAGCATAGTATTTCAATGCTTGTGTTTACAAAACATAAAAGGTCTCTTATACTGAAGGATACATCAGGAAAAATTATCAAAATAAGGCTTTACAGCTTTACTTCCGGTAGCTTATATGATCTTATTGATGAAATACATAAGCGTGAAACTGAAGCTATCAGTGATGAGAGAAAAGCAGAGGTTATCCGTGACTCATGGGATAATGAAAGGCGTTTTAATGTATCATCGGAAGATATTATACGCAGCGAATGGAAAAAAGTCGGAATTATCATTGTAGTGTGGGTCAGTTTGGCTGTTTGTCTGACGATTTTGCTTATTTTTACCGATAATGATTCTTATAAAACCTTTGAGCTTATTTTTATGGTTATTGTATCATTAATATGTGTTTTGGAAATTCCCTATGAGTTGATAAGGACTGTAAAAAATGTAAAACGCTGTCCTGAATATGTAGAATTTAAAGGAGAGCATTTTATGGTCGGGGAAGATCATTTTATTGTGTCGGACATTAAAAAGCTTACAATGACTTCTGCCGACCGTAAAAGCAGCTCGATTTATCCTGTTCAGCGCTATATTATAGTAACTTGTACTGAAAAGTATAAATATTGGCTTGGTTCTGAAGCGTCTATGTCTGTTAAGGAATATAAAAGACTATGTGCGTTTATTCGTCAGGCTTTTATAAATTATCCGGATAAGCTGGAATTTAAAGGGAAACGTTCTTGGTTAAATACATAAAATTATTAATAGTAAAATTTGTATGCCGTTAATTGGCATACAATTATATTATGTATTAATATAAAATTTTGAATTGAAGGGAGTAATTTTTATGGGACTGATTAAAGCTGCATTCGGAGCAATAGGAGGAACTCTTGCAGATCAGTGGAAGGAATATATTTACTGTGATTCTCTGCCCAATGACGTACTTGTTGTAAAAGGCAGTAAAAGAACAAGCAAGCGTTCTTCAAATACTAAAGGAAGCGAAAATATTATAACCAACGGAAGCGGTATCGTTGTTTCTGACGGTCAATGTATGATCATAGTAGATCAGGGCAGAATTGTTGAGATCTGCGCTGAACCGGGCGAATATACATACGATATGTCAAGCGAGCCGAGTATTTTTTCAGGCGGTCTGGGAACGGGCATTAAGGAAACATTTAAAACCATAGGAAAAAGATTTGCTTACGGCGGTGATACAGGAAACGATCAGAGAGTTTATTATTTTAATACAAAAGAACTGGTTGACAATAAATTTGGCACGCCGAATCCTGTTCCGTTTCGTGTAGTCGATCAGAATATCGGACTTGATATTGATATTTCAATAAGATGCAACGGCGTTTATTCATATAAAATTGCGGATCCCTTGCTTTTTTATACAAATGTATGCGGAAATGTTGACAGAGCATATACTCGCGAAGATATCGACAGACAGCTTAAATCTGAATTTTTAAGCGCATTGCAGCCTGCTTTTGCAAAAATTTCTTCAATGGGAATCCGTTACAGTGCGCTTCCCGGTCATACCATGGAATTTGCTGAAGCTATGAATGAAGCTCTTTCATCCAAATGGAAGGAGCTCAGAGGACTTTCAATTGTTTCAGTAGCAATCAATTCTGTAAGTGCCTCCAAGGAAGACGAGGATATGATCAAGGATATTCAGAGAACTGCCGTTTACCGCAATCCTAATATGGCGGGAGCAGCTATGGTCGGAGCACAGGCGGACGCTATGAAAAAGGCAGCAGGTAATTCAGCCGGAGCTATGACCGGTTTTATGGGTATGAATATGGCAGCTCAGAGTGGAGGACTTAATGCTCAGAATCTGTTTGCTATGGGACAGCAGCAGAATGCACAGCAGTCTGCGTCGGCTAATGGCTGGACATGTGTATGCGGTACGGTAAACACAGGAAAATTCTGTACTGAATGCGGCAAAACAAAGCCTCAGCCCACTGGCAGCTGGACTTGTACATGCGGTACTTTAAATACCGGTAAATTCTGTATTGAGTGCGGCAAGCCGAAGCCGGCAGACGGCTGGACATGCGCATGCGGTGCAGTAAATAAAGGTAAGTTCTGTACTGAATGCGGCAAACCGAAACCGGCGGAAGCTCCGTTATATAAATGCGACAAGTGCGGCTGGGAACCGGAAGACCCTGCTAATCCGCCTAAATTCTGTCCGGAATGTGCTGACCCGTTTGATGAAAATGATATAAAGTAAGAATTACTGTTTTCAGCGAGGTGGAATAATGTCGACTATACTTGAGTATAAATGCCCGTGCTGTGGCGGAGCTGTGAGCTTTGACAGCACTCAGCAGAAAATGGTCTGCCCTTATTGTGACGCTGAATTTGATATTGAAGCGTTGAAAAATTTACAGAATGAGAATGATGATAGTGATAAACAGCCTGAAAGGTATGAATGGGACGTTCAGCCTGGTAATCAATGGGGTGAAGACGAACTTAAAGGAATAAATTTATATACATGCCAATCCTGCGGGGGAGAACTGATTGCAGATGAAAATACAGGCGCTACAAATTGTCCTTACTGCGATAATCCCGTAATATTAAAATCAAGCTTTTCCGGAGATCTGCGTCCTGATTTTGTTATCCCCTTCAAACTTGACAAGAAAGCGGCAAAAGCGGCTATGGAGAATCATCTTAAAGGAAAGCCATTTTTACCTAAAGTTTTTAAGGATCAGAATCACATTGACGAAATTAAGGGCATTTATGTACCTTTCTGGCTCTTTGACTGTGATACATATTCAAAATATACTTTTCGCGGTACTAAAGTGAGACACTGGAGCGACAGCAAATATGACTATACGGAAACTTCACATTTTAACATTTACCGCGAAGGCTGTCTTGCTTTCAGAAATGTACCTGTTGACGGTTCGGAAAAAATGCCTGATGATTTTATGGAATCAATTGAACCTTTTGATTATTCTCATATGGTTGATTTTGAAACTGCTTATCTTGCAGGGTATCTTGCAGATAAATATGACGTTGACCAAAAAAGCAGTATAGGACGTGCCAACAACAGAATTAAACAGAGTACGGAAGAAGCGTTTAAAAGGACTGTTCAGGGATATGCAACGGTGTCGACCACAGGCTCAAATGTGGGATTTTATAAGAGTGCGGCACATTATGCCTTGCTTCCGGTGTGGATTCTTAATACAACATGGAAAAACCAGAAGTTTATGTTTGCAATGAACGGTCAGACGGGTAAATTTGTAGGAGATCTTCCCACAGATAAAGGATTGTTCTGGAAATGTTTTTTTGGGATATTTGCAATTTCCGGCGCTGCAGCGTCACTGCTGACGGTATTATTGACAATAATAAGGTGATTGATATGAAGATATTAAAAAAAGTATTTTTGTCAGGTCTTGCATGTCTGTCTTTAATCGTTCCGTTATCTGCCGGAGCTGAAGGCAAGCTGAATGATGCTGATCTGCCGAGAGTAGTTGATGAAGCGGATTTGCTGTCAGACAGTGAAGAAAAAGAGCTTGCCGGTAAAATTGAAGATTTGACTGATAAATACGATTTTGATATAGTAATAGTTACTGCCGATACTATTAACGGAGAAACGCCTATGGCGTATGCAGACGATTATTATGATTATAACGGTTACGGCGCAGGTGCAGACAATGACGGTATACTTCTGCTTTTGAGTATGGAGGATCGTGATTGGTGGATCTCTACAACCGGATATGGTATTGATGCGTTTACAGATTATGGAATTGATGTTATCGGAGATGAAATTGTACCGGATTTAAGTAACGGTGACTATTATTCTGCGTTTACTGAGTTTATTGATTTGACGGACGATTTTTTGGCGGAGGCTGAAAAAGGTACTCCTTATGATATTGATCATAAATATAAAACCTTTTCTGATTATATTATAGCAGTCGGAATAGGATTATTTATAGGACTGATCATTGCAGTTATTTCTGTTTTGGTTATGAAATCAAAGATGAAAACTGTTGCAATGCAGCATAATGCAAATAATTACGCTGTAAACAATTCATTGAGACTTGATCGTTCCAACGATATTTTTATATATAGAAATGTAACTAAAACCAGAAGACCTGAACCGTCAAGTTCGGGAGGAGGAAGCAGTATTCATACAGGTTCTTCCGGAACGTCACATGGCGGAGGCGGCGGAAAGTTCTGATTAATTTTTGTAAAACGGAGCATATTGCTCCGTTTTTTATTATTATTTGGTTGACTTTAATGTTAAAAAATGATAAAATTATAACAGATATTATTAGTTTTGTTGAAAAAATATGTAAAATGTATATGGAGGGTGAAAATGAGGATGAGAAAAAAAATACTAAGTATCGCTGCGGCTTTATGTATAGCCGGCTGTATGGTCTGCATTCCTGACTATTCAGAAGCGGATGCTGCGTCAGGATATGTTGTAGAAAATCTTGACAGGGGTATTTCTGCGATCAGTACCGGTTCTGGTATGATGGTAAGCTGGCGTTTTCTTGCAGATGATTCTGACAATTCAATATTTAAACTTTACAGGAATAACGCTCTTATTTATACCAGTAATGCGGGAAATGCAACGTGTTATCTGGATAAGGACGGCAAATCCACTGATACATACAAGGTTGAAACTGTTGAAAGCGGAACGATTGTATCATCAGATACATGTGCAATGCAGTCAGGAAGTAATTATCTTGAAGTCAAGCTTGATGTACCCAAGGCTCAGACTTCAGGAATTACATACAGTCCTAACGACTGTACAGTAGGAGACGTTGACGGAGACGGACAGTATGAATTATTTGTTAAATGGGATCCTTCAAATTCAAAAGATAATTCTCAAAAAGGTAAAACGGATAAGGTTTTTATTGATTGTTATAAAATAGACGGTACTAAACTTTGGCGAATTGATCTTGGAGTCAATATCCGTGCAGGAGCGCATTATACACAAATGCTTGTTGCCGATTATGATCTGGACGGTCTTGCTGAAATGGTATGTAAAACTGCTGATGGTACAGTAGATGGTGTTGGTAATGTAATAGGTGACTCTTCAAAGGATTACAGAAATTCAAACGGCTATATTTTGAGCGGTCCGGAATACTATACTTTATTTGAAGGTTCTACAGGCAAAGCGTTAGATACGGTGGATTACAATCCTGGAAGAGGAACTGTATCAAAATGGGGCGATTCATACGGCAACCGTGTTGATAGATTTTTAGGCGCAGTAGCTTATCTGGACGGTGTGAAGCCCAGCGCCGTTACTGTAAGAGGATATTATACAAGAATGACAGCATGCGCTTATGACGTTGTTAACAAAAAGCTTGTACAGAAATGGTATTTTGACACCGGAAATGATAAAACTAAGCCAGGTTACGGAGATGGCAACCATAACTGTATGCCGGCAGATGTAGACAATGACGGTAAGCAGGAAATTGTTTTAGGTGCAACTTGTCTTGATGATGACGGCAGCGTTTTATGGTGTCTTAATACCGGTCACGGAGACGCAATGCATTTAGGCGATCTTCTTCCGGATAGAAAAGGCTTGGAACTATGGATATGCCATGAGGATAAGCCTTATGGAGTTTCTCTTGTCGACGCTTCAAACGGTAAAACCATTTTCCATAAAGATGGAGATGCCGATACAGGAAGATGCTGTGCAGCTAATGTATGGGCAGGAAATGACGGAGCAGAATTCTGGGGACTCGGAAACGATGTATTTGACGGATCAGGAAATACACTTTCATGCAGAAGACCGGCTGTAAATTTTCTCAGCTATTGGGACGGTGATCTTGAACGTGAAATTTTAGACGGATATACTGATAAACCGGCTACAATTTCTAAAATGAAAAACGACGGAACACTTACCACCATTCTTTCTACAGACGGCGCTTATACATGTAATACAACTAAGGGAACTCCGTGTCTATCAGCCGATATTTTCGGAGATTGGCGTGAAGAACTTATTGTAAGAGCAAGCGACAGCAAATCCTTAAGAATTTACTGTACGCCATATGAAACAGATTACCGTATAACGACTCTTATGCATGATCCTCAATATAGAAATCAGGTCGCAGGTCAAAATATATCCTATAATCAGCCGCCTCATACAAGCTTTTATCTTGCTTCAAATTATAAACTGCCTGAAAGACCGAATGTATCTGTACTGGACGATGGAATTGTTATTCCTCCTTCTCCTGTATTTACTCCGGCAGTACTTACAGAGGGTGCGGTATACATGATTCAGAATGAAAACAGCGGCTTGTATATGGAGGTAAAGGACGCAAATGCTGAAAATACCGCAAATGTTCAGCAATGGGGAGCAGAAAGTTCGGCAGCGCATAATACATGGCGAGTATTATCAGCAGGAAATGGTTATTATTACCTTTATTCTCAGCTTGGCGATAAAGTAACTTATTTATTGGATATTGATATGGGAAAATCTGATAATGGCACAAATATTCAGATATACACCGATACAAAGGCCGACGCCCAGCAATTTAAATTTGTAAGGAATGATGACGGTACATATTATATTTTGACAAAGTCTTCCGGAGATAAAAGCTGTGTTGCCGTTTCATCAGCTTCAACTTCCAGCGGAGCCAATATTATTCAGTGGGAATACAAAGCGGGAGATAAGTCTCAGAAATGGATACTTACTCAGGTTGAGGATACAGGCTGTATAATGGATACGAACAGTATTTATATGTTTAAAAACTTAAACAGCGGTTTGTATATGGAAGCGGAAGGAGGCAAGGCTTCTGATAATACTAACGTTCAGCAGTGGGGCGCCGACGGTATAAGCGCACACAATTCATGGACTCTTAAAAGCTTCGGCGGCGGTTATTATTACGTTATATCTCAATTGGCAGACGGAAAAACGTATTATCTAAATATTTCAGGAGGAACGAAAGAAAACGGCGGGAACGCTGAAATACTTACAAACAATAAAACAAGCTCCCATTTGTTTAAATTTGTAAAGAATCCGGACGGCTCTTACTATATACTGACAAGAGCTTCAAAGGATGCCGGCGCCTTGGAAACAGCAGGCGGTTCTAAAGGAAGCGGAGCTAATGTTCAGCAATGGGAAGTAAACGGAGAATCATGTCAGAAGTGGATTGTTGAAGCGTCTGAACCTGTTTATGAAAAGGGCGATATTAATATTAATAAAAAAGTAGATGTATCTGATATTGTCATTATGAATAAATATCTTGTTAAGCTGGAAAAATTCAGTGAACAGCAGTTTTTTCTGGCAGATATTAATGATGACGGAAAGGTAAACGTATTTGATTATATTTTAATAAGAAGAAAAGTAATGTGAAAATTGGAGCAGTCAAATTAAAAAATTTGACTGCTTTTTTGTTATCTTTAAAGAATTGTGATAATTTGATGAAATTGATTGACATATTTCGCTTTTTATGTTACAATATTATTATATTAGTGTTAATGCTTCTTTACTGAAGCATTATTATTTATTTTTTGGTTGGCACTCATATCAAAAGAGTGCTAATTTAATATATTCAACTTAAAGGAGGCATATATATGGGTTATATGGATAAGATTTCCAATTATACTAAAAAGCGAGAGAATTTGTGCATAGAAAACGACAGTATAAGCAAGGATCTTTTTCGTGAATACGGTGTAAATATGGGACTGAGGGATATAAACGGCAATGGGGTTTTAACCGGACTTACAAATATTTCAGAAGTCAGTGCGTTTAAAATAATTGACGGAAAGAAGGTTCCCAGCGACGGTCAGCTTCTTTATCGGGGATATGATGTAAAAGATTTGGTACAGGGAAGCAAGGGAGAAAAGTTTATATTTGAAGAAGCTGCTTACTTATTGCTTTTCGGTAAGCTTCCGTCCAATGATGAATTAAAACAATTTCTTGATATAATTGCAGAATGTATGGAACTGCCGACTAATTTTACCAGGGACGTTATTATGAAAGCGCCTAGCTATGATATTATGAATTCTATGACACGAAGTGTCCTTACGTTGGCTTCTTATGATAAACAGGCTGAAAATCTGGAAATCAGCAATGTGTTAAGACAGAGCATTCAATTGATCAGTGTTTTTCCAATGCTGGCTGTATACGCGTATCATGCTTATAATCATTATGAAAAAAATGAAAGTATGTATATACACAGACCGGAAGCAAATCTTTCAGCGTCTGAGAATTTTCTTCGTATGCTGCGTCCTGATATGAAATATACAAAGCTTGAAGCGCAGGTGCTTGACGTTGCTCTTCTGCTTCATATGGAACATGGAGGCGGAAATAATTCTACATTTACTACCAGAGTGGTAACTTCATCGGGTTCGGACACTTATTCTGCAATAGCGGCGGCGCTTTCTTCTTTGAAGGGGCATAAGCACGGCGGTGCAAATATAATGGTTATGAGAATGATGGACGATATCCGCAATCATGTGTCTGATTATGAAGATGAAGAAGAAATCAGCGCATATCTGGCAAAAATACTTCATAAGGAAGCATTTGACCGGAAAGGCTTGATTTACGGTATGGGACATGCTGTATATTCACTGTCAGATCCCCGAGAGGTCATATTTAAGACGTTTGTAGAAAAGCTTGCCAAGGCAAAGGGAAGAGATAAGGATATGGCGCTTTACAACAATATTGAAAAAATTGCTCCGAAGCTTATTGCTCAGGAGCGTCAGATATTCAAAGGTGTTAGTCCCAATGTAGATTTTTACAGTGGATTTGTTTATAATATGCTTGATATTCCGGTAGAATTATATACTCCGTTGTTTGCAATTGCAAGAATTGCAGGTTGGAGCGCTCATAGAATTGAAGAATTGGTATCGGTTAATAAAATTATCAGACCGTCGTATAAAAGCTTAGTAAAAAAGCAGGATTATGTCGGAAGAGACGACAGATAGCTTGCTGTTTATATAAAAAATATGTATGTTTATATGCTTAGATGTGCAGATAATTCGTTATATACAGGTATTGCTGCTGATATAGTCAAAAGAATAAAACAGCATCTGGGAGTTTTGGCAGGCGGCGCAAAATATACGCACAGTCATCGTGTTATATATATTGAGGCGGTATGGAAGTTTGATTCGGATAAAATTGCAAGAAAACTTGAGTATAGACTTAAACGGCTGAGTCATATTCAGAAAGAGATTCTTTTACAAAATCCTGAGATATTTCTTTAGTATTTTCTGAAATTTTATTTGGTTTACAAATAAGATGCTGTGATACCGGAGAGTATAATAAATATTTTAATTTTTCCAAAGAATATATGAACATAAAAAACAAAATATAAGTGACTATATCAGAAGTATCGCCTGAGAATTTTGATTCTCAGGCGATTTTTATGCATATACATTAGTTAAAATTAAATGACGATTTTTTATTTATAATTTATTATTATAGATTTGATTTAAAAAATTCTTCCATTGCCGAAGCTGCTGATTCTTCATCTTCGCCGGAAACAGTTACAGTAATAGTGTCCCCGCACTTTACTCCAAGTCCCATAAGCGCCATAAGTTTTAATGCATTTACTGATTTTCCGTCTTTTGCAATTGTAATTTCACTATTGAAATTTTTAGCGGTTTTAACAAGAAGACCGGCGGGTCTGGCATGGATTCCTAAATCATCTTTAATTGTATAAGTAAATGTTTTCATGGAAGCTCCTTTCAATATTAGAACATTATAATAAAATTATTCTATCCGATTTTTATGTAAATATTATTTGTTAAATATGAAAACATTTATGCATTGAACTATATAAACCAAGAACAAGAATAGTACTGGATTCAGGCATTGGAGTATCTGCTGAAATATCCGGACACAGCTTTCCGTTTGTGCGGATAGCAAGAATATTTATATTGTATCTGCGGCGTATATCTATTTGACCTACTGTTTTTCCGATCCAGCTTTTGGGAACTGACACTTCAAAAATTGCATAATCCCCGTCGATTTCAACATAGTCAAAGACATGATCTGAGGAATATCTGATCGCCGTCCATGAAGCAAGCTGCTTTTCGGGATAGACTATTTCGTCTGCACCGTTTCTGAGAAGAAATTTTGCATGTACATCTCTTGCCGCTCTGGATACGACCTTTTGTGCTCCAAGTTCTTTAAGGAGCAATGTAGTTTCCAATGAACTCTGGAAATTATCCCCGATGGCTACAATACATACGTCAAAATTTCCTACGCCTACTGTACTGAGAAAATCCTTTTTTGTTGCGTCTCCTATCTGTGCGCTTGTGACGTAAGAAAGAGCGGCTTCAACCCTGTTTTCATTTTTGTCAATAGCCATAACCTGATGGTCAAGTTCATTTAATTTTTGTGCTATATGACGTCCGAATCTACCCAGACCAATAAGTAAAATTGTTTTCATTTGTATTTATCCTTTCTGTCTTATCCGACATTTATCTTTTCAAGCGGAAGCTTTGCCACACTGTTACTCTTAGAGAACAAGGCTGCAAATATAAACGTAAGACCTCCGACTCTTCCTACAAACATTAATATCATAAGTATTATATGAGATGCATTTCCAAGCTCCGGTGTAATTCCTTTTGATAATCCTACTGTTCCTATTGCCGAAGCCGTTTCAAATAAACAATCAAGTACAGGCAGATTTTCAATGTTGCTGATTATGATACCGCCGGTCAGGAAAAGTGAAAGATACATCATGAGAATTGCAGTTGATTTTTTTATTGCATCATCCGGAATGCGTCTGCCGAAAAATCTTGTATCTTCCCGACGCTTGAATACTGATATTGCAGATGAAATAAGAACAGCCAAAGTAGTTGTTTTCATTCCTCCGGCTGTTGAACCCGGCGAACCGCCTGTAAGCATAAGGACAAGCATAATAACAAGAGATCCCTGTTTCATTATGTTAAAATTTACTGTGTTGAATCCGGCGGTTCTGGGTGTGACAGCTTGAAACAATGAATAGAATATGCGTTTTGAAAGCGAAATATTCCATCGGTCGGAAGAAAATTCAAAGAAGAAGAAATAAACAGCAGGGATTAAAATAAGAAGTCCTGAAGTTACTAGTATTACTTTAGTCTGCATACGATATTTTTTTATATGAAATTTATTGCATTTTATATCATCAAGCGTCATAAATCCTATACCGCCGATTATTATAAGAAGCATGATCACAATATTAATTAAAGGGTGACCTGAATAGGAAGTTAGTGAGGAATATTGTTCTTTTACACCCATTAAATCAAATCCGGCGTTACAGAATGCAGAAACAGAGTGAAAAACGGAATACCACAATCCTTTAAAAAATCCAAAATCTTTGCAGAAAACAGGAGCCATAATGACGCATCCGACAAATTCAATAAAAAATGTTATTTTTATTATGAAACCCGTTAGTTTTACAATACCTCCAACCTGAGGTGCAGAAAGGGCTTCCTGCATTGTACTTCTTTGTTTTAAATTTATTTTTTTCCCTGAGAAAAGTGCAATGGATGTAGCAGCCGAAACAACTCCTAATCCTCCTATTTGAATAAGAATCAGTATTACTGCCTGACCAAAGCCTGACCAGTATGTAGCGGTATCGTGAACGATTAGTCCGGTAACGCAGACTGCCGAAACGGAAGTGAACAGCGTATCCATAAATGGTGCCGATACATTTTCCGCTGTTGAAAACGGAAGCATCAAAATAAGACTTCCGGCAAGAATTACTCCTGCAAAACCCAAAATAATCATTTGAAATGTAGATAATTTTTTAAAAAACATTTTCATATAATTTCACCAACTCATAAAATATATAAAAGTTTATATTTACTGAGATATGATCCACTCAGTTCAGCTTTAGATATTATAGCATTAAACTTAAAAAAAGTAAATGCCGACGTGAAAATTTTAAGTAAAAAATAAAAAAAACTTGACTAAATTACCTATATATGTTATACTATATTGGTAAGCAGATGCTAACTTGGGAAAGGAGGTAAAAAATGAGCATAGTAGTAGTAGGTGGAAATGACCGAATGGCTACAAGATATAAAGATATATGTAAATCATTTAAATGTAAAGCCAAGGTTTTTACACAAATGCCGGCAGATTTTGAAAACAAACTGGGAACTCCCGATCTTATGGTGGTTTTTACTAATACCTGTTCTCATAAAATGGTTCAAAGAGTGAATCAAAGATCAGCAAAATATGATATCCCGGTGGCAAGAATACATAGCGCCAGCGTGAGTGCTTTGAAAAATGTACTTAATCAATATTGTATATGAATAAAATTGTCATCAGGTTAGTCTTGTCTAACCTGATGACGGCAAGTATTGCCGTTTTTTCTTGAGTAATTATGTTAAAAAGCAAAAACTTCCGTTAAAAATCTAAACGGAAGTTTTTGCTTTAATTAAATTAGTATGGATTTTTTTCGTACATTTTCCGCAGGGATGACAGCGCCTTTTTTTCAATTCTTGAAACGTAGTATAGGAATTATTATAAACGATCGGCTATTTTTAGTTCCGGAAACTTGAAGTGAATATCAAGTTCTTTATTTTCAGATAATTCGATCTTTTCGATAAGACTGACAAACAGCTCACGGGTATAATCTTCGGAGTCAATAAACTTTTTTACTAACTCTTTGATTTTTTCCTCGTTAATGGATGGACTGTCTTTTTTGTTGTTTTCAAGTTCAGTCAGCTTAGTTCGGGCAGCTGCTTCTTCTTCCTGAAGCTTGGCATAAATTCGCTGGAATGTTTGATTATCAATGTTCCCAGACAGTTTATCATCGTAAGCATTGTCGATCTTCATACGAATAGATTCCATTTTCGTTTTCAGAGCTGTGATGTCTCTGCCTTGCTTGCGCAGTTCCGTTTGAAGCTGCTTCTGCGCTTTTTCGGTAAGTTTTTCCGTATCGAGACAATCCAGATAATTCTTACATATTCTGCGGACTTCACTTACTACTGCGTTAGATACATCCTCGACCCTTACACAATGGCAAGTACACTCATGATACTGCGTAAATCTCTGGTAAGTCCTGCATATGAAATACAGTATAGGTTTTCCGCCGGACAGAGTTCTTTTGATAGTCGCAAGAGGATAACCGCATTCCTTGCAGAAGATAATTCCTTTTAATGGGAAATCATAAGTTCGATGTCTTGTATGTGTTCTGCTCTTTATGAGTTCTCCTACCTTTTGAAAAGTTTCCTTATCAATAATGGCTTCGTGCGTATTTTCTACGACGATCCATTCTTCACGGGGCATTTTTATTAGCTTTTTGGATTTGTAGCTTGCCTTTTTCACTCGTCCTTGCACCATATTCCCTATGTAAACCTCGTTCTGAAGCATTTCGCTGATGCGTTCAGAACTCCATTTACCGGAGAATGGCGCTTTCTTTTTCAATCGTATCTTTGCATACTGCGCCGGTGTAGGAATGTTTTCCTCTGTCAGAGTTACTGCTATCTGACGGCAAGACATTCCGTCAATTGCCAGTTTGAAAATGCGTTTTACAATTTCAGCGGCATACTCATCAATGATAATTGCGTTTTTATTCGTAGGAGATTTTTTATAACCGTACGGAGCTTTTCCGCCGATAAAAAGTCCCTGTTTTTGCTTTTTACGCTTTACGCTTAAAACTTTCTTCGATATGTCTTTTGCATACATATCGTTGAACAGTCCTTTGAAAGGCGTAATATCATCGTTGTAGCTTTCTGAGAACGTATCAATTTCATCAAGCAGGGAAATGTATCGAACATTGTTCTCAGGGAAAAATACTTCAAGAAATCGACCAGTATCAATATAGTTACGGCTTAATCTTGAAAGGTCCTTTGTAATGACCATATTTATTTTCTTTTCGATAATGTCATTTATCATACGTTCAAGATTAGGTCTTTCCGATGTAGTGCCTGAAATACCATCGTCAATGTATGTTTCGCATATTGAAATTTTTTGCTTTTCAGCATAGTCCTGAATCAAAGCTATCTGATTTTTTATACTCTCTGAATCATCTCCTGTCTTATTATCATCTTCTTTTGAAAGACGGGCATAAATTGCGGCTTTGTATTTCTGTGGGTTGTCAATTACAGGATACATAAGAATTCCTCCTTCATCAGCAACCATTCATTTTTTATATTATAAGCCCTTTTGGGTGATGAAGTCAACTGTTTGATGAACATAACTTCTCAACCTCCTTTTTGATAAAAATCCAAAGTGACTTGTTCAGAATGTCAGATACATTCTGACCTTTGTCATCGTAGTGAATATGAACTGTAATAACATTCTCTGTGTCTTTCATAATAAAAGCACCTCGCAATTGTTTTTAATAATACTTATGCCGAAAAACAAATTTCTTTGCTTGTCTGCATTAGTTTATTTAGTGCCTTTAGTTTTGCGTTTTTTCGCAAGGAGAAAGACAGCTTGAAATGTCCTCTTTAGCAATTACCGGTATGCTATTGTCTCAAAAGGAATTAGCTTGTTCCCTCTTGACATTTTTATTATAGCATGGTACAATGTAAACTACAACACCACGTTTTACTACCAAAAAATCAAATTATAGAAAAAAAGTAGCGGAGTCAACAACATGAAATATGACAAAAAAGCAATTGGCAAAAGAATCAAGGAAGAGCGTATAAAGGCAGGCTTTAAAAGTCAAGGTGCCTTTGCCGAACATATGGGATATGCATATGAATCACGACAGACTGTTGCAAATTGGGAAAAAGGAAAGACAATGCCTTGTTTTGAAGATTTTTTCAAAATGTGCGAAATCTTTGACTGTGACTATGGTTACCTGATGTGTGAGTATGATTGTAAACAAAGGAATAGAACTGATGTTCAAGCTGTTATAGGTCTGTCTGAAAACGCAATTAAAGTACTTGAATCTATCAATAAATCACCATACAAGGAAGCACTTGAAAGCCTGAGTGATATAATTGAACATAAAGACTTTTTTAAGCTGTTGCGTTCTGTTCATATACATAAATTCAATTTCAATCGAAAGATGTTCAAACAGTTCAATACAAATATTGACAGCTTTGCAGATTTTTTTAACTGTCTACCTCATGAAGTTTCTGATTATGCAAAAGCTTCTTCCCATTCTTTGATTAAAAATACCATTATGAAAATTGTTGATGATATGAAATGATAAAAAATTTCAACATTAATAGATAGTTTGGCTGTAACCTAAAAATGAAAAGAACCAGAGAGCTTTTATGCTCTCTGGTTCGTCTTTTTTATATTATCAGATTATTTGTTATCGCCAAACGCTTCAAGGGCGTCCAACACCGCATAATATACCATTTCGTCAGGGTGGTATCTATGATTATTCAATATAAAATCACCAGAATGATTAAAATGTTCCAGAATCGCAGCGGCACAGCCTGCACTCCGATTCTGCCCCGATTCACATTGACATATTATTTGCAGTTCTTTCGACTCTGCAAAATATACAAATTCTGCTATTTTTTCGGCTTCGGGAAGTTCTGTTTGAAAATCGTCAAGCGGAATGTAGAGTACACTATCTGCTTTTTCGCTGTAATCAACAAGTTTATAGTTTTTGTCGTTATTATATCTATTGGGGTCATAAAAACTGATGACAGCATTATTTTGTGGTAGACCAATATCCGAATGGTTTTCTATAATTTTTCTGGAGCAGATTTTAACATCCCATTTTTTTATCCCAAGGCTTGAAAAGATAATAATATCGCCATCAATTACTGTTCTATTTTCTTCATTTAATCCAATTAAACAAGCTAATCCTCTTACTTCAACATTTCCTTTAATTGTGACATAACCAGATATTTTTGCTCTTTCAAAAACGGTAGCCTTATCGCTTATTATTGAATTTCCCCCTACGAATGCATTTTCATCTACTGTTCCAAATCTGCATATAACCGCATTTTCACAAATAACAGCATTCCCACAAACATAAGCGTCATCTTTAACAACTGCGCTTTCTATTACAACTGCATTTTCATCGACCCAACACAGTCCATCTTGAGAAAGATTGTTTTCCTCTTCAATCCAGCCACCCAAGTCCCCTATATTAACTTCATCTAACATAGTGGGAGGTTTAAATCCTTTCAATGCCCTAATACGTTTTACTTCATGTTCAGAACTATTGTTTTTTACAATACGAGTTTCACCTGTGAATTCATATTTTGCTGTGTTTTCCATTTTTTACAATCTCCTTTTTAGTTTATACTTAATGTAAGGTTATTTCTCCACAATCTCCAAATACTTATAAATCGTCGGATAGGACAAATCACAAAGCCTTGAAAACTCCTTTTTATTTATCTCACCCTTTTTATATTTCGGATAATGCTTATAAAAGATACTCGGAATGTCCTCGGCTGTTGTAGGCGGTCTGCCGATGGTTTTGCCTTTGGCTTTTGCATTTTCCATACCGCTTTTTACTCTCTGACTAATGATATTGCGTTCCAGTTCGCTGAATACGCCCATCATTTTTAGCATACCCTCGGTCATTGGGTCAAGCTCCTTACTGCAATCCACAACGAAAGTACCAAGTACCAATTTGATGTGCTTATTTTTAGCAAGTTCAATAATATCGCAAAGCTGTTTTGTGCTTCGGGTAATTCTGCTGACCTCTGTTGCAAGAATGGTATCTCCTGACTGAACTATATCAAGCAGTTTTTGCAGTTCTGCCCGATTTGTTTTCATACCGCTTTCGTATTCTAGATAAATCGTAGTATCGGTTGCCCCTTGCTGTTTCAGCTCTCTGACTTGTCTGTTTATGTCCTGCATTTTTTCATTGGTGGAACATCTCGCATAACCGTAAATCATCGAAAACACCTCGCAAAATATAATGTTGTATATATTATAAGATATAAACGAAAAGAAGTCAACTGTTTCTTTTATAATTTCAGCCGTAATTTTTTAAGATTACGGCTGTTTTTACGGTATTAAAAATTATAAACGGAAAGAGATGCTTTCTTTTATTATGATTATGTTATGGCAACCAATTATGACCGCAGGCAGGGCAATTAAATCCTTCTGTTCCAACCCCAGTTGTAAAGAATCCATAACCGCAGTTCGGACACCAGACATTTGGTGTTTCTTCCCCATAAAATGAATCATCAACTATTGTTGCATCATACATATTTATCCAGCCTAATCCAGATTTCAGCTTTCCCCAGATGTATCCGATTGAGGTTTGTCCCGGCTCAATGTATTCCTCAACAATTGTATATCTTGATTTATCCGTAATTTCTCCAACAATATTTGCATTATAGCTCGGCGAATCATAGATACTTAATTTCGGGTTAGTAACCTCAATGACGTACGGTTCAAAATCAGCGGCGGTATCGAATCCCTCATATTCCCACGAATGGTCATGACGTCCATCAAAGGTCATAACCTCAGTAGTCATATATGGACGGGAAGAATTTGTGATTGCAACAGTGATAATATCATCTTCAAATGTAAGATATCCCTGAACATCTCCCGTGTCAAAATATGCAGTATTATTTTCAAGTGCAGCGGGAATATCTTCAATTGAATCTGTCCGATAGTACCACAGCGAAAAGATAATATTATTTCTTTTTACGCTCGAAATTGTCAGCTCTCTGTCGTAGCCAACACTTTCTTTGTGCCAGAATCCGATATAACTGCTTACATCTGCATATGACTCGGCGGTTGTTGTAATTTCCGTAGTTACTGTAGTCGTTGTTTCTGTAGTGGCGGAAGTTGTGGTAGTTTCTGTTGTAGATTCTGTAACCAAAGTAGTTGTAACTTCTGCTTGAGATACCTCACTTTGACTGTCTTTTGTATCTTCCTTACCTAAAAGTAAAAATACCAGTATGCCAATTATTACTACTGCAATTACAGAAATAATAATTATAATCAAATTTTTGTTGGATCTGTTTTGCGGTTCAGATTTTTCAATATTTTCTGTATTATATTCTTCCTGATTATTTTCAGTTTGCGTTATTTTTTCAATAGGCGAACCGCATATAGGACAAACACTTTCCTGCTCGCCGATTTCAGAACCACATACCGGACAAGTATTCACACTGTAATTTTGCCCATCATCAGAAATAGTCTGTTCCTCAATATGACAGCCGCACAAGAAACATTCCGTTGCATTATCATCAAGATTCGTACTGCAATTTGGACATATCATAGCAAATCACTTCCTATTCTTTTTCTTTTTCGGCAGTTCCATACCATGATACATCATAAGACCTACAACAGCAGTCAGAATATAAGACGCTAAAATAAGGAAAAATCCTATTCCGAGAGATGAACTTAACTTTGCACCCTCATCTTGTATAAAAGTCTTGAATGCTCCTCTTAAATCAAAAAATGTAATAAATTCTCCGATAATTCCAAGGGCAGGTGCGCCGACTGCAATATACTTTTTAAACGGTTTCAAAGGTTTTATGTAGTTCATAACAATTATAATTATTGGAACGAGAAACAGAATCAATCCAAAAATAGAACTATTAGAGCCGACTTTGATTTCATTTACACCAAACAGCGTTTCAAATCCGCTTACGCTGATTTTATTTCCCGTAACATCTCCTGCTTTTGCACTGAAACTTGCAAAGGGCAGAAAAGTCATAATAATTGATATGACCGCACAAAAGGACATAATGTTTTTTCTAATAAAATCATTTTTAATTGGAATGTTGTTCAGATTTTCTGTAGAATCTGATTCAGCAGCAGTATTTTTCAGCTTCTCGGCAGTTTTCTTTACTGAAAGTGAAATATTTTCTGTGTTTACTTTTGGAAGGGCAGATAAAGCAGTATTTGGTGTAGATTTTACTGGTTGTTTGACCTTGTTGACTTTTTCTGCAATTTTAGGGTCACGGTAGAATACGTCAACATTTTTTTGGCATTTATCAATAAGCAGTTTCATAAATTCCTGCTTGCCAACAAAATATATTTTATAGACATCAGTTCCAATAAATTCAGTAATCTCCTCAAAAATACCGTTCCATTGCAAATCTCTGATTTGAATTGGGTTTATCCATTCGTCAATAGAACGATTCTGAATGCGAGCGGTATTGAACACATTTCCATTGACTGTGATTCTGGTCGTAAACGGATTTTCATTATAAAGAATAGTAATGATATTGTTTGTGCCGATAAGTTTAGCTGGAGTTTCCGACAAAGCATATTTTACAATTTCAAAAGAAGTATCGTCACTGTCAAAATGAAGCGTAAAATCATTGCTTTCTGTGAATGCCTTTAATTCTTCATAAAGACCGTTCCATTTTACACCTTTTGAACAAAACGGAAAGACCCATTGCTCAATAGGAATATCTTTGATACGAGAAACGTCAAAGGCTTTTCCATTGCAGGATATTTTCAGTATATTTAAATCCATTTTGTAGACCATTTTTACGATAGATTCCATAAAGCACTTCTCCTTATTATTTTCTGTATTCTGCAACTTCAATCCAAGCCTCATTTTCCCATTCAATTGGAGAATTATAATCACTCTCGGCAATTGCAGTTCTTATGGAATCTTGGAAAGCAATATATTCCTCATAGTTCCACTTACTCCAAGGCTTTGAAGTGCTTTCGCTGTATTTACCCACAGTACCGCTCTTTTTGGGAACGCACTCCAATTTCAAGCAATATTTTAGTTTAGGATTATTTGAACCTACAGCCTGCATAATATAACTGTCAACTGGAATATGCAGATAACTTTTCAGAACAGAATCTTCCTCAATTAAGAGGACATATTTCAGCATCATATTCAGCCACTTCTGCGCCTGACCGTATGTAAAATCGCTGATTTCAGAATATGTTTTGATGATTTCTTCGCAGATTCGGTTGTGCTCATTATCGAAAATTTCTTGCTCTTCATTTTCAGAGGAACAAGCATTGACAGCATTACATAAAGCATTATATTCATTGACGAGCATATCACAAATTTTTGCCTTGTACTCTGCTTTGATATTTCCGTCAACTGTTTTAAATTTGATTGTTCTGCATAAATCCATATACGCTTTGTTTGCACATTTGCTTAGAATATCGTTCATATCATCACCCTTTGTAATATTGAAGTACGCATACTTCAAAAATTCAAGTACCATAATTTTCACCTTTCGCTCTTGTCTTATTTCATAGTCTACATAAATTTTTCAGGTCTAACGTTCAGCGCATAGCAAATTGCCCTTAAATCATCCAGGCATAGCGTTTGTTTTCCGTTCAGAATCGCATCAAAATTCTTAGCGGAAATCCCTGCTTTCTTTGCAATGCTGGACTGATTCAGTCCATTTTTCTTAATATACGTACGAACGTTTTCATAAACTCTCATAAGACAAACTCCTTTTCCAGAATTTCTGGATATAATTCCATTTTACCACAGAATATCTGTGAAGTCAAGCAGATTCTACAGATTATCTTGATTTCTTTGTTGACATACCAGAATTCATGGGTTATAATTAGTGTAGAGGTGATTTGATGAAATATGAAATTGGTGCAAGAATCCGTAAGTATCGGGAAATGCGTGGTTTCAGTCAAAAGGAACTAGCACAGAAAATCGGTGTCAGCAACAGCAGAGTTTCCAACTGGGAACAGGGCATTAACCGTCCCGATGCGGATATACTTGCGGATATTTGCAAGGCATTGAATGTATCTCCCAGTGAATTGCTTGACGTCAGATTATCACCGGAGGATTTAAGCGACCAAGAACGAAAGGTAATTATGGCTTATCGCACCAAACCAGACCTCCAGAAAGCTGTAAACATTCTTTTGGGTTTAGAATAATGACTTGTTCTCACCTAAAAATGCTTATACTTTCCCGCGGTTAACAACGGTTGAGAAGCTGAGTTGTTGCTTTTGCTGAATCTATGCATGAATTTTGCCCTTTATTATGTGGAATTTCACTAAACTAAGCCAATTTTTGAAAAAACCTTATATATTATCATAGGGCACGGATAAGTGTGTCCTTTCATATAGAAAAAAGCCATTGACTATTAAAAATCAATGGCTTTTGTAATATTATAAATGGTAGATATATTAATCGCTTACAGCACAGAGGTTTTTCTCTGACTTTCAGCTGTGACAGAAACCAATGTACAAATTTCTCTTAAACGGTCAAAGTTTCTGTCACCTATTTTTTCTTTTAATTCCTTTGGAGGACAGTTTGTTGTAACAAGTATAGGCAGTAATTCATTATATCTGTAATCAATGATTTCAAATAGAACTGATTTTGTCCATTCGCTCGACTTTTCAGCACCCAAATCATCAAGAACCAATAATTGTACTGTTTTGAGATGCTGAATCATTTTATCATAAAACCATGTTTCTTGCGAAGCAATTGACGTTTTTAATTTTTCAAATAGTTCCGTTACTGATATAAAGCAGGCATAGTCTATACAATGGATAAACCAATTGTAATCAAATGACATATTTCTCAGAACATGATCATTAGGCGATTCTAACCGCAAAATTTCATCTTCGCTTATATTGTCAATGATGTTGTTGACAACACTGGAAACCATAAAGGTTTTACCGCTGCCTACACCACCAATTAATAATAGACCGTCAGGCTTCTTTTCTGACAGGTAGTTTTCAGTGAAAGCAATTATTGCATCAAAGGCTTGTTCTTGTCCCTTTTGTGGGTTAACAGAAAGACTATTGAGATAATAATTGAATTGACGTCTTTTTAAACCTGCACAGTACCGATAGTAATCGAAGCATTTTATATAATCCATTTCATTCATATTCTTATACCTCCATTGTTAGATTCTCATATTTTGAACAATCTGAGTAATCCTCTTTTGATTTTTGTTTTCGGTCATCGTAGTTCCCCTCAATAATTTTGAGAGTATTGGCTGGAGCTACAATCCAATCAAAAGTAGAACACCAAGTCCCTTTTCGCCCCGAAAGAAAATCCGAATTGGCAACCTTTTCAAATAACTGCTCAAATGTTATATCTCCTAAAAGTTTATTGACCTCTGTAATAGCTTTTTTGCGTTTTTCCGTAAGCTTAATTACTTTGGGCAGGGATTTACAGATAGAATTAAAAGAGTTTATGATAGACTCATAGTCCAGATTGCTTAATGTTTCATCGGAAATAGAATCTTCTGTTTTACTCTTTTCTGATTCTATATCTTTTTCTTCTTCTGCCGAGTTAATGTTAACTTTACCATTAAGTTTACCGTTAACTTTATCCTCATTTTTACCAACGGCAACAGCTTTTTGCTTTTTACGGTACTCTCGCATATAATTGCGCATATATTCGTTATTTGCTTCGATTTTATCAAGATTTTGGTGCCTTCCCCAGTTAGTGATAGTAATAGCTCCATTTATATACTGTATCATTCCAAATTCTTCAAAGATTTTCAGAGCCTTTATTACTGTTTTTTCATTCCTTCTAAAAATAGTGGAGAGCATTTTTGTAGTGTAGGGGATATTATTCATCATAAAAACGCCTTTGTTATTCTGCTTGCCGGCGAAGCAAAGTAGTTTAAACCAAATGATGATGATTTCATCAGAATTCGACATTGAATCAATGAGAAGCATTTTCTCATCATCAAAAATGTCAGTTGTAATTTTAATCCACTGAACAGCACTTGCCATACTTATACATTCCTTTCTTCTATAGTGCCATTCATTTTTATCCATCGTGATACACATAGCTGCAAGGCGTTTTGTGAAGTTTTTTATGAAACAGTATAATTCCATACTGAACCTTTAAAACTTTCAACAAACCCAATTGTGGTATGTCTGCATTGAAATTATAATGCACAATACGAATAAGTGCTTGTCCTATGCATAAAATAAAAAAATGAATGGTCGCTTTTGTGTTTTTTGCGATTGCCATTCATTTATAATAAGCTATATACTATACATACGAACGGGAAATATTAAGTTTTTGTGCTACTTCTCTTTGAGTAAGAGCATTACAGCCGTATAATCCGTATCGATGCTTTATAATTTCAAATTCCCTATCATCAAGAGTATTTTCAAGAAAGCCGTATAATTGTCCGGATCTGATTGATAAATCTACCTGCTCAACAATGTCTTTTCCGTCACCCATTATATCCATTAATGTTAGAGCATTTCCATCTTTGTCAGTGTCGATCGGATCGTCGATATATATGTCTCCTAAAGTTTTTTTCTGGGAACGAAAGTGCATTAATATTTCATTTTCAATACATCTGCTTGCGTATGTAGCGAATCTGTTACCTTTAAGATAATCAAAAGTTGAAACAGCTTTAATTAATCCTATCGTACCGATAGAAATTAATTCGTCCTGATCTTTTAAATTTGAATAATATTTTTTTATAATATGCGCCACAAGTCTTAAGTTGTGCTCTATAAGTTTGTTTCTGGCAGATTCATCGCCTTCCTGCATTTTTTTGAAACACTCTTCTTCTTCCTGTTTTGACAATGGTTTCGGAAAAACATTTTTGCTGTCAATATGCAGTGCAAAGAAAAAAAGACTGTTTAAAACACTTCCTACAATATTAAGTATCAAATTAATCGCCTCCTTTTAAAAATTATGTTTTTCAGCTTGTTTATTATAATTTGTCTGCGGATAATATTTATTGTATGATAAAGCGTAAATAGTGTTCTTGAAAAAAATGTAATAATATGATAGAATTAAAATAGTATTTTACAAATTTGAATGAACAGCCAAAAAGGGAGACTTTATGAACGGAAAATTTTACGGAGTAAGCGTTGGCCCGGGAGATCCGGAGCTGATAACTGTTAAAGCTGTAAATACTATAAAAAAGTGCAGTATTATAATTGTTCCGCAGACTAAAAATGAAAACATGCTTGCACTTTCAATTGCACAGAAGTCCGTTGACATGACGGACAAGCTTATTGTTCCCGTCAGATTTCTTATGTCTCATGATATTGAGAAAACACAGGAGAATCATAAAAGATCTGCTGAGACAATCATGGAATATCTGCGTCAGGGACATGATGTGGCAATGCTGAATATCGGTGATATTTCCATTTATTCCACATGCTCTTACATTTTGAATATTATTGAAAAAAACGGATTTGAAACGGAGGTTTGCGCCGGAGTCCCCAGCTTTTGCGCTGCGGCTGCGAGACTGAAAAAACCTCTTGTTTCTCGCAAAGAAGTACTTGTAGTTGCTCCGGGTTATACTGATGAACTTGAAAGTTTGATGTCAGTAAATGGTACTAAGGTTATAATGAAAAGCGGAAAGCATATGAATAGAGTAAAAAAACTGGTTGAAAAATACGGAATGTCAGACAATACGATAATTGTGGAATCCTGTGGATTGGAAAATGAAAGAATACATTACGGTATAGATGAAACTGAAAACGGATACTTTTCACTTATGATTATTAAAACCTCTGAGGAAAATGATAATGCTTGAAGAATATATTTACTGCGGTACTAAAAAACTGAGATGCGGATATACGACAGGCTCTTGTGCTGCCGCTGCTGCCAAGGCGTCTGCACAAATGCTTCTTACAGGAATGACAATTGACAAAGTAAGTCTTATGACTCCAAAGGGTATACTGCTTGAGCTTAATATTAAAAATTCTGAAATAGAAACGGATTATGCAGAATGTGCAATAAAAAAGGACAGCGGCGACGATCCTGATGTTACAAACGGAATACTTGTGTATGCAAGAGTTGAAAAAATTCCTTCTGGAATAATTATTGACGGCGGAAAAGGAGTAGGGAGAATTACTAAAAGCGGACTTGACAGAAAAATCGGCGAAGCGGCAATAAATACAGTACCCAGAAGAATGATTGAGAATGCTGTTATAGAAATTGCTGAAAAATATGGTTATGACGGCGGTTTCAGGATAATTATATCTGTACCGGAAGGTGAAATGATCGCTGCAAAAACTTATAATCCCAGGCTGGGAATTGAAGGGGGCATTTCAATAATCGGTACAAGCGGAATAGTTGAACCTATGAGTAACAAAGCTGTTATTGAAACGATTCGTACTGAAGAAAGTATGTTAAAGGCTCAGGGCAGAAAAAATCTTTTGATCACGATTGGAAATTACAGCGGAACTTTCCTGAAAGAGTATTTGCCGGAGCTTGATAAAACAGTAAAGTGCAGTAATTTTATAGGTGAGGCTATAGACTTTGCAGTGGAATTTGGCTTTAAAAGAGTTCTTATTGCAGGACATGCCGGTAAGCTTGTAAAGCTTGGAGCAGGTATAATGAATACTCATTCTTCAAATGCGGACGGAAGAATGGAGGTATTGATCACATGCGGACTTTTAGCCGGTGCAGATACTGAAACGCTGAAAAAAATTTATGAATGTATAACGGTAGACGACGCTTTAGGAATTTTGCAATCGGCAGGATTACTTGAAAAGACAATTGAAATTTTAATGGGTAAGATACAGTTTTATCTTGATGCAAAGGTGAAAAATACGTTAGAAATTGGTGCATTAATGTTTTCAAATAAGTATGGAGTACTTGGAAAAACATCAAGCGCTGATAGTATTATCAAATGGATGGCGGAGGAATATAATGGTTAATTTTGTAGGAGCAGGCTGCGGAAGTCCGGATTTGATTACATTAAGAGGACATAGATTGATTTCGGAAGCAGACGTTATAATTTATGCCGGTTCACTTGTTAATCCTGAACTTCTTGACTTCGCCCGAAAGGACTGCGAAATTTATAACAGCGCTTATATGAATTTGGACGAAGTAATTGAAGTTATGAAAAATGCGGAAAGGGACGGAAAAATGACTGTAAGGCTTCATACTGGAGATCCCAGCGTTTACGGAGCGATACGGGAGCAGATGGACAGACTGAAAGTTCTTGAAATACCCTATGAAATTTGTCCCGGGGTAAGTTCATTTTGCGGAGCCGCAGCGGCGCTTAAAGCTGAATATACTCTACCTGATGTGTCCCAGACTGTAATCATTACACGAATGGCAGGAAGAACTCCCGTACCACCGAAGGAGGATATTTCAGAACTTGCAAAGCATGGAGCGACAATGGTTGTTTTTTTAAGTACCGGTATGCTGGCGGAACTATCTCAAAAGCTTATTTTCGGAGGATACAGCGAAGAAACTCCGGCAGCTATTGTTTATAAGGCAAGCTGGGAGGATGAAAAGGTATGCCGGTGTACTGTAAAAACTCTTGCGGAAACAGCCGAGAACAATAACATAAAAAAGACAGCGCTTATTACAGTAGGGGAATTTCTGGGAGATGATTATTCTCTTTCAAAGCTTTATGATTCAGAGTTTGAAACGGAATTCAGAAAGGTAAAGAAATGACGGCGGCAATAATATCTGTGACTGAAAAGGGTACAATGCAATCGGAGTTACTATATAAAAAAATTGAAGCAAAAGGCTTTAAATGCAAAAGATTCTGCTACAGCAAATATGCATCTGTCGGTGCTGAAAGCTATGAAACCATATCAATACTTGTGAAAAGAATTTTCAGTGAATATGATATATTGATTTTTATATGCGCATGCGGTATTGCAGTACGGACGATTTCGCCTTTTATAAAATCAAAAATTTCCGATCCGGCGGTAATCGTTATGGACGAACAGTTTAAATATGTAATTCCCATATTGTCAGGACATTTGGGAGGAGCTAACAGAATTTCGCAGATAATTTCAAATGAAACAGGAGCAAAAGCGGTTATTACTACTGCTACCGATACAGGAGGAAAATTTTCAGTTGACAGTTTTGCTAAGGCAAATAGTCTTTATATTTCCGATATGAAGATTGCCAAAGCTGTTTCGGCGGCAGTTTTGCAGAATAAAAAAATTGGATTTGCAAGCGATTACAGTACGGTGAACATTCCTGACGAATTATGTACAGATTTAAATTGTGAAATCGGTATATGCATTTCTGATGATAAAGAAAAAAAGCCTTTTAATAGCACTTTGAATCTCATACCTCAAAATATTGTTCTGGGAATCGGCTGTAAAAGAGGCAGGACATCTGAGGAAATTGAAAGCTTTTTATTGAATTTTCTTGAAAAAAATCAAATTCCTTTGTATAAAGTCGGTCGTATTGCAACTATTGATTTAAAATCAGATGAAAAGGGTATACTGGATTTTTGCAAAAAGTACAGACTGGAATTATCTGTTTATTCTGCACATGAACTGATGAATGCTGAGGGAAATTTTACGGGTTCTGATTTTGTAAAAAATATAACCGGAGTTGATAATGTGTGTGAACGCAGTGCCGTACTGTGCAGTAAGGGAGGTATTATTGTTCCTAAAACTGTAGGAGACGGAATTACATGCAGTGCGGCTCAAACGGACATTACTATAGACTTTGCAAAGGAGACATTATGAAGTTATATATTGTTGGTTTCGGACCCGGAAATTACGACAGTATGACAATGGAAGCATGCAGCGTCATCGAACGATGCGGTCTTGTTGTAGGATACACAACTTATACGGATATTTTAGAGAAATATTTTCCACATAAAGAATTTTATTCAACTCCTATGAAAAAGGAAACGGACCGTGTCAAATATGCATTGGAAAGGGCGTCGAAGGGTACTGAAACGGCTTTAATATGCAGCGGCGACAGTGGAGTTTACGGTATGGCAGGGCTTGCATTAGAACTTTCGGCAGATTATCCGAATGCAGAAATTACAATTGTTCCGGGTATTACTGCGGCATTAAGCGGCGGGGCTGTTCTTGGGGCGCCTCTTACTCATGATTTTGCTGTTATAAGTCTTTCGGATCTTTTGACGCCGTGGGAAAAAATAAAAAAACGTCTTGAATGTGCTGCTGCTGCTGATTTTGTTATTTGTATATATAATCCCTCGTCAAAAAAACGCAGTGATTATTTGCGGAAAGCATGCGATATAATGTTAAAATTTAAATCATGTGAAACTATATGCGGTTATGTAAAAAATATCGGCAGAAACGGGCAGAAAAGCGGTATTCTTACCCTTTTGCAGCTTAGGGATTTTCATGCTGATATGTTTACCACTGTGTTTGTGGGCAACAGCGATACAAAGGTTATAAACAATAAAATGGTTACTCCCAGAGGTTATAAAAATGTTTAGAATACTTATTTTCGGCGGAACGACTGAGGGCAGGGAGCTTGCGGATTTTTGTCATAGTAATCGTATACCTGCGGCGGTATGCGTAACGACCGGATTAGGAAAAGAACTTCTTTCGTCTTTCAATACGCTGAAAATTATTACAGGCAAGAAGGATTACAGTCAGATAGTAAATATGCTTGAAAAAGAAAAATATTCAGCAGTGCTAGATGCTACGCACCCTTTTGCAGAAAAAGCTACCGAAAATATAAAAAAAGCGTGTAAAGATACCAATACACAGTTTTTTCGTGTAATTAGGGACAGTGAGAAAATTGATTATAATGATGTAAAGTATTTTGATAGTATCGGCAGTGCGGCAGAGTATGCAGAAAAAGAGTCGGGTAACATTCTTATAACGACCGGAAGTAAAAATCTTGCAGAATATACAGGAATCAGAAATTTTTCTGAAAGGCTCGTTGTAAGAGTACTGCCAGACAGCCGGATTATTAACAGCTGTATTGAAATGGGATTTAAAAAAGAAAATATAATCAGCGAGATAGGACCATTTACAGTTGAACAAAATTGCAGTCATATCAGACGGAATAATATCCGTATTGTTATAACTAAAGAAAGCGGTAAAAACGGAGGATTTTCTGATAAAATTACGGCTGCGCAATTATGCGGCTGCAAAGCGCTGATTATCAGGAAACCTATTGAATATGGTTACTCCGCAGAAGAAATCAAAAAAATTTTAATGAGGGTAAAAGATGAACAGTAAGAAGGTTATGGTTGTAGGTATTGGTATGAACGGCAGTGAAACCCTGACTGAGTATGCAAAAAAAATTATTGAATCAGCTGATATTCTTATCGGAGCAGAAAGAATACTTAAATGCTTTGAATATCTGAAAAAACCTGTACTGTCAACATATAACAGCAGTAATATCTCAAAATTTCTGCATACTGAAAATTTTGAGACTGCTGCGGTACTTATGTCTGGAGACTGCGGATTTTTCAGCGGTACAGCAAGGCTTTTACCTGAAATTTCTGATATGGATTATGAGATTGTCTGCGGAATTTCTTCAGTTGTTTATTTTTGTTCAAAAATCGGTATAAGCTGGCAGAATATGAAATTTGTAAGCCTGCACGGAATGGATTCAAATATAGTTCGTCATGCGGCTGAAAATGAGAAAACTTTTTTTCTTCTCGGAGGCAAAATTACAGCGGCACAGGCTTGCAGACGCCTATGCGAATATTCCATGAATAGTGCGGAAGTTTATATCGGTGAAAATCTGGGATATGAAAATGAGAGGATACTTTGCGGTACTGCCGAGGATTTTACTGAAACAGAAACCGCATTGCTGTCTGTGATGACGGTAGTAAATTCAGACTGTGAAACGTTAAAGCGGTCGGGAATACCGGATCGTGAGTTCGTCAGAGGAAATGTGCCTATGACTAAATCTGAAGTACGCAGTGTTATTATATCAAAGTTGGGTATATCAAATGATTCGGTTTGTTGGGATATTGGAAGCGGCACAGGCTCCGTATCTGTTGAAATGGCTTTGCAGTGCGGCAGCGGAAGAGTGTACGCGGTTGAAAGGAATCCCGAAGCCATGAGTCTGACGGATAAAAACAAGCATATTTTTAAATGCGACAATATAGAAATTATCAGCGGAAACGCCATGGATAATATAGAAAAGCTTCCTGTTCCGGATCGTGTTTTTATCGGCGGCAGCGGTGGAGAATTACAACAGATTATCAAAATGGTATTTAAAAAAAATAGAAAAGCTGTGATAGTTGTTACCGCTGTTTCGTTGGAAACATTGAATAAGTCGCTGGAAGGATTTCGTATATGCGGCGCTGAAACAGAAATTGTACAAGTATCGATTACAAGAACAAAGTCTGTGAGCGAATATACAATGCTGTGCGGTGAAAATCCGGTATTTATAATAAAGGGGACAATTTTATGAACAGAATTATGATTGCCGGTACTCACAGCGGCTGCGGAAAAACCACCGTTACATGCGGACTGTTAAAAGTACTTAAAGAAACTGGATATAAAGTGTCGGCGTTCAAATGCGGTCCTGATTATATTGATCCTATGTTTCATAGTAAGATTATCAAAGTAAAATCAAGAAATCTTGACGGTTTTTTTACCGATAAAAATACTATGAATTATCTTTTGGACGTTAACAGCCATGATTCGGATATTTCAGTTATTGAAGGCGTCATGGGATTTTATGACGGTTACGGCGGAAAAGCGTCGGCTTATGACGTTTCAAATGATACAGCAACGCCAGTTATAATTGTTATTGATTGTTCTGGAATGAGTGGTTCTGTTGGAGCGGTAATAAACGGATATCTTAATTATAAAAAACCGAATAACGTTGTCGGTTTTATTTTTAACCGAATGCCGATTTCACTAGAAGATGATATTAAAAAGCTTTGCAGTCAAATGGGAACGGAATATTTTGGATATATACCTAAAAATAATGATTTTCATATAGGAAGCCGTCATCTGGGGCTTATAACTGCCGATGAAATTAAAAATCTTAATGAGAAACTAAAGATGCTTTCGGATCAGATAAATAAAACAGTACTGATAGATAAAATAATTGAAATTGCCGGAAAAGCAGAAATAGTAAACTATGAGATTCCTAAAATTCCAAAATTAAATGACGGCAAAAATGCAAGGATTGCTGTTGCTTATGACAGAGCATTCTGTTTTTATTATGAGGATAATTTAGACTTACTTAGAAAAATGGGAGGGGAAATAATTTTCTTTTCTCCTCTTGAAGATAGTAAGCTTCCGGATAATATTGACGGACTGATACTCGGCGGCGGATATCCGGAATTGTATGCAGATAAGCTTTCTGAAAATAAGGAAATGCTTGAAAGCGTCAGATCCGCAGCGAACAGCAAAATACCAATTATAGCCGAATGCGGAGGATATATGTATCTTCATAAATCAGTAAAATTTCAAAATGGAAAAGAGTATAGAATGGCAGGAGTAATAGACGGCATTACTTTTGAAACCTCAAAATTACAGAGATTCGGTTATACAGAACTGACAGCAGATCGTGACAATCTGCTTTGTAAAAAGGGAGAAATTGTCAGGTCTCATGAATTTCATTACTGGGACAGCAGCTTCTGCGGAGACTGTTTTACTGCAAGGAAATTAAATGGAAAGCAATGGAAGTGCGGTTACAGTACGGAAAATATAATTGCCGGATTTCCTCATTTTTATTTTTACAATAAACCTTCAATGGCGGAATCATTTCTGAAAAAATGTTTAGACTATAGGAGTAAATATGGAAAGACTGTGTAAAATCTCTGAACCTGATCATATGGCAATGGAATTATCAGAATGTAAATGGAACAGTGTTGCAAAACCGCTTAAAAGTCTGGGATTGCTTGAAAAAGCGGTAACTAAAATTGCAGGAATTACAGGTAATGCAGAAGTTAAAATAGATAAACGCTGTACGGTGGTAATGTGCGCAGATAACGGCGTAGTTGCCGAGGGCGTTACTCAATCAGACAGTTCCGTTACAGCGTTAGTTGCTGAAAGCATCGCAAACGACAGGGCGAATATAAATCTTGTTTCAAAGTCCTATAATATAGATGTTATCGCTGTAGATATGGGTATGATAACAGATGTTGATGATGAAAGAATTATAATAAAGAAAACTGCATATGGTACAAAAAATATATATTACGGAAACGCTATGACCTTAAATCAGACTGAGCAGGCAATTACAGCCGGAATGGATATAGTAAGAGAGCTTAAAGCAAAAGGCTATGATATATTAATCACCGGAGAAATGGGTATTGGAAACACAACCACGTCTTCTGCGCTGGCTTCTGTTATTCTGGACGAACCTGTAAGAAACGTTACAGGTTGCGGCGCTGGTTTGGATAAAGAAAGACTGGCTCATAAAATACATGTAATTGAACATGCAATTGAATTGAACGATCCTGATAAAACTAAACCTGTCGAGCTTATTTCAAAAATCGGCGGATTTGATATCGCCGGCATGACCGGATTGTTTTTAGGCGGAGCAGTTTACAGAATCCCTGTAGTTATAGACGGTTTTATTTCCGCTGTTGCTGCAAAGCTTGCATGCATGATCGTTCCTGAAACTGTAAATTTTATGCTTTGTTCACATGTTTCAAAAGAACCTGCCGGAAGAAAAATGCTTGAATCTATGGGACTTAAGGCTATGTTAGACGGTGAACTGTGTCTTGGCGAGGGGACGGGGGGAGCGATGCTGATTCCCTTGCTGGATGGAGCTTTATCTGTTTATCATTCTGCACACAGGTTCGATGAATTACAGATGGATCAGTATGAGGATTATACAAAATGCTGACGGTCGTAACAGGAGGCAGCGGAAGCGGTAAATCAGAACTTGCTGAAAATATTGCATTTAAATTTACCGGAAAAAAATATTACATTGCGGCAATGCAGCCCTTTGGTGAAGAAGCGCTGAAAAGAATTGAACGGCATCGTAAAATGAGAGCGGAAAAAGGTTTTGAAACTATTGAAAAATATACCGATATAGATGAACTTACTTTTACTCGGAAAGATTTAGTTTTGCTGGAATGTGTGTCAAATTTATGCGCTAATGAAATGTTTTCGGGCAGGATGGATAAAAACATTGCTGCTGATAAAATAATTTCAGGTATTGAAAAAATAAATAAAATGGTTTCTCAGCTGATAGTAGTTACCAATGAGATATTCTCAGATGGTATTTTGTATGAAAAGGAAACTATTGAATACATGAAAGCATTAGGAGAAATTAACCGAAGGATTTTTGAATGTGCCGATAATATTATAGAATCAGTATACGGGATACCATATATTTTGAAAGGAAATCTGACATGAAGTTTTTCAATTCAATTATATCTGCGTTTGCTATGTATTCCAGAATACCCGTACCGAAAATAAAATGGTGCGAAGAAAACAGGTGTTACGCTCTGGGATTTTTTCCGCTGGTGGGCGCTGTATCGGGATTGATGATGGTTTTATGGTATTTTATCTCAGATAAACTGGGAATCAACACAGTATTATTTTCAGCGGTAAGTACGGCAATTCCGATAGTCGTTACAGGAGGAATCCACATGGACGGATTTTGTGATGTAATTGATGCAAAATCGTCATACGGGAATAAAGAAAAACGGCTTGAGATTATGAGCGACCCTCATACCGGAGCGTTTGCAGTAATCTATGCTGCTATATATTTTTTAGTACAGACCGGATTATTCAGTGAGGTAAGAACCTTGAAAACGGCAGTAATTTGCGGACTGATATTCGTAATTTCAAGGACATTAAGCGGATTTGCAGCCGTAACTTTAAAAAATGCCAAAGGTAATGGAACTCTTTATTCTTTTACTGAAGCGTCTCACAGGAAATCAGTAATTGCAATACTTTCAGTGATTTTTGCTGTTTGTACATTAGTAATTTTGTTTATAAGTCCGGTGTACGGTTTAGCAGTAATTGTTGTAGGATTTTTGACTTTTTTTGCATACAAGAGATTTGCTTATAAAAATTTTGGCGGAATAACAGGCGATCTGGAAGGATATTTTTTGCAGATATGTGAGCTTGCAATGCTTGCAGCAGCAGTCATTATACCATTGATATGGGGGAAAATAAAATGTATCTTATAACAGGCGGAGCTTATCAGGGGAAAAGTAATTATGCAGTTTCTGTGTTTAAATTTGATAACAACAGTATAGCTGATGGAAAAACAGTTGACTTTGAAGAAATAAATAAATATTTGTGTATCAAAAACTTTCATATACTGGTCAGAAGAATGATGAAAGACGGAAAAACTACTGAAGAAATCAAAATTATTGTTGATTCTCTTGATGAAAATACAGTAATTATTACTGATGAAATAGGAAACGGAATTATACCGGTTGATCAATTTGAGCGTGATTGGCGAGAACAAACCGGACGTATTTGTTGCTACATTGCGTCACAATCAAGAAAAGTTGTAAGATTAACAGTGGGTATACCTGTAATAATAAAGGACGAAAGTAAATGAAAATAATTTTTATACGTCATGGGCAAACAAAAGGCAATGAAGAAAAGCGCTATATCGGCAGAACAGACGAATCACTGTCTCAAAAGGGGATTGAAGAAATAAAAAATCGTTTATATCCTGACGTAGACACTGTTTTGGTCAGTCCTATGAAAAGATGTGTCGAGACTGCAAAAATTATTTATCCGGACAGTAAATACATAATTTGCAATGATTTTCGTGAATGTGATTTTGGTATCTTTGAGGGAAAAAATTACGATGAACTGAAAAATGATTCCGATTATCAAAAATGGATTGACAGTATGGGAACAATGGCAATTCCGCAAGGTGAAAGTCATGAGCAGTTTAAAACACGGTGCTGCAATGAATTTGAAAGTATCGTTAAAGCGTTTCAGGGTACGGCTGCATTAATAGTACATGGCGGAACAATAATGGCTGTACTGGAAAAATATGCAGTTCCCAGATCCGGTTTTTATTCTTATCAGGTGAAAAACGGATGCGGATATATTACTGAGTTTGAAAACGGACAATTGAAAATAATATCGGAGTTAAAATGAAATATTTATATTTTATTATGCCTTTAATTACGGCGTTTTTGCTGGATTTTATAATAGGAGATCCGTATAAGCTTCCTCACCCTGTAAGACTTATCGGAAAATGTATCGGGGCGGTTGAGAAAATTACAAGAAGGGTTTTCAGTAGTGAAAAAACAGCCGGAGCAGTTATGGCTATGATAATAACGACGCTGTCGTTTATCGTACCTTTTTGCTTGCTTTTTTTAGCTTATAAAATAAATTTGTTTGTGGGGATTGCAGTCGAGAGTGTACTGGGATATTATCTTTTAGCGGCAAGATGCCTTGAAAAGGAAAGCATAAAGGTATACGGTGCATTACAAAAACGTGATATAAAGGAAGCAAGAAAAGCAGTTTCTATGATTGTGGGAAGAGATACTCAGAATCTCGACGAAAAGGGAATTATTAAAGCAGCGGTTGAAACTGTTGCGGAAAATTCTTCTGACGGCGTAACCGCACCTCTGTTTTATATGACATTCGGTGTACCTTTAGGATACTTATATAAAGCGGTTAATACCATGGATTCTATGGTCGGATATAAAAATGAACGATATATAAATTTTGGAAAAATTCCCGCAAAAATTGATGATATTTTTAATTTTATACCGTCAAGATTTACGGCATTGCTTATGATTGTATCCTCATTTATTCTTGGACTGGACGGAAAAAACGCTTATAAGATATGGCGAAGAGACAGGTTTAATCATGCAAGTCCGAATTCTGCACAAACTGAATCGGTATGTGCCGGAGCATTGAATATTCGTCTTGCAGGGGACGCTTACTACTTCGGAAAGCTCTATAAAAAGAAAACAATCGGAGATAATAACCGTCCGATTGAAAATGATGATATAAAAAAATCAAACAGGCTGATGTACTGTACATCTGTTTTGATGCTTGCAGTAACGGTAATATTAAGAATTATAATAGCAGGGTGTTTTTTATGAAAAAATATCAGCATGGCGGTAATATAAATATTAAATATGATTTTTCTGCAAATATAAATCCTCTGGGAATGCCGGAAAATGTGAAAAAAATTCTTGCTGAAAATGTAGAAAAGTTTTCATTTTATCCTGATCCGAACTGTACAGATGTGATAAAAGCAATATCGGATTTTGAAAATATTCCGGAAAAAAATATTCTTTGCGGAAACGGTGCGGCGGATTTGATTTACCGCATAGTTAGCGCTGTAAGTCCATGTAAGGCTTTGCTTTTTGCTCCGTCTTTTTCTGAGTATGAAAAAGCGCTGCTTGACAGCAGGTGCAGTATAGAATATTGCTACCTCAAAGAAGAAAACGGGTATGTAATTAAAGATTTTGACACTGATTTGCTGAAAGATAAGGATATTTGTTTTTTATGCAATCCCAATAATCCCGTGGGGAATGTAACGGATATGAATATACTTTTAAAAATTATTGACGGCTGTCAGAAACATAATGTTATATTAGTGATTGACGAATGCTTTATGGATTTCGTACTGAACGGTTCTGATTTATCGGCAAAGAAATTTTTGTCCTGTAAACATGTTATAATACTGAAAGCTTTTACAAAAATTTATGCCATGGCAGGACTGCGTTTGGGATATGTTTTAAGTGAAAATGAGACGCTGATTGAAAAAGTTCGTAATTCAGGACAGCCCTGGAGCGTTTCTGTTCCGGCACAGCTTGCAGGTTCTGCCGCACTGCAAAATACGTATTTTATAAAAAAAACAGCTGAATTTGTTTCAGCTGAAAGAAAATTTCTGATTGATAGTCTTAATAATATGAACCTTAAAGTTTTTCCGTCAGAAGCAAATTTTATTATGTTGAAATCTGAAATTATTAAGCTTGACAGACTTTTAAAAAGTGAGGATATAGCAATCAGAAACTGTGAAAATTATGAAGGTCTGGAAAGAGGCTTTTACCGTATTGCTGTGCGTACCCGCAAGGAAAACCAATATCTGATATCGGCTATGGAAAGGTGTTTGGAAAATGGCTAAATCAATAATGATTCAAGGGACTATGTCCAATGTCGGAAAAAGTATTATAGCAGCTGCGCTTTGCCGTATTTTCAAACAGGACGGTTTCAGCTGCGCTCCTTTTAAATCCCAGAACATGGCGCTTAATTCCTATATAACGTCTGAGGGACTTGAAATGGGCAGAGCACAGGTTTTTCAGGCTGAAGCTGCCGGAATAGAACCTTCTGTATTAATGAATCCGATATTGCTGAAACCGACTGATAATGTAGGTTCACAGGTCATAGTAAACGGAGAAGTACTTGGAAATATGAAAGCGGCAGATTATTTTAAATATAAGAAGCGGTTAGTTCCTGATATTATGAACGCTTATAATACATTGGCTGAAAAGTATGATATAATTGTAATTGAAGGTGCGGGGAGTCCTGCGGAAATCAATCTGAAAAAAGATGATATCGTAAATATGGGTGTGGCAAAAATGGTAGGTTCTCCAGTGCTTCTTGCAGGCGATATTGACAGGGGAGGAGTATTTGCACAGCTTCTGGGTACTCTTATGCTTTTGGAGGAAGATGAAAAATCTTTGGTAAAGGGATTGTTGATAAATAAATTTAGGGGAGACAAAAATATTTTAAAACCCGGACTTGATATGCTTGAACAGATGGGCGGTAAGCCTGTGGCAGGAGTGATACCATATATTTATTGCGATTTGGAAGATGAAGATAGTTTGTCCGGAAAACTTGAACAAACAGAAAACAGTGGAATTATAGATATTGCAGTTATAAGGCTTCCGAAAATTTCAAACTTTACCGATTTTGATGTATTCAGACAGTTTAAAGATGTTTCAGTAAGATATGTTTCAAAAGTAAGCGAACTGAAAAAGCCGGATCTTATAATTATTCCCGGAACTAAAAATACGATTTCCGATATGAAATGGCTGCGTGAAAGCGGATTGGAAACGTCAATAAAAAAACTTGTTTCAGAAAATATTCCTGCATTCGGGATATGCGGCGGTTATCAGATAATGGGTAAAAAAATTGAGGATCCCGACTGTACAGAAAATGGCGGAAGTATTGCAGGTATGGGATTACTGGATATAGTAACGGTTTTTAGAAATGAAAAAACAAGAACTCGTGTCAGCGGGAAATTTAAAAACATCAGCGGTATTTTTTCTGTACTTAGCGGTAAGCAATTTAGCGGGTATGAAATTCATATGGGAGAGTCGTACGGTATAAAAAACAGTATGCTGGAGTTTTCCGACGGCAGTACCGGCGGAGATTCTCATGATAATATTTACGGCTGTTATGTACATGGCATATTTGATGAAAACGGAATTGCAGAAAGTATTGTGCACAGTCTTTACACTGCCAAAGGATTGGAGTATATTGGAAAAGGTATTGACCGAAAGGCTTACAAAGAACAACAGTATGATATTCTTGCAGATGAAGTGAGAAAAAATATTGATATGGATTTTGTTTATAAAATCATTGAGGAGGGCGTGTAATGGGACTTATTCATATTTACTGCGGTGACGGCAAAGGGAAAACAACTGCTGCTGTCGGTCTGGCACTGCGTGCCGCAGGACAGGGAATGAAGGTTCATTTTATACAGTTTTTAAAGGGAAGTGAAACCGGAGAAATTAACATATTAAAGCATATCAAGGGAATTACCGTGGCACGCTGTGATCGTAATTACGGTTTTTACAATACCATGTCAGATAAAGATAAGACGGAAATAATATGCTGTCATAATAAAATGCTGGCGAATGCAATTGTACTTGCCAATCAGGAAAGTATTGATATGCTGATAATGGACGAATTTAATGCGGCGTATAATTACGGTCTTATGGATAAAGTAACAGCAGAAAATTTTATAATTAACAAACCTGAACGTCTTGAGCTTATAATTACCGGCAGAAATCCTGTTGAAAAATTTATGGAAAAGGCAGATTATGTGAGTTGTATTAAAGCGGTAAAGCACCCTTATGAAAAGGGAATAAACGCTAGAAAGGGGATAGAATATTGAATATCGAACACATTTTACCGGAGAATATTGAAAAAAGAAGTTTTGAGATCATTGAACAGGAACTGAACGGAAGATATATTCCGCCTATGGAAAAACCAATTGTAAAGCGTGTAATACACACAACTGCCGATTTTGACTATCTGGATAATCTGTGCTTTTCTGAGAATGCAGTTGAAAAAGCAATTGAAATTCTAAAAAAAGGCGCAGTAATAGTAACAGATACTAATATGGCAAAATCCGGTATCAATAAAAATGCACTTAAAAAGCTTAAATGCCGGGTCGAATGTTTTATGGCAGACGCTGATGTAGCAGAAGCGGCTAAGGCAAAAGGAATTACAAGAGCGTCGGCGTCTGTTGATAAGGCGGCATCGATCAAAGAACCTATTATTTATGCTGTAGGAAATGCGCCTACTGCACTTATTCGTCTTGATGAGCTTATTAAACAGAATGTTATCAAGCCTGAACTTATTATCGGAGTACCGGTTGGATTTGTGAATGTTGTTCAATCCAAAGAAGTTATTATGAACGGTAGTATTCCTTATATTGTAGCAAAAGGCAGAAAAGGCGGCAGTAATGTTGCAGCAGCTATTTGCAATGCACTGCTTTATATGATCATTAGATAAAAATATGTCAAAAAATAAAAAATACTATTGACATTTATAAAAAAGTGTGATATACTTTTTAAGTGGAAAAATTACTATGCACCATTAGCTCAGTTGGTAGAGCAACTGACTCTTAATCAGTGGGTCCTGGGTTCGAGCCCCCGATGGTGCACCAATGGCCCGTTGGTCAAGCGGTTAAGACTCCGCCCTCTCACGGCGGCAACACCAGTTCGATTCTGGTACGGGTCACCATACAAGAGTGCTAAAATCATCATCTTTCCGTTGTGTTTGTATGGAAGTTGATGATTTAAGTAGCGGCTCATTTAAGTCTATCAGAATTCATATGAATTCTGATAGACTTTTTAATTTGATTTTAGTATATACATGTTTCATTATTTTGAAAGAATCGGGATTTTTAATCTCGGTTCTTTATTTTTTACCTTGTCAAAAAAATTTTTTTGGACATATTTTCAGTAAGACTGCAATTTCTGTCAAAGCACGGAAACTGCGGTCTTTTTTTATATTTTACTACCGCAATTTTTACTTGGTTTTGCATGTATTTTTTCTCAATACCCCTCTTGACAAAATAAAAAATGGTGTATATAATTGGAAATCAAATTGAGGTTTATCCGCACAAGGGTAAAATTTAATATTACTTACTGAGAAAAAATCCGCAAAAAAATCGAAATGCAATCGGAATTTCACCTCACTCGCTTTTTTTCCGTTTCTAACCCTTTTCTGGCAAAATCGGCATGCAGTTTCTGCAGAAACCGCCAAGTCTGAATCGCACTCCTTTTCTGATAAACGAAACGGTAACTTTTGCAGAAACCCGCACAGTTGCAGCAACCCACTTTCTCCGGGAAATAATCAGCCCGCACACGGGCTGAAAATTCGGATTTAACTCACCGGCACGCCGGCAGTCAAATCCGGAGGTCTGGGTAGCAAGCAAAGCCGGTGTGGACACACTCGGCAAATTTTGAAAAAATCAGCGAGACTGAACAAAATTTATCCTTTGGGAGACCCCAAACCCCGTTAGAATTT